>CACIHO010000031.1 GCA_902586485.1 uncultured Pelagibacteraceae bacterium | reverse complement strand
TAACTACTTTCACTCTTGTAGAGTTACCAATAATTTCATCTTTATCTTTGATTGCACCAATTCTTCTAATATCCATTCTTACAGATGAGTAAAACTTAAGCGCATTACCGCCTGATGTTGTCTCTGGACTTCCAAACATAACTCCAATTTTCATTCTGATTTGGTTGATGAAAATCATCATTGTATTTGTGTTTGATATTGAACCAGTTAATTTTCTCAAAGCCTGACTCATTAATCTTGATTGAAGACCAACATGATGATCTCCCATCTCTCCTTCGATTTCGGCTTTAGGAGTTAAAGCTGCAACAGAGTCGATAACGATTACTGAAATAGAGCCTGATTTTACTAGTGTATCAGCGATTTCTAATGCTTGTTCACCAGTATCTGGCTGAGAAATTAACAGTTCTTCAGTATTTACACCTAATTTTTTTGCATAAACTGGATCTAATGCATGTTCTGCATCAACGAATGCACAAATTCCACCAGATTTTTGAGCTTCAGCAACAACTTGTAATGCTAATGTTGTTTTTCCAGATGACTCTGGTCCATAAACTTCAATAATTCTTCCTTTTGGTAATCCACCTATACCTAAAGCTAAATCAAGACTTAAAGAACCTGTTGAAACAGATTCAATATCCATAGCTCTCTTTTCACCAAGCTTCATTACAGAGCCTTTTCCAAAATTATCTGTAATTTGAGCTATCGCAGCGTCTAACGCTTTGTTCTTTTCTTTAACGTCCATTTCTTGATCTTTAGTAGATTTAACTACTTTTAGGTTATTTTTCGTCATTTTTTGCCTCTTTTTTTAAATTTTTTAACACTCGAATCATGAAATAAATGTACACATTTTGTTCTCATTAGCAATATATTTATTTTTTAGCCTAAAAAATCAAACAATTACTTAAGTTTTAGATATTGGCTATTAAGCAAACCTACTGCTTTAAGCAAATTATATTGAGCCATTAGATAGTTTTTCTCTGAACTTGCTAAAGAAATTTGAGCAGAAAGTAATAAAGCATTTGATTGAATAACATCAAGAGTTGTTCTCGAACCTCTTTCGTACTCTGCTGCAATTCCTTCATTAGCTATTTCAGCTGCATTAACTTGAACCCTAACTGAATTTAAAAAACTTTCTGAAGACTCTAAGCTAGACCAAGCACTTGCTACATTCGTTTCATTTGTTCTTACAGCATCATCCAACAATAGTCTTTTTCTAGTAGTTAAATTTGAATTTTTATTAATAGTTGATCTCTTTTTTCCGCCTGAATAAAAGGGCCAACTAATTTCTGCTTTTAATACATCTTTTTCTCTCTCATCATAAGTAGAACTAAGGTCTTCTGTGTAAGATCTTTCTAAAGAAAAAGAAGCAGTTGGCTTCAAGTCTGACTCTGAAATTGCTAATTCTTTTTCAGCTTTAGCTAAATCAAATTTTGCTATTTGAATATCTGGATTATTTAGTTTTGAAAGATTAATTGCCTCATTTAGAGTATTTGGAATACTAACTATTGCATTTGAATTTTTTTGTAATTGGTTTGGATCACTGATTTTACCAATTATATTCTCATAATTTAGTTTACTAATTAATAAGTCACTTTTTGCTTTAGCAAATTGCGCTTGAGCGCCTGCAAGTGATGACTCTGATTGTGCTAAATCAGTATTAGTGATTTGACCTCTGTCTCTTCTAATTTTATCATTTTCAACTTGTCTGATTAAAAGATTTAAATTTTTAGCGTTAATATCTAGTGTCTCTCTAGCCAGAATTAAATTTGTGAATGCATCAATTGCTTTATGTAAAATATCTTGTTCTTTTTTAACTAACCGTGCTTTAGCTAAATCTAAAGCGGTTATATTTTTTTCAAGAGTCAAGTCTCTGCCAAAATCTAAAAAGGTTTGTTCTAATTTAATTGAAGTAGTGAATGGATCTACATCAGTTACACTTGCATCACCTCCACTTTGATTTGTAAGTTTATTCGTTTCCTCAATACTTTTTGATCCTTTTACAGTTAAG
>CACIHO010000030.1 GCA_902586485.1 uncultured Pelagibacteraceae bacterium | reverse complement strand
TTTATGTATATTTTTTTTTGTTAAAACAATTTTTTTGGAAAAATCAGTGTAAATATTATAGCCATCATCTACTTTATAAATAATTAAAGATTTATCTGATTGATACAGATCCTCTAAATAAGGGTTAAATTTAAATTTATGCTGGCTGAGTTCTTTCAATTGCTTTCTCTACTATAGGTAAATGTATCAGACCTGCAAAAATTGATAATGCGATAGATCCGTACCATGCATAGTCAAAATTTCCATTTAATTCATAAAATACACCACCTAGATATGCTCCTAGGAAAGAACCAATTTGATGGCTTACAAAAACTATTCCATATAAAAGTCCAACGTATTTTGTACCAAATATATGTGCAACGATACCATTTGTTGGAGGAACTGTGGATAGCCATAAAAAACCAAAAGTAACTCCAAAAACTACAGAATTAAATATACTTGGTGGTAAGAAAATAAAATAGATAATTGAAACGCCTCTTAAAAGATATATGGCACTTAATATTTTTTTCTTACTATACCTCGTTGCTAAATAACCACTTGTGATAGTGCCGGCCATATTAAACACTCCTATCAAAGCTAAAACCATTGCAGGTGTCCAATCTGGCAAACCTTTATCTGCCATATAGGTAGGAATGTGTGTTGCTACTAGAGCAATATGCCAACCACAAACAAAAAAACCTAAAGTGAGATAAATAAAACTTTTGTTTGCAAATGCCTCTTTTAGAGCCTCTCTTACTGTTTGATTATTATCTTGATTAACTCCTACAGGTATTTTTGGAGTACTAACAAACAAAGCTACCACTAATCCTAATCCTAAAAGAAGAGAAAAATATAAAAGAGTATTCTCCCAGCCTGTTTCAACTAAGGAATATCTTACAAGTAAAGGTGATACAAAATATCCAAATGAACCTGCACATGTAACAATTCCTGTTGCAATAGTTCTATTTGATGCTGGAAAATGTTTAGCTACTACTGATACTGGGATACCTATTGCAGTGGAGCCTAAGCCTATTCCAATCATCACTCCTATAGTTAAAGTAAAATAACCTCCAGTATTATAGCCAGAATAAAAAAGCAAAACCCCAACTAAATAAAAAACAAAACCAATAAATATTGCAACTGCTCCTCCGTATTTATCAGTAATTACACCAAACAACGGACTGAATACTCCCCAAAGTAATAACTGCAATCCCATAACAAAACCAAAATGAGAAATAGAAATATCTAAGTCAGTATTAAAATCAAAATAAAATAACCCAAAGGTCTGTCTAATTCCTAAAGAAATAATTACAACTATAGAAGCAGCAATTAAAGTGGTTAGTGCTTTTTTGCTAATAGTAAAACTTTCTGAAATCATTTAATAAATTTTAATGCTTGTTTTATATCATTTATTATGTCTTTAGGATCTTCAAGTCCAATATGCATTCTTATTATATGTTCATCTTTATTTATATGTGTAAATTGTCTCTTACCTAGTGCTTGGTGTGTTTGATAAAGTGCTAAGCTTTCGAACCCTCCCCAACTAAATCCATACCCAAAAAGTTTTAAAGAATTAACAAATTTTAACACTGAGTTTTTATTTTTTGATTTTATTTTAAATCCTAATAAACCGGATGCTCCAGAATAATATTTTTTCCATAATTTATAATTTTGACTACCTTTTTTATATGGATAAAAAACTTTAATTATTTTTTTTTGTTTTGATAAAAACTTGGAGACTTTAAGTGCATTTTCCTGATGTTTTTCTAATCTTACATCTAAAGTTCGAATACCTCTTAGAATTAAATACGCATCATCAGGACCTAATCTTAATCCTGAAACTTTATTTGTTGCCTCCACTAATTTAAAAACTCGTTTACTTATAGCTAAACTGCCACCCATTACATCTGAGTGACCAGAATAATATTTTGTTGCAGAGACAATCGACATATCAAAACCTAGCTTTATTGGTTTCAGAAAATAAGGTGTTCCCCAAGTGTTATCTATGGCTGTATAAATTTTATTTTTTTTTGCCAATGCAACTATTTTAGATAAATCTTGAAATTCAAAAGTATTGCTTCCAGGATTTTCAACAAAAATAAGCTTTGTTTTTTTTGTAATCTTATTTTTTAGATCATTTAAGTCATTTGGATTATAAAATATTGCTCTGATATTAAAGTTTTTAAGGTATGTTTCTGTTAAAAATCTTGATGGAGAGTAAACTGAGTCTGTGACGAGTATTTCATCATCTGGTTTCACAACGCTTAACACACCAAGAAATATTGCACCAAACCCAGTAGGGGTTAAATAAACCTTATAACATTCTTCAATTTTTCTTAAAATTTGTTGTAAAGCATATGTTGTTGATGTTCCTTGTCGTCCATAATCAAAATTTCCACTTACTGGATCCTTCAAATATTTATTCTGAGTTTTTTTAATATCCTGCATAGATTTAAAAATAATAGTAGAAGCTCTAACTACAGGAGGATTCACTGACTGATTATGAAAATCTTTTGATGTATGTTTCAGGAAAGTCTTGAAGGAATTACCCATAATAAATTTGATATGTTATTAAGACAATGCTATATCCCATG
>CACIHO010000029.1 GCA_902586485.1 uncultured Pelagibacteraceae bacterium | reverse complement strand
TTAACTCATTATTTATTAAAATTTGCTAATACCTCCATTGATATTTCAGATGGATTAATTGATGACTTATCAAAAATGATCAATAGTCAAAATTTGTCATTTCACTTATTTGAAAAGAAAATACCTATTTCAAAAAAATTAAATAATTTTATTAAAAATCAAAAATTAAATAAAATTAATCTAATTTCGAATGGAGACGATTATCAAGTTTTGTTTACTGCAAATATAAACAAAGCTAGAATCATTCAAAACGCCTCTAAAACAACAGGAATTAAAATAACTAAAATTGGTAAAATTGTAACTGGCAAAGGTAAGTCTTTGATTTTTGATCAAAAAGACAAGCAAATACAAGCTAAATCTAAAGGTTATATTCATCAGTTTTAGAAGTTAATCGTTGTCTTTTTTATCTTTTTTTGTATTGTGCGGGCTTAAAAATTTAACAACCAACAACTTAAGGTTAATATGAGCGTAACTGTCGAAACAATACTATTATACACAATCGGAGCTGGTTTATTATCTATCGTTTACGGATTTTTGACTGGTAAAAACATTCTTAATTCAAGTGCTGGAAATTCAAAAATGCAAGATATTGCATCTGCAATTCAAATTGGTGCAAAAGCATATTTAGCTAGACAATATAAAACAATTGCCATTGTTGGTGTTGTTGTTTTGGTAATTGTAAGTATTGCATTTAGTCCTTTAGTAGGTCTTGGCTATTTAATAGGTGCTGCTCTATCAGGAATTGCAGGGTATGTAGGAATGTTAGTTTCTGTAGAAGCAAACGTAAGAACTGCTGAAGCTTCTCGAAAAGGACTAGCACAAGGTCTTTCTGTTGCATTTAAATCTGGTGCCGTTACTGGAATGTTAGTTGCAGGTTTGGCATTATTATCTATAGCTGTTTATTATTATATATTGCTAAAGTCTAACGTAGATGAAAGAGAAATTGTAAATGCTTTAGTTGCATTGGGTTTTGGTGCATCATTAATTTCAATTTTTGCAAGATTAGGTGGTGGAATTTTCACAAAAGGTGCTGATGTTGGTGCTGATTTAGTTGGAAAAGTAGAGGCGGGAATTCCTGAGGATGATCCTAGAAACCCTGCTGTGATCGCAGACAACGTTGGTGATAATGTAGGAGACTGTGCAGGAATGGCTGCTGATTTATTCGAAACTTATGCTGTTACAATTGTTGCAACTATGGTTTTATCCTCAATTTTCTTTGTTGGGAATTTAAATATGATGATTTACCCTTTATCTATCGGTGCTGCATGTTTGTTAACATCTATTATTGGAACATTTTTTGTTAAACTTGGAAAAAGTAATAACGTTATGAACGCGTTGTATAAAGGATTTGTTGTTTCTGCAGTGGCTTCTCTAGCAATATTATGGCCTGTTACAGATCATGTAATTGGTTTTACAAATGAATATACAATAAATGATAAGACTTTTAATGGAATGGATCTTTATTATTGTGGAGTTATAGGATTAGTTATTACTGGATTATTAATCTGGATTACTGAATACTATACAGGAACAAATTATAGACCAGTTAAATCTGTTGCTCTATCATCTACAACTGGTCATGGTACCAACGTTATTCAAGGTTTAGCTGTTTCTATGGAGGCAACAGCTATACCTGCGTTAATTATTGTTGCAGGTATTCTTATTACAAATTTTATCGCTGGACTTTTTGGTATTGCAATTGCTGTAACTACTATGCTTGCATTAGCTGGTATGGTTGTTGCTTTAGATGCATACGGACCAGTTACTGACAATGCTGGTGGTATTGCTGAAATGTCTAATCTTGATAAAAAAGTTAGAAAAACAACCGATGCTTTAGACGCAGTTGGTAATACAACAAAAGCAGTTACAAAAGGATATGCAATTGGTTCAGCTGGTTTAGGAGCATTAGTTTTATTTGCTGCATATACAGAAGATATCAAACATTTTTCAAAAGAAGCAGGATCTGCATTAGAGGGGATTGTAGTTACTTTTGACTTATCAAATCCTTACGTGGTTGTTGGTTTATTAATTGGTGGAATGTTACCGTATCTATTTGGTTCAATGGGAATGCAAGCAGTAGGAAGAGCAGGTGGAGCTGTTGTTGTTGAAGTAAGAAGACAATTCAAAAAATATCCTGGTATTATGAAAAGAAAACAAAAGCCAGACTATGCTAAACTTGTTGATTTGTTAACAGTGGCAGCAATAAAAGAAATGATTATTCCATCTTTGTTGCCCGTCTTATCTCCAGTAGTTCTGTATTTCATTATTTTGTCGATCGGCGGTCAAGTGGCAGCTTTAGCTGCTGTTGGTGCAATGTTGCTTGGAGTGATTATAACTGGATTATTTGTTGCAGTCTCTATGACAGCAGGGGGTGGTGCTTGGGATAATGCAAAAAAATATATTGAAGATGGAAATCATGGTGGAAAAGGTTCTGAGGCACATAAAGCTGCAGTAACAGGCGATACAGTTGGTGACCCTTACAAAGATACTGCAGGACCAGCTGTAAATCCAATGATTAAAATTACTAATATAGTTGCTTTACTTTTATTGGCTGTTATCGCTGGCTAATTGCTTTACGTTTTTTGGCCCTCTGACCTAGAGGGTCATTGATCTTTTGTCTCATACTTGACATAAAGTCATATATAAATGAATTCCTTTTAAATCCAGCCTCAGTAGTAGCTTCAACAACTTTTATATTTTTCATATCATCTTTATTATAGAATTCTTTCTTTTTCAAAATTCCTTTATTATTTATTTCAAGAACCAAAACATCATTTTTAAATATCTTCATTTTTCCCAAATTTTTTAGTTTTGATTGAGTTTGTTTTCTTTCAATATAAATCCATATATCATTGTCAAATTTACTAGTTGTAGAGGGATTA
>CACIHO010000028.1 GCA_902586485.1 uncultured Pelagibacteraceae bacterium | reverse complement strand
ATCATAATATTTTACTTTCATTTTGCTAATCCTCCGCCTGTTATAAATGCTCTTTTGTTTTCAAAATCGTAATTTTTACAAATTTTATTAGCTTAATATTTTTTATTCTGTTTATTTTATTTTTAATACTTATAGAGAATTTAAATCAAAAATATAGAATTTATTTAGCTTTATAACCTAAACCAATATTATTTGTTTTTTTACTCGCATCCATAATTTTTGGATATTCATAATTTAATCCTAAAAGCTGTCGCACTTTTGGACTTGAATTATTTTTAAAGTCTTCAGATAAATAAGTGACTAAATCCTCTACTGGTTTTATATATTTAGGAAGAAACTCTATCAATAATGCTGCTCTTTGGTGATTTGATTTATTCGATGATGCTCCATGCCAACAGTTACCATTAAAAAAAACTAAATCTCCAGGATTAGCAATCATTTGTTGTTTATTTGAAAAATCGTCATTTTCATTTGGATAATGTAATTTCTTCTGTGATCCAGGTATATATGCAGTTGCACCTGATTGTTCTGAACAAATATCTAGAGGTATAGTAGCCTGACAGTTTTGTGCAAATGAACTATTAAGACCCATAGGAAAAGTCTCACTATTATAAAAATCCCAATATGGATAATCGATATGCAGTTCCTGTCCTGTTGACCCTGGTAGCAATCTACTTGCACAATAAGATCCACAAAAAAACTCCGAACCTAAAAGTTTAGACATTAAGCTAAAAATAATATCATTTGTAATTAATTTACTAAATACCTCTCCTTTACCAAACAAGTTCCATATCCTTTGTTGAAGTTTAATTTTGTCAGATGATTCAGCCTCAGCATTAAAGTGGGTTTCTTTTTGCTCTTGTGTATCTGCAAAATGATTAACAATCTCTCTTGCTTCTTTAATATCTTTTAAATTGTAAGCATTTTCAATAACTATAACTCCAGTTTCATGCATTAATTCATTTATTGCTTCGGTAATATTAAATCCTACTCTTGAAAATTTACGCATAGATAAATCTTAAGTGAAAAAAAATTAAAAAAAAATAAAAAAAATTATTGCTCTAATTCTTTAGCTAGATCGCCAATTTTAGCACCACCTGCCATCAATCTTTTCACATCCTCATTACCAAGTTCCGATGACAATCCTGAACCAATTACTTCTCCTAAACTCAAGAAAGTATATCGATCAGCTATAAGACGTGCATGAATTTCATTGTGCGTAATAAGTATAATTGCAATATTTCCCAAACTTTGCACTTTTTTAATTGTTTTTAAAACTTCCATTTGCTGCTTTTGACCTAACGCTGATGTAGGTTCGTCTAATATTAGTATCTTTGCACCAAAGTAAATTGCTCTTGCAATAGCCAAAGTTTGTCTTTGTCCACCTGACATTGTCCCTACCGGTTGATTTGGGTTTGCAATGTTGATTCCAATCTTGGACATTTCCTCTGTTGTTATTTTATCCATCTCATCCATTTGCATTAAACCAAATCCGCTAGGTCCTTTTATTAATTCACGTCCAAGAAAAAAATTTCTTGTAACTGATGTTAGAGCATTGAGTGCTAAATCTTGATAAACTGTTCCAATACCTGCATCAGATGCTTGACGTGGTGTAGTAAAGTTAACAATTTCTCCATCTACTTTTATTTCTCCACTTGTCATTGGATGAACCCCGGATAATACTTTGATCAAAGTTGACTTACCAGCACCATTGTCACCTAAAAGCGCGTGAACTTCGCCTGGATAAACATCTAATGAAACACCATTTAAAGCAGTAAATGCTCCAAATTTTTTTACTAAATTCTTTATTTCAATTAATGGTTTTTTATCCATTAGATATTTCCCATAATTCGTTTTCTAATATTCTCATTTGTTAAGGCAGCAGTAACAAGAACTGCTCCAAGGAAAACTCTGTAGAACGATCCATCAATTCCAGGAATATAAAAGAAGGCTTCTTTTGCAATTCCAAAAATAATTGTGCCGAGGATTATTCCACCTATTGTTCCAAAACCTCCGGTTAGCACAACACCCCCAATAACCGCTGCAGCAATCGCTTCTAATTCTTTTAAATTACCTTTTGCTGTATCCGCAGTATTAACTTCAAATACCTGACACGCAGCAAACATAGTTGCGCAGAACGCAGTAAACATAAATAATGAAATCTTAACTTTATTAGTTGGCACACCGTTAGCTTTTGCAGCACTAAGGTTTCCACCAGTTGAATAAATCCAATTACCTGCTTGAGTTTTACTCAAAATTAAATAACAAATAAACGCTATAAGTCCCCAAATCATTAATGCAGAATACATTCCTTTAGCAAAAATGTTCCCATAGTTATTTACATTCCAATCTACCGTATAATATAACCAATTAAATACTGGCTCCATAATGTCGCCTCCAAAAAAATTAGCAACCGGTCTTGCAGTAACTATTGTATCTATGTAAGCTCTTGCTATATCAATATCAGTAACTGCTTTTGCAGCAACATCAGGAACATTAACTCCAGCTTCTATTTTCTTTGTCAAAATTTCGACCATTGAATCATTGCCAGATTTTTTTGCTCCAGCTAATGATTTTTCTAAAGTTGAAATCATTTTTTCAGCATTTGCTTCAGTTTTGTAAGCCGCAACTTTTTCATTTATATATGTTAGTCGTTCAGTTAATTTTGCTACCGTGCTCGCTGGCACAGTGCTAAGAATTTCTAATAATTGGTCATTTGGTAAAGCTTTAGCCGCATCTCTTTCCATTTCTCCATGACCTGGAACATTTATAATGTTTTTAATATCTGGTAAATCTGTAACAGTTGTAGATCCAGCAGTTTGATCAGGAGCTCTATTAAAAGCTCTATACGAAACTTCTGTTAAACCTCGTAAAAAGAAAAGTCCACCTAGTGTTACAATGAAAGATGCTATTCCACTTTTAACTATTATCCATCCTTGTATCCATCCAAAAGATAGCGTCATACATAATGTAATTAATATTGCTAATAGTGGCGAAACATCTTTAATTTTAAATAATGTGTATCCTTCAAAATGAAAACCTCCCTCAAAAGATATATATGGAATTACAACTGCAAAACCCCATTTTAGTATCATTGCCATACAACCACCAGCAAAACCGATCATTGAACCAACGGAAAGATCAAATTCACCTGCTATAATTAACATTCC
>CACIHO010000027.1 GCA_902586485.1 uncultured Pelagibacteraceae bacterium | reverse complement strand
TGAACTATCAATTTTGAATTGTTTCTTTTCGCAAGGGCAAGTAATAATCATGCTTCGTTATATACCAGATTTTATTCAAATTTCTTTTAATTTTGGTATCTTTATACATTGAAATTATCAATAACTGCTGTATTAGTACTCGGATCGGAGTGTAGCGCAGCCTGGTAGCGCATCTGGTTTGGGACCAGAGGGTCGCAGGTTCGAATCCTGCCACTCCGACCATCATTTATGAAAAAAGCTATTATTTACATTCCAAATAAAAATCCTATGCAATCAGGATTAGCAAAAAGTGATAAATGGATTTTAGAATTTAAAACAAAAGATCCAACAAAAAATCCTTTGATGGGGTGGGAAAGTTCATCTGATACTTATACAGAATTAAAATTAGAATTTTCATCAAAGGAGCTAGCAATCAATTACGCCAAAAAGAAAAAAATTGATTTTGAGTTAATTGAACCAAGAAAAAGAAAAACTGTAAAGAAATCATACGCAGATAATTTTTTAAAATAATTAATGTTTAGATTTTTCACTCAAAAAAGCTGGTTTCTATGGTCATGGATCGGTTCAGCAATAATTTTATCATCGCTTTGGATTCAAGTTAAAATTGATGTAAAAATAAATGAATGGTTTGGTGAATTTTATGACATGATTCAAAAAGCCCTTGGAGCTCCAAACTCAATTACTATAGAGGAGTACTGGGCAAGCTTAATATCATTTATAACTTTGGCTGCTATGTATGTTGGAGTAGCCGTAGTAGTAAGTTTTTTTACTTCGCATTATTTATTTAGATGGAGAACCGCTATGGTTGAGTGGTATCACAGTGTTTATGATAAGGCTCGAAAAATTGAAGGTGCAGCACAAAGAGTTCAAGAAGATACCATCAAGTTTTCAAGAATAATGGAATCTTTAGGTACCAGTCTAATTGAAGCTTTAATGATACTTGTTGAGTTTATGCCTATCTTATTTGGATTAAGTGTAGGAATACCGATATTCTTTTTTGGTGATTGGGATTATGGTTTAATTGTAGGTGCTTTAATTTGGTCAGTTGGAGGGACAATATTTTTAATTTTACTTGGTTTAATTTTGAGATTAGTAGGTGTTGAATACGATCTACAAAAAAAAGAGGCAGCCTACAGGAAAATACTTGTAATTGCAGAAGATGATGGAACTATAAGACCAAAGACTATTGAGGAATTATTTGATGGAGTTAGAAGTATACATTTTTTAAGTTATATTAGATATTTGTATTTTAATATTGGAAGAATAGCATATTTGCAGGCAAATGTTTTGTCAGCTTATGTTTTTTTAGCACCTGCCATAGTTGCTGGAGCAGTAACTCTTGGTGTTATGCAACAAATAATAAGAGCTTTTGGTAGAGTAGAGGGCTCTATGCAATATATATTAAAAGCATGGCCAACTATAATTGAACTTGCTAGTGTTTATAAACGATTAAGAGAATTTGAGTCTAAAATTAAGCAAGAAGAATTAATAGATGAAAAAGCTTAATGACTATAGATAAAAATTTTATAGATAAATTTGTAAAAATAACTTCTAATGCAGCATTAGCATCATCTTATTTAGTAGGAAAAAAAGATAAAATTGCAGCTGATAAAGCAGCTGTAGACTCCATGAGATCTGAATTAAACAACTTAGAAATGAAAGGCCAGATAGTAATAGGAGAAGGTGAATTAGATGAAGCTCCAATGCTATATATTGGAGAAAAACTTGGTACAAATAATGGACCTGAATTTGATATAGCTGTAGATCCATTAGAAGGTACAAATTTTGCAGCAAACAATTTACCTGGCGCTCTATCTGTAATAGCTGTTGGAGAAAAAAATAGTTTATTTAATGCGCCAGAAACTTACATGGAAAAAATATCAACTAAAATAACTGAAAAAAATGTTATTGATTTAGATTATACAGTTAAACAAAATATTTCTAATTTAAGTGATTATCTAAATAAAAATCCAGAAGAATTAACTGCATGTATTCTTGATAGACCAAGACACAATGAGATAATTGATGAACTAAAAAAATTGAAAGTAAATTTGAAATTAATTACAGATGGTGATGTGTCAGGAGCATTGTTGGTAACAGATGAAAAATATAATGTTGATATTTTTTTAGGTATTGGTGGTGGCCCAGAGGGTGTACTTGCTGCATCAGCTTTGGATGCATTTAATTGTAATTTTCAAGGTAGGTTTTTGTTCAAAACAGAAAAAGATAAAGAAAGGGCTAAAAAAATAGGGATTAATGATTTAACAAAAAAATATGAATTAAATGAAATTGTTAAAGGTGATTCTATTTTTTGTGCGACAGGAATTACTTCTGGTGATTTGGTTGCTGGTATTGAAATTCAAGGTAATGATTTCTTTTCAGAGACACTAGTGACTCATAAATCATCAGGCCTAAAAAAGGTAATAAAACTAAAACAAAATTTGTAATGATATGCTTGATTAATTGTTGATTTTACAATAAAAAGCAGCAATTTGGTCCCTTCGTCTATCGGTTAGGACACGTGGTTTTCATCCTCGAAAGAGGGGTTCGATTCCCCTAGGGACCGCCATAAATTATATAACCTCTGATGGTTTATTACGTATATTTCATAAAAACTTTAGATGGCTATCCTGTAAAAACATATGTTGGATATACTAATAATTTAAATAAAAGATTAGAAAAACATAATTCAAATTTAGGTGCTAAGTCTACCAAAGGGTATAAATGGGAATTTGTTTACAAAAAAAAATTTTATTTAAAATCTAAGGCACTTTCGTTTGAATATAAGCTAAAAAAAGATAGAAAAGAAAGATTGAGATTATTATATGAATATAAAAAAAAATCTTAATATAGCAACTATCTTGCCTTACAAAGAAAACTATACATTTGGTAAAGCATCAGCTGCTTCTCTCTGGGTTTCTGAATTTTTCAAAAAATCAAAATATAAAAAAAATAATATTATTTTTGGTCATACAAAGTCAAAAGATTATTTAAGTAAAAATTATAAAAATATAAATTTAAAGAATTTAAAATCTAAATTTAAAAGTACTACTAACGAGTATGCGAAAAAATTAATAAGAGAACTTAAAAATGATTTTTTTGACATTATCGAGGTTCACAACAGACCACAGTTGCTATTTAAATTAATTAACAAAATTAACAGTAAATTTATTTTTTATTTTCAC
>CACIHO010000026.1 GCA_902586485.1 uncultured Pelagibacteraceae bacterium | reverse complement strand
TGTTTATTGATGGTTGTTAATAACAAATAAAATTATAAAATAAAGAATGCTAAGTTATATTATACCTTTTTTAATTTTAATTCTTGTTGTTGTTTTTATTCATGAATATGGACATTACTATTTTGCGAGAAAGTATGGTGTAGGTGTTACAGATTTTTCAATTGGGTTTGGTAAAGAATTGTTTGGTTGGAACGATAAATTTGGAACAAGATGGAAAATTTGTGCAATTCCTTTAGGTGGATATGTAAAATTTTTTGGAGATAGAAATGTTTATTCTCAAGCTGATCATCAAGAAGTTTTAGAAAAGTACAGTGAGGAAGAAAGAGAAAAATTATTTATTCTAAAACCATTATACCAAAGAGTTTTAATTGTATTTGGTGGTCCTTTAGCTAATTTTTTGTTGGCCTTAGTGATATTTTTTTCAATTTATACTTTTATAGGTAAAGATTTTACTCCTGCAGTCATAAATGAAGTTCAAAAAGATAGTCCAGCAATGGTAGGAGGGTTAAAGTCTGAGGATATAATTTTAGAAATAGACGGCAATGAAGTTAAAAGTATTATGGAAGTTTCTAAATTTATCACCATGTCTACTGGTGATCATATAGACTTTAAAGTTAAGCGATCTTACGAAGAATTAATCTTAAAAATTAAACCAAACATAGTTGAGGGTGATGATGGATTGGGTAATAAAATTAATAAAAGAATGGTTGGTATTAAGCTTGGTGCATATAATAATAAAGTTAACCACGTAAAATTAGGACCTGCTCAAGCTTTATATCATGCTGGTTATGAAGTTTATTTTGTAAGTGTTTCCTCTTTAAAATACATTGGAGGAATGATTTTAGGTAAGGCAGATACTTCTCAATTGGGAGGTCCAATTAGAATAGCAAAAATATCTGGACAAGTTGCAACTTTTGGAGTTTTGGCATTCATTAGTATGATGGCTTATATTTCAATTAGTTTAGGACTTATAAACTTATTCCCAATACCAATGTTAGATGGAGGACATTTAATGTTTTACGCATTTGAGAAAGTTTTAGGACGACCTTTATCCCAAAAAACTCAAGAAGGTTTTTTTCGAATCGGATTGTTTTTGTTGCTATCATTGATGTTTTTCACTACATTTAATGACCTTAAAGACCTGGGTTTATTTAGATAATTCACATTTTTAAAAGCTTAAAAAAGTCAATAAAAACAGTGTTAATTTAAGTTTTTACAATATATTGTGTGTTTAAAAAAAATAAACACTAAAAAAAAGCTTGATTTATCAACGTTTATGACAAGTATAAATATTAACCAACAAAACCGGAGCTAAAATGAACAAAAAACAACTAATTGCTAAGCTTTCTGGCTCACTAAATTTGAGCAAAGCAGATGCTGAGCGTACTTTTGATACAATTACTAACACTATTTTAGACGCTCTAAAAGGTGATGATTCAGTCAAAATTGCTGGATTTGGTACGTACAAAGTTGCTAAGCGGAAAGCAAGAGTTGGAAGAAACCCAAGAACAGGTGAACAGATACAAATCGCTGCTTCTCAAAAGGTAAAATTCTTACCAGCTAAAGCTTTAAAAGAAGTATTCAACAGATAATATTTTTTTTTAACAGCCCTAACGTTTTAAAAATACGTTCAGGGCTGTTACTATATGCAAAAAATGCATAGCCACTTTTCCTAATCAGCGTTTCTTTTAAATTTTATTAAAACTATAAGACATCATTTAAACAAGTGGAGGTCTTATGACTAAATTTATAAAAAAAGTGTCCGTACCAGTTCTTAGTTTGATATTTTTATTAAACATGAGTAGTGCGGGAATGGCAGAGACAACAGTTTCTGCTGAAGTTCAAGCTATATTCAATTCACTACTATTTTTAATGTGTGGTTTCATGGTCATGTTCATGGCAGCGGGTTTTGCGATGCTAGAATCTGGAATGGTAACCTCTAAAAGTGTTTCTGTAATTTGTGCAAAGAACATTGGTCTTTACTCAATTGCCGGAATTATGTTTTGGTTATTTGGATATAATTTAGCGTACGGAATACCAGAAGGTGGATATATAGGAACATTCACACCATGGTCAGATGCAAGTTCAGTTGATACTGGATATGCCGATGGATCTGATTGGTATTTTCAAATGGTTTTTTGCGCAACAACAGTTTCAATTTGTTCAGGAGCTATGGCTGAAAGAGTAAAACTTTGGCCTTTCTTTCTTTTTGCAGCTATCTTATCTGGAGTTATTTATCCAATCGTTATGGGTTGGCAATGGGGTGGAGGCTGGTTAGCAGAACTAGGCTTCTCAGATTTTGCTGGTTCAACATTAGTCCACTCTACAGGTGGTGCAGCTGCTTTAGCAGGTATTATGTTGTTGGGCGCTAGATATGGAAGATTTGGTAGCAAAGGTGAGGCGAAGGCTGTTAAACCCTTTGCAGCTTCTTCTATTCCACTAGTAACAATTGGAGTATTTATTTTATGGCTGGGTTGGTTTGGGTTCAATGGTGGATCTCAATTAGCTATTGGAACATTTGATGATGCTGTTGCTGTATCAAGTATTTTTATAAACACTAATCTTGCTGCCGCTGGTGGAGTAATGGCCGCTGCAATAATAACAAGATTATTGTTTGGTAAAACTGACGTTATTCAAATGTTAAACGGAGCAATTGGTGGTCTTGTTGCTGTTACAGCTGAACCATTAGCACCTTCGCCTTTAGCAGCTATTTTCATTGGTGCTATAGGAGGATTGATCGTGGTATTTGGAACTAAATTATTATTCAGTTTCAAACTTGACGATGTGGTAGGTGCAATTCCAGCTCACATGTTTGCTGGAATTTGGGGAACATTGGCAGTGCCATTAACAAATGCTGATGCATCGTTTAGTGCACAATTAATTGGTGTACTATCAATTAACATTTTTGTATTTGTGGTGTCATACATTGTGTTCTCAATTATGAAAGCTACATTTGGAATTAGACTAAGTAAAGAGGCTGAAGCCAAAGGTACTGACGTAACAGAAACAGGTGTAATAGCATACGCAATACGTGACTAATTGCATGTAATATAGAGGCTCTTCGATCTCCATGTCGTTATCTCATTGAAGAGCCTCTAATAAAAAGAATTAACTATAATCTCTCTCTCTAGTTAGTTAACTAAAGGCCCCTTAGAAATAAGGGGTCTTTTTATTTTTTTACTATATTTTGTAGAGTTTTTAGGACTTCTTCAGCGTGGTCTTTAACTTTAACGTTGTCCCAAACCTTAAGTATTTTACCTTTTTTATCAATTAAATAA
>CACIHO010000025.1 GCA_902586485.1 uncultured Pelagibacteraceae bacterium | reverse complement strand
AGTATTTTTTAATCCTGCTAAAGCAACTATATCACCTGCATTAGCCTCTTTAATATCCTCTCGAGAGTTTGCATGCATTAGAAGCATTCTTCCAACTCTTTCTTCTTTTTCTTTAGAAGAATTGAAGACTGCTGTACCAGTTTTGATTGTACCAGAATAAATTCTAATAAAAGTTAGTGAGCCAACAAATGGATCATTAGCCACTTTAAAAGCTAAAGCAGAAAATGGAACACCATCTTCAAATTTCATTTCCATTTCATCTTCACTACCTAATTTAGTTCCTTTGATAGATCCAATATCTACGGGACTTGGCAAATAATTAACAACAGCATCAAGCAAAGGCTGAACACCTTTGTTTTTGAATGCCGAGCCTGTCAAAACTGGAACAAAACTAAAATTTAGAGTTCCTTTTCTTATGCATTTGACCAAATCTTCTTCTTTAATTTCATCACCATTTAGATAAGCCTCCATTAACTTTTCGTCTTGTTCAACGGCTGTCTCTACTAATTCTGTTCTATATTTTTCTGAAATTTCTTTTAAGTCTTCTGGTATTTCTTTGTATTCCCATTCGGCTCCTAGTGCTTCATTTTTCCAAACTTGAGCTTTCATTTTAACAAGATCAACTACACCAGATAAAGAGGCTTCAACTCCTATAGGGACTTGTACAACCAAAGGTTTGGCACCTAATCTATCTCTAATCATGTCCACACATCTAAAAAAATCAGCACCTGTTCTGTCTAATTTGTTTACAAAACAAATTCTTGGTACTTTATACTTATCAGCTTGTCTCCATACAGTTTCGGATTGTGGCTCTACACCTGCAACACCATCAAAAACAGCAACAGCACCATCTAAAACTTTTAAAGACCTTTCTACTTCAATGGTAAAATCAACGTGACCAGGAGTGTCTATAATATTGATTCTATGATCATTCCAAAAACAAGTAGTGGCCGCAGATGTAATTGTAATTCCTCTTTCTTGTTCTTGCTCCATCCAATCCATTGTTGCAGCACCATCGTGTACTTCACCAATTTTGTGACTCTTTCCTGTATAATATAGAACTCTTTCAGTAGTAGTTGTTTTACCAGCGTCTATATGGGCCATGATCCCAATGTTTCTATATTTGTCTAATGAATGAGTTCTAGCCATATCTTATTACCATCTAAAATGAGCAAATGCCTTGTTGGACTCTGCCATTTTATGTACATCCTCTCTTTTTTTAACAGCAGCTCCTTTTTTTTCATAAGCATCATAAAGCTCATTAAAAATTTTATCTGCCATATGTTTGTCTTTTCTTTTTCTTGCTGATTCTACTAACCATCTAATTGCTAAGGCTTGTGCTCTTTTACTTTTTACTTCAACAGGAACTTGATAAGTTGCACCACCTACTCTTCTAGATCTAACTTCTACAGTTGGTTTGATATTGTTAATTGCTTCATTAAAAATATTAATTGGCTCATCTTTCGTTTTTGTTTTAATTTTATCAATAGCGTCATAAACTATTTTAGCAGCAATACCTCTTTTACCATCGTACATGATGTTGTTGATTAATTTTGGAATTATAGTTGATTTAAATTTTGGATCTGGAACTACATTTTTTTTTGGTTGAGTTTTTTTTCTAGACATTATTTACCTTTTTTGGTTCCGTATAAAGATCTTCTTTGTTTTCTGTTTGCAACACCTTGCGTATCTAGATTACCTCTTAGAATATGATAACGAACTCCTGGTAAATCTTTTACCCTACCACCTCTAATCAATACTACTGAGTGTTCTTGTAGATTGTGGCCTTCGCCTGGAATGTAAGCTGTAACTTCGAATCCATTTGATAATCTAACCCTAGCAACTTTTCTTAATGCAGAGTTTGGTTTCTTAGGAGTTGTTGTATAAACTTTTACACAAACACCTCTTTTTAAAGGTTGTTTTTGTAGAGCAGGAACTTTGTTCCTTGCTGCTGGTTTCACTCTTTTTTTTCTTAACAACTGATTAATAGTTGGCATAAATTTTTTAAAATTAATTAATTTATTTTTAGATGAAAATAACTGACAGGTTATTTTGTGGCAGCGTTTAGTACCGTTAGAAGCACTACATTCCAACCAAAAATATCGCCAAAATACTTAATAATAGCCCTTTGTCAAATAAAAAACTGCAATTTTTAGGCGATTTTTTTACTGATTTGCTGTTGATTCTTCAGGTTCTGAAGCTTCTATTTTATCCTGCTCTGCTAAGAAATTATTATCATCCTCAAGAGCTTTATTGTTCCATCTATTTTTAATATTACCAGTGCCTGCAGGAACTAATCTTCCAACAATCACGTTCTCTTTTAAACCATTTAATGGATCAACTTTTCCTTTAATTGCAGCATCGGTTAATACTCTTGTTGTTTCTTGGAACGAAGCAGCTGAAATAAATGATTCAGTTTGAAGTGAAGCTTTAGTAATACCCATTAAAACTCTTTCACCAACTGCTGGTGTTTTGCCCTCTGCAATTAATTTTTCATTGGTATTATCGAACTTTATTCTATCAATGACTTCACCAGGTAAATAACTTGAGTCACCTGACACTTTAACTTCAATCTTTTTAAGCATTTGTCTTAAAATAGTTTCAATATGCTTATCGTTTATTATTACACCTTGTAATCTATAGACCTCTTGAACTTGGTTAACAAAATATTCTGTTAATTCTTTGATTCCTAAAATTCTTAAAATATCATGTGGCAGTGGTTGGCCATCTAAAAGATACTCTCCTTTTTGAATTTTTTCACCGGGGTTGAAATTAATATGTTTACCTTTTGGAATTAAATAATTTGAAGGTTCTGATCCATCTTCAGGAACAATAGATACTCTTTGTTTGCCTCTTACCTCTTTACCAAAAACAACACTACCATCATTTTCTGCAATGATTGCGCTATCCTTAGCTTTTCTAGCTTCAAATAACTCAGCAACTCTTGGAAGACCTCCAGTAATATCTTTTGTTTTTGTAGTTTCCTTAGGTAATCTTGCAATTACATCACCTGCATAAACTTTTTGACCATCTTTAATTGATAAAATCGAATCTGGTACTAAATAATATCTAGCTTCATTATCGTCAGCTTTTTTAATAACATTTCCTTTTTCATCTCTTAGGGTAATTCTAGGTTTTAAATCAGTACTTTTTGACTGACCTCTCCAGTCAATTACTGATTTAGAGGAAATCCCAGTTGCATCATCAGTAGTTTCTTGAATTGATACACCATCAATTAAATCTACATAACTTGCTGTACCACTTTTCTCCGCAATAACTGGAGTAGTATAAGGATCCCATTCACATATTTTGGTATTTGCTTTTACTTTATCTCCATTGTTGAAAAATAGTCTTGATCCATAAGCAACTTTATAAACTGCAATTTGAACTCCATTATCATCCTCAATTGAAAGCTGAGTATTTCTACCC
>CACIHO010000024.1 GCA_902586485.1 uncultured Pelagibacteraceae bacterium | reverse complement strand
TATTGAATGGGAAGACAATTACAGCTGGATTCACCAAGGTAATATTTTAGAAGTCCTAAAAGATAAAAGTAAGTTAGATCCAGAGGTAAAAAATTATTTAGAAGATGAAAATGCTTACACAGATCATCATTTAAAAGATACAAAAGATATCCAAAAAAAATTATTTGATGAAATTAAAGCAAGAATTAAATTAGATGATGAATCTTTGCCCTATAAAGATCATACCTATGAGTATTGGACAAAAACTACAACAAAAGGAAATTATTCAATAAAGCTTAGAAAAAAAACTGGTTCAGAAAGTATAGAAGAGATATGGAATGGAGATAAAGAAAAAGAGAAGCTCAAAACTGAATATTTTGGAGTTGGAGATTTAGAAGTAAGTAATAATGATAAATATTTAGGATACTCTTTGGATCTTAAGGGTTCTGAATATTATACAATTTATTTAAGAGATATAAAAACGAATAAAATTATTTCAAAAGAAATTACGGAAACATCAGGAGGAATAACATTTAGTTTAGATGACAAATATATTTTTTATTCTAAACTTGATGAAAATCATAGAGCAAGGACAATATACAGGCACAAAATAGGAGATTTTGATGGCAAAGATGAATTAATATTTGAGGAGAAAAGCGAGGCTTTTACGGTAGGAATTGGGAAAAGCTCAGATGAAAAATATTTTTTTATAAATACTTCTGACCATAACACTTCAGAGCAATATTACTTTAAATCAGATGAATTAAGTCCAGCTCCAAAACTTATTATTAAAAGAGAAAGAGGTGTTCTGTATTCTGTAAATTCATGGGATGGTAAATTTTATAATCACACAAATAAAAATGCTGAAGACTTTAAGGTTGATATTTGTGAAAATTTAGAAAATCAAAATTGGAAAACATATATCCCAGCAAAAGATGAAGTTTTAATTGGTGGATTAACATTTCTTAAAAATTGGATTATTCGTGGTGAAACATCAGATGCACTAGATAAATTATTTGTTAAAAATATTTCTACAAATATAGAAGAAGAATTAATTTTTTCTAATGAAACTGTTTATGTTCCAGGAGTGAGTTTAACTCAAAAAGATAGAAATACTGATGAAATTTATCTGGGATATTCATCACCCAAAACTCCTTCTAGAGTGTTTAAATATAATTTAGCAACAAAATCTAAAGAACTTGTTAAAGAACAAGAGATCCCATCTGGTCATAATAAAGATGACTATATTGTTGAGAGAGTTGAGTTTAAATCTCATGACGGAAGAATGGTTCCATTAACAATTACTAGACACAAAAAAACAAAAATTGATGGGTCCGCAAATGTTTTATTGTATGGATATGGGTCTTATGGAAATTCTATGTCCCCAAGTTTTTCTTCTACAAGACTATGTCTTATAAATAGAGATATAATTTGGGCCACAGCTCATATCAGAGGTGGTATGGAAAAAGGTATGAAATGGTGGAAAGAGGGAAAATTAACAAACAAAAAAAACACTTTTGAAGATTATATTTACGCAGCAAAATATTTGATCGAAAAGAATTATACGTCAAAAGGAAATATTATTGGAATGGGTGGATCAGCTGGAGGATTATTAATGGGAGCTGTTGTTAATCAATCTCCTGAATTATTTTTAGGAATTATTATGGCTGTTCCTTTTGTAGATTCTTTAACAACAAATCTAGATCATTCTTTACCTTTAACTATTGGAGAATTTGACGAATTTGGAAATGCAAAAGAGAATAAAGAACACTTTGATTATATTTTTTCATATGCACCCTACAACAATATTAAAAAAATGGATTATCCACATATTTTTATTACAACAAGTTTAAGTGATAATAGAGTTTTATTTGATGAACCTGCAAAGTTCACAGCAAAACTTAGAGACTATAAAACAGATAATAATTTGCTTCTATTGAAAACCGAAATGAATGCTGGTCATGGTGGAAAATCAGGAAGAGATGGCGCAATAGAAGAAATTGCTATTGACTATGCATTTGCATTAAAAATTTCAAAAAAAATTTAGTACACTTTAAATCTTGAAAAAAACAAATTAATTACCATATAAACTCAGTAAGTTGCCTAATGGGGCTTACATAAATAAACTTGCTTAACAAAGGAGGATATTATGACAAGTAAGGATCTATCTATATTTAACTCACTTAGACCTTTTTCAATTGGTTTTGATGACATGTTCGATCAATTTGAAAATATGTTGGGAAATGGGAATTTGACGATGCAGTCAAATTATCCACCATACAACATCCGAAAGACAGGTAAAGACAACTATGCAATTGAAGTAGCATTGGCTGGCTTTAGCAAAAAAGACGTTGAAGTTGAGTTCGAGGACAATTTATTAACAGTAAGAACAAAACAAGTTAATAAGTCTGAGGACAGTGATGTTAATGGAGAAATTATTCATAAAGGTATTTCTCAAAGACAATTTGCAAGATCATTCACTATTGCTGATGATGTAAAAGTTAATGGTGCTGAACTTAAAGATGGTCTTTTAACAATATCTTGTGAAAGAATAATTCCAGAACATAAAAAAAAGAAGCTTATTGAAATTAAATAAGTCTTAAACCTTGCTTGTGGGGAGAAGTCCCCACAGGTATGAGTAAATCTTAAAAACTGATTAATTTATACAAGTTCGTTTTGTATAATTAAAAAACCTATAATGAGCAGATTTTTTTCTAGCATCGAATTTAAAAACACCCGTTTGATACAAAACCAACGACTATGTTTTCTGAATTAATCTCAAACCTTCGTTCACAAGGAACTAGGTATTTTTTGCTATTATAAACTAGTTCAAAATTACCTTTAGCATTTTTAAAATCTTCGTCTGGTTTTCCAAGTTCCATTTGAAGTTCACTGGCAGATTTTCCTAAGAATTTACTTAGTTTTTCATTTTCTTTTTCAACAATTGCATCTGTTTTTTCCTTTACAGTTTGGCACCCTGAAAAAAAAATTATGATAATTAATAGGCTTATTGCTGATTTAAATTTTAACATAAGTTCAAATTAACATTTTTTGCTTAAATAAATTATTAACTTTTAAGTTGTATAAATAATTTATTTCTTATTACTTTTAAGTTTAATTATAGTAACAATTGTGTTCTTTATTTGATGGTTCAAGCATATGAATGAAAAAGCCTTAGAAAAGATACTAAATATATTTTTAGAGAAAGTCTTACCTCTTACTGAAAAGGGTGTTGCTAGAGGTAGTAAAATATTTGGGGCCGCAATAATTAAAAAGGATGATTTATCGGTTGTAATTGCTGAAACAAATAACGAAATAGAAAATCCATTGTGGCATGGAGAGATGCATACACTAAAGAAATTTTATGAATTAGATGCAAACACAAGGCCCAATGAGAAAGACTGCATTTTTTTAAGTTCACATGAACCCTGTAGTATGTGCTTAAGTGCAATCACTTTTTCTGGATTTGATAATTTTTATTATTTATTTCCATACGCATCAACAAATGATGATTTTAATATCCCTCATGACCTGAATATACTAAAGGAAGTTTTTAATATTAGTGACGGAAAATATAATAAAGAAAATTTATATTGGAAAAGTCAAAACATAAATTTACTTATTGACAATTTACCTACTTCAGAAAAAGAAAAAGTTTTAAACATATTAGACGAAATTAAAAAAAGATATTTAATTTTATCGAGTCAATATCAGAAAAATAAGGATGAAAATTCTATACCATTAAATTAATTAATGAATACAAACCTTAAAATTTCAAATGTAACTAAAATATATCCCGGGTGTGTTGCAAACGACGATGTTTCACTCGAGTTTAATAGTGGTAAAATTTATGCTCTTCTTGGAGAAAATGGT
>CACIHO010000023.1 GCA_902586485.1 uncultured Pelagibacteraceae bacterium | reverse complement strand
AAGCTAATATAATACCTGGTAAATTTACCAAGTATTTTTTTAAATTCATGTAAGTCTAAATTTGATTAAGCACTTCTGTAAAGTTTAGTCATAACAAATTCTCTATGACCAAGAGCTTCAGCACAAGTCAATCTACCGTTTGCTACTCTAAGTGTCGTTTTAATTAATTCATCACCTGCTTCAGATAAATTCATTTCTCTTGAAAGAATTTTTGAAACATCACAATCAATATGCTCTCCCATACCTTTTACAGTTAATGGATTAGCTGTTAATTTAACAACAGGTTCAATTGGATTTCCAACGATATTACCTTGTCCAGTTGGAAATAAATGAATATTAAAACCAGCAGCAGCTTGAAGCGTCACACATTCTGCAGCAGCAGATGATGTGTCCATAAAATATAAACCTTTTCCTTTAGTTGGTTCTTCAGCTGGTTCAAGAACATCAATAAATTTACAATTTCCAATTTTTTGAAAATTACCAAAAGCTTTTTCCTCAATTGTTGTAAGTCCTCCAGCTATATTCCCAGCTGTTGGTTGACTTTCAGAAAGATCATCCGTTGCTTCTTTTAAAATAAAATCATTATAAGAGCTCCAAGTTTTCATAAATTTTTCAGAAGCTTCTTTAGTAGCCCCTCTAGTTGCACAAACTTGTTCTGCACCAGTTAATTCAGATGTTTCACCAAAACATAAGTGAACACCTAATGGTTCAAGTTTGTCCATTAAGTTTCCAACAGTTGGGTTTGCAGCTAGTCCTGAAGTAGTATCAGATTCTCCACACTTAACTGAGATCCATAAATCACTTAAAGGACATTCTTCTCTTTGTTTTTCTGAAGCCCACATCACATATTCTTGTGCTTTTTTTGATGCTTTCATTGTTGTACCAATGTCACCTGTACGCTCAATATGAAATCCTTCAACAGGTTTTCCAGTTTTAGCAATTCCATCTACAATTTTCTTTGTCCATTTCGGTTCAATACCAATAACAATTACTGCTGCAACGTTTGGATTACATCCAGTCCCTATCATTGTTCTAAAATGAAGCTCTAAATCTGCACCAAACTGAAGCCTTCCGTAAGAATGAGGAAGAGCAATTGTACCTTTAATGTTATTTGCAACTGCCTCTGCACATGCATTTGAAATGTCATCAACTGGCAAAATAATTACATGATTTCTTGTTCCGGCTCTGCCGTTTTCTCTTTTATAACCTAAAAAGCTTTTTGGAATTTCCATACTATTACCACTTCTTTGTTTTTACATTGTGAACATGGACATGCTCACCTTTTTTGATTGATTTAACAACTTTACCAATATCGTGACCATACTTTAAAATAGTATCTCCCTCTTTAAGGTCAACCATTGCAATTTTATGACCTAAAGGTATTTCATCTACGGATTGAATATTGGCTGAACTGTCGTCTTCCATTATCCAGCAAGCACAGTCTTGTTCAGGAGTGATTTTTTCAATAACAACTACTCCTACGTTGTCTTTTTTATCATGTATGATTATATCTGTTGCCATATCGTGTCGATTTGTTTGTTTGAAATTCGTAAAAACTTATATATTAATCGCACAAATTAACAAACGAATTTTATAAATATTATAATTACACTTTAGAGGGGTTCTATTTTTATGACAAAAATGACAACAGAAGAAGCTTTTGTAAAAGTTTTACAAATGCACGGTATTGAACATGCGTTTGGAATTATCGGTTCAGCCTTTATGCCAATTTCAGATATTTTTCCAGATGCAGGTATTACTTTCTGGGATGTCGCTCATGAAACAAATGGTGGTTTAATTGCTGATGGTTACACAAGAGCTACTGGTAAAATGTCAATGGTTATTGCTCAGAACGGACCTGGAATTACTGGATTAGTTACACCAATCAAAACAGCTTATTGGAATCATACTCCTCTTTTATTAGTTACACCGCAAGCAGCGAACAAAACAATGGGGCAAGGTGGATTTCAAGAAGTAGAGCAAATGAATTTATTCAAAGACATGGTTTGTTATCAAGAAGAAGTAAGAGACCCATCAAGAATGGCTGAAGTACTAAATAGAGTTATAGAAAAGGCTATAAGAGGATCAGCGCCAGCACAAATTAATGTTCCAAGAGATTATTGGTGTCAAGTAATTGACATCGATCTTCCTCCAATTGTAAGACTTGAAAGACAAGGAGGAGGGAATGATGCTGTAACTAAAGCAGCTGACTTGCTATCTAAAGCAAAGTTTCCAGTAATATTATCAGGAGCAGGTGTTGTTATTGGAGGAGCTATAGAAGCTACAAAAAAACTTGCAGAAAAATTAGATTCACCTGTTTGTTCGGGTTACCAACATAATGACAGTTTCCCAGGAAGCCATTCTTTAGCCGTTGGTCCTCTAGGATATAATGGATCAAAAGCTGCAATGGAATTAATTTCAAAAGCTGACGTAGTGTTAGCATTGGGGACTAGATTAAATCCATTTTCTACTTTACCTGGTTATGGAATTGATTATTGGCCAAAGAATGCAAACATTATTCAAGTTGATATTAATCCTGATAGAATAGGTTTGACTAAAAAAGTTACTGTAGGAATAAGTGGTGATGCAAAATTAGTTGCCGAACAAATTTTTGAAAAATTATCTTCAAATGCTGGTGACACTGACAGACAAGCTAGAAAAGACTTAATTCATCAAACTAAGTCAGCTTGGTTACAAAAACTTTCAAGTTTAGATCATGAAGATGATGATGAGGGAACAGTCTGGAATAAAGAAGCAAGAGAAAGAGATGCAGATAGAATGTCACCAAGACAAGCCTGGAGAGCAATTCAAGCAGGAATGCCTGACGATGTAATTATATCAAGTGATATAGGAAACAATTGTGCGATAGGTAATGCTTACCCTACATTCGAAAAGCCAAGAAAATATTTAGCGCCAGGTTTATTTGGTCCTTGTGGTTATGGTTTTCCGTCAATATTAGGCGCAAAAATTGGTTGTCCAGATACTCCTGTTATCGGATTTGCTGGCGATGGTGCTTTTGGAATAAGCATGAATGAAATGAGCTCATGTGCAAGAGAAGAGTGGCCTGCAATAACAATGGTTATTTTCAGAAATTATCAATGGGGTGCAGAAAAAAGAAATACGACACTTTGGTTTGATAATAACTTTGTTGGTACAGAATTAGATCCAGAATTAAGTTATGCTAAAGTTGCTGACGCATGTGGTTTAAAAGGTGTAACTGTTAGAACAATGGAAGAAACTTCAAATGCAATCAAGCAATCTTGTGAGGATCAAAAGAAAGGAATTACAACATTTATTGAGGTAATTCTTAATCAAGAACTTGGAGAACCATTTAGAAGAGATGCTATGAAAAAACCAGTAAGAGTAGCTGGCATTAAAAAAGAGGATATGAAGAAGCAGCCTTCTTTAAATTCTTAAAATCTTTTAAATCACAACCAATTATCATAATCTTCTTTCATGGATGTATTGAACGATAATAGCTGTAGTTGGGTTAATGATTTAAGTCCAAGAAATAAAATTCTAACACTTTCATCTGATATAGATTGCGAATGGTTAATTGTAGGAGCGGGTTATACAGGATTATCTGCAGCAAGAAAATTAGGTCATCTTTACCCAAATCAAAAAATATTATTAGTTGATGCTCAGCTAGCAGGCGAGGGTGCTAGCTCAAGAAACTCAGGATACTTAGTGGATACAACACTTAATGATGGTTTTACCTCTAACAAAGAATTAGATAATTATAAAAAAAAAGCAGACATCTATAAATTAGGAATAGATGTTATTAAAAAATTTATTAAAGAATATCAGGTAGATTGTGATTGGAATGAATGCGGAAAATATTTTGCATCATCAAAGCAAGAAGATAAAAAAATATTAGAAAATTTTTCAAGTACCTTATCAAAACTAGGTTTTGAA
>CACIHO010000022.1 GCA_902586485.1 uncultured Pelagibacteraceae bacterium | reverse complement strand
TTTAATTTATTGTAATACAATAAATTGTCTCTATATATGGTTATCAAATGTCTAGCGATCAAATTACCATAAATAACCTTTCAAAAGTATACGATAATGGTTTTGAAGCGTTAAAAAACATAAATCTTAATATTAAAAGGGGTGAAATTTTTGCAATGCTTGGACCAAATGGCGCAGGAAAAACAACTCTAATAAGTATTATTTGTGGGATAGTAAGACCATCTTCTGGAAAGGTTACAGTAGATGAATTTGATATAATTGATGATTATAGAGAAACAAGGTCAAAAATTGGTTTAGTTCCACAAGAGCTTACTCTGGAACAATTTGAAACCGTATTTAATAACGTTTCATATTCTAGAGGTTTGTACGGAAAAAAACCTAACGCAAAACATATTGAGAAAGTTTTAAAAGATTTAAGTTTATGGGATAAAAAAGATTTAAGACTTAGACAATTGTCTGGAGGAATGAAAAGAAGAGTTTTGATTGCAAAAGCATTATCTCATGAACCAACTATTTTGTTTTTAGATGAACCAACTGCTGGTGTAGATGTTGAGTTAAGACAAGATATGTGGAAAGTTGTTGAGAGTTTAAGAAAAACTGGTGTTACAATAATTTTAACTACACATTACATAGAAGAGGCTGAGGCTATTGCGGATAGAGTTGGAGTAATCAATCAAGGAGAAATAATAGTTGTTGATGAAACAAAAGAATTATTAAAGAAAATGGGTCATAAGAAACTTACAGTAGACTTACAGGAAGAGGTCAAAGAAATACCAAGTAGTTTAGCAAAATATAATCTTGAGATTGGAAAAGATAAAATGTCAATTGATTATACTTATAACGTTCAAGCAAAACAAACAGGTATTACAAATTTGCTTCAAGATTTAAAAGATGCAGGATTTAAACTTAAGGATCTAAAAACAGAACAGAGTACTTTAGAAAAGATTTTTGTAAGTTTAGTAAAGGAAAACAATGAAATTTAATTATTACGCATTTAAAGCAATTTATCTTCATGAGATGGATAGATTTAGAAGAACATTGATGCAATCTTTATTATCGCCTGTCTTATCTACCTCTTTATATTTTATAGTTTTTGGCTCAGTAATTGGAGGATATGTTGAAAATATTGATGGCATTAGTTATGGATCATACATCGTACCTGGTTTGTTGATGCTTACATTATTAACCCAATCAATTAGTAACACGTCTTTCGGTATTTTTTTTCCTAAATTTAATGGAACAATTTATGAAATTTTAGCTGCACCAATTTCAACGCTAGAAATAGTTCTTGCATTTGTTGGTGCAGGAGCAACCAAAACTTTAATTGTAGGTTGTATGATATTTATTACTTCAACTTTTTTTGTTGAAGTTGAAGTACAATTTCCAATATTAATGATTTTTCTTTTAATATTAGTTTCATTTACTTTTGCATTATTCGGATTTTTAATTGGATTAATGAGTTCTAATTTCGAACAAATGTCAATCATACCTACTCTTGTTATAACTCCAATGGTTTTTTTAGGTGGAAGCTTATATTCCTTAGATATGCTTCCTGAGTTTTGGCAAATAGTTACTTATTTTAATCCAGTAGTATATCTGATCAATGGATTAAGATTTTCATTTTATGGAGTATCAGATTTTAATATATGGATAAGTGTTAGTTTAATGTTAAGCTTTTTGATTATCTGTATAGTGATAGTAACAACTCTTCTTAAAAAAGGTTATAATATAAAAGCATAAATAATGATTAAATATATTCTTCCAGCTATAATTATTTTTTTAATAGTATTATTCTGGGAAAAAATTGCTGAGTTTGTAGAAAAAAAATTCAATATTAAGCTTAATTATATTGTCGTTAGCTCCGTAATTGCTGCAATAGCGGTAATTCTTTTACTCCTAAATTACTAGGTTTCATGAACAGTCTGGAAGATTCAAATTTTAAAATTGAGGAAACTGAGGGAGTTTTTACCTTTAAAAATAAAAATACAACAATAGCCTTTGTTAGATTTAATGAAAAAGGTGAGGTAGAATATATTTTTGTTAATCCAATTTTTAGAAAACAAGGTTTAGCAACTAAATTATTAGAATTAGTAAAACAAAAAACTGGAAAAGAAATAATACTTCAAGAACCAATTAGCCCTTTAGGATCGAAATTATTAAAATCATTAAATAAATGGAAATAAACTTATTATTTTTTTTACAGTAGTTCCAGCCATAGTTTTATACGGAATTGCAAAATCAGGCTTAGGTGGATCCATGACTTTAATTTCTGTACCATTAATGACAATAGTGATGCCGCTAAATCAAGCTTTAGGTATTATTTTACCTATTTTAATATTTTCAGATTTCATTGCTGTTTATAAATATAGAAAAGAATTTGATTTAGGAACTTTGAAATTAATGGTTCCATTTGCAGCTATCGGTATAATTATTGGATCTTTAACCTTTTCATACTTTTCAGAAGATTTGTTAAAATTTATAATCGGAGTAATGGGCTTCTTGTTTGCAGGCCATTATTTCTTTTTTAAAAAAGACAAAGAAAAAAAATCTGAGAAAAACTTTTTAAAAGGTGGAATTTGTTCAGTGGTTGCAGGTTTTACAAGTTTTTGTGTTCATGCTGGAGGAACACCAACTAGTCTTTACTTACTTCCACTCAGAATGAAAAAAGAAATCTATGTTGGAACAAGAATATTTTTTTTCACTTTTGTAAATTTAATTAAACTTCCATTGTACATTAGTTTATCTATGACAAACTTAGACTCTTTTAAACAGTCAGCAATATTATTTCCAGTTGCATTACTTGGAATATTAATAGGATATCAATTACTTAAAATTATAGAGGAGAAATTGTTTTACAATATTTTATATGCTTTAATCTTTGTTACTAGCGCAAAGCTTTTATATGATTATCTGGTATGATTTAATAACACATTAAAACTTTAAAATAAGTGGTAGATAGTTATTACTAAAATGAAAAAAAAATTTAACCCAAGAATTAAAGCAAGATTAAGAAAAAATAGACAATTTTTAAGTAAAAATATTGACAATTTTTTTGGTTGGGTTAAAGGCGCAAAACTTGTCGAGCTTAAAGAATGCAATACAGATGAAGATCCTGTCAGACCAGAGTTAGATAACAAATTTAGAACAGGATATGGAAGAAAAATTTTTGGTGTTGAATATCAAGGAGAAATTCATGCTGTGATGTGTTTTGCTTATACAAATGAAATTCCAAAATTTTGAATATAAAGTTATGTAACAATGAGAATAATTAAACTTTATTTGATAATATTTTGTACTTTATTTATTTTACCGTATTCTAAAGTTATGGCTTACGAAGAAGCAAATTATGAAGTTATCTCTAAAAATGAAGTTTATGAGATTAGAAAATATTCTGATCGTTTAGCTGTGGAAACAATGACATCTGGAATAGATAGTAATTTTAGAAAGTTATTTAATTACATTTCAGGCAGAAACGATACCCAAGAGAAAATTAAAATGACTACCCCAGTTACTCAGGTTGAGAAAAATGGAAATATGAGTATGCAATTTTATTTACCCTCTAAATTTAACTCAGAAAATGCACCAAATCCTAGCAGGGAAGACGTTAAAATTGTTAATATCGAGGGAGGACACTACGCGGTATTAAGATATTCTGGACGAGCATCAGATGGAAACTTTCTTAAGCATAAAGAAATTTTAGAAAAAGAGTTACAAAAAAATAATATATCAATTATAAGCCCACCAATTAGAGCAACCTATGATAGCCCATTTACTCTACCAATGAATAGAAGAAATGAGGCTATGTTTAAAGTAGAATTAAATTGAATAAATCAAAATTTAAAGCAATGGTATTATCTTATATAGATCCAAGATTTCAACATTTAGTCCACAATCATTTACAGAAAAAAAAATTAATAGGAAAATATAGTGCTTTTACAATTGCAGGTGCAGCTGTTGGGGTTACACATAATAAAT
>CACIHO010000021.1 GCA_902586485.1 uncultured Pelagibacteraceae bacterium | reverse complement strand
ATAAGTCTTGAATCTCTTTTTTGATCAATTAAAGCGTCATGTAGAATTTTAGCAGTTGTAGATTTACCGTTAGTTCCAGTAATCGTAATACTTTCATTTTTATAAAATGAAAATAAAACATCTAGGTCAGTATGAATTTTTTTAGAGTTTTTCTTTAAAAATTTTGATAATTTACAATTTGAGATATCAATTCCAGGACTAATAATAATTCTATCAAAATTTATTTTTTGAATTTGTTCGTATCTAATTATTTTTTTTTTAAGTTTTAATTTAATTTTTTGATTATCATCAAACAAATATATATCAGACTTATTTTTTAAAAACTTATAAGATGAAATGCCACTCTTTCCTAAACCATAAATTAATATTTTTTTTCTTAAAAAAATATTATTAAATATTTTCATTATCTCAATTTTAAGGTGGCTAAACCAATCATTGCTAGGATTATAGAGATAATCCAAAACCTAATTACAACTGTAGACTCTGGCCATCCCTTTTTCTCAAAATGATGATGAATAGGCGCCATTCTAAAAATTCTTTTTCCAGTAAGTTTAAATGAAATCACCTGAACCATTACTGAAAGTCCACCAGTAATAGCTAAAACAATTTCATGCTTTGTGATAATTCCTACTGCGCCTAAGGATCCTCCAAGAGATAAAGAGCCTGTATCACCCATAAAAATTTTAGCAGGTGGAGCATTAAACCATAAGAAGCCTAAACAAGAGCCAATAATTGCACCACAAAAAATTGATACTTCGCCGGTTCCTTCTATATAAGGTATTTGTAAATAATTTGAAAATACGATGTTTCCAGTAACATAACTTATAAAAGCAAAACATGCTGCAACTAATATTACAGGCACTGTTGCAAGACCATCTAATCCATCTGTAAGGTTAACAGCATTTGACGAACCAATAATTACAAAGATTGCAAATGGTATAAAAAACCATCCAAGGTTTATGATTAAATTCTTAAAGAATGGAAAATATAAATTATTTAAATCTTGATAATCGTTTAAATAAACAAAAAAACTTACACCAATAATTGCTAATATTATTTGTGAAATTATTTTAAACTTTGAAGAAATTCCTGATGAGTTGCTAAATTTAATCTTCTTAAAATCATCATACGCACCTAATGCACCAAAAGTAATTGATATGTAGATGCAAAATAAAATATTAATATTTGATAAATCAGCCCAAAATATTACTGATACCAATAAGCCAATTAAAATTATTAAACCTCCCATTGTTGGTGTGCCAATTTTTTTAACTATATGATCCTCAGGTCCATCGTCTCGGATTGGATTTAAAATTTTTTGTTTAGAAAAAAATTGAATAAAAGGACCTCCAATAAACAGCACAATAACCAAAGAGGTGAAAAAAGATAAACCTGTTCTAAAAGTTAAATATTTAAATACATTTAAAAAACTAAAAGTATCTACAAAATTTAGTAAAAATTGATAAAGCATTTAATGCAATCCTTTCAGATCTTTTACTATGTTATTAAATCCTGTCGCAAGTGAGGCTTTAATCATTAAATAATCATTATTATTTAAATCTTTTCTAATCAATTCAATAATTTGAGAATTGTTTAATAAAATTCGGCCTTTTTTGACTTTTGAGATGCTTTCAAATATTAAAGATGCCATTTTACCTTTAACAAATACCCTATCTATCTTAGTTTGATTAATTATTGGAGCAATAGATTGATGAAGTTTTTTAGAATGACTACCAAGCTCTAACATATCACCAATTAGCAAATATTTTTTTGATTTTTTTGAATTTATTTTATCAAAATTTTTTATTGCTGATTTTAATGATAGAGGATTTGAATTATAGCTTTGATCAATCAAATTAATTTTTTTATTATCAATTTTTACTACAGAATGATCTCCTCTTCCTCCAGGAATTTTGAAATTAAGGAAAATATTTTCATTAAGTTTAAATATGTTTTTATAAATACTAATAACTGCTAAAGCAGAAAGCGTATTGTATATATTGTTCTGAAAATCATTTGATAATGTGAAATATTTTTTCTTATTATCTAATTCAACATTAATTCTAAATTTTCTTCCAAAGGGCCTTATATTAATTAATTTAATATTTGATTTCTGGCTTTTAATACCAAAAGAAACTACTTTAATTTTATTTTCCTTTGCAATTTTTTTATGCAATTGAAAAAAGTTATCATCAGCATTCAATACAACATAACCGTTAGGTTTTATATTGTTAATAATTTCAGATTTTGCCAAAGCAATCTGTTTAATATTTTTAAAATTTTTAGCATGTGCATAATTTATATTAGTTATTACTCCTACATCTGGTTCTATTATTTTTGATAAATAATCAATTTCACCTTTTTTATCCATTCCAACTTCTAAAATTCCAAATTCATCATTTTGTTTTAAATTAAAAAGACTCAAAGGAACTCCAAATTTATTGTTATAAGATTTTGGAGAAATACTTACTTTTGAAATTTTACTTAATGCATTGCCCAGCAATTCTTTAAGTGTAGTTTTGCCACAACTACCTGTGATAGCTATAATATTTGTATCAATACTTTTTCTAAAAGTTTTCGAAATATCTGTTAGGAATTTTAAAGTATTTTTTACTTTAATCTGACGACTTTTATTTAAGTTATTTTGAAATTTGTTTACTACAGCCAATGATGCTTTTCTATTGAATGATTCTGCAACATATTTATTTCCATCATTTTTTTTACCTTTAATAGCAAAAAAAATGTCTTTTTTAGTAACCTCTTTAGAATTAATTCTTCCTATTTTTAAAGATGTGGAGGGAGACAATTTTTTAATTTTAGCTGTATCTTTAATTACATTTAATTTTAAATTATTTGATAAATTATAATTTTTATTCTTAATAGCATTTAAAATTTCTTTTCTATCTGAAAAAAAAATTTTCTTATTTCCAATATCTTGTGTTTTCTCATGGCCCTTTCCAGCGACTAACAAAATATCACCTGAATTCAAATTATGAATAGCTTGTTTTATTGCTATTGCTCTATTAGGAATTTCTGTAATTCTTTTTTTTTTTATCCCTTTTTTTACATCTCTTCTTATTTTTTGAGGATTTTCAAATCTAGGGTTATCATTTGTAAGAATGATACTATCTGCAAAATCATTGACTATTTTTCCCATTTTTGATCTTTTATTTTGATCTCTATTTCCACCACAACCGAACAGCACTGTGATTGCTTTATTAGGAAATTGTTCTCTAAGATTTAAAAGACAAGTTTTTAAAGCATCAGGCGTGTGAGCATAATCAAGAATTACTTTTGATTGATTTTTAATTTTACCTATTTTTTCAAACCTTCCCTCAACTGGTTTTAATTTTGGGATTGTATTTAAAATTTTATCTAAACTAATACCGCTATATTTTGCTGCAATTATTGCCATCAAAACATTTTTTAATTGTATTTTTCCAATTAAATTTAAATTTATGTCCTGTATTGAGCTATTTAATTTAATTCTAAAAAATTGACCCTCCCCTTTAAAGTTATGAGATAAAAGCTCTAGATTATTTTTTTCATTATTAACTGTATGCAATTTTAATTTCTTATTAATTGCAATTTTTTTTATGTTTTTAAACTCAGGTATTAATTGGTCTGTAATTACATTTCCACTTTTTGAGATTAGGTTTTCAAATAAATAAAGTTTTGCATTTAAATAATTTTTTAAATTTTTATGATAATCAAGATGATCCTGGGATAAATTAGTAAATATACCCGAATTAAACTTTAAACCATCTAATCTATTTTGCTTTAAACCATGACTTGAGGCTTCCATAATAACATTTTCTATTTTTTGACTTTTTAACTTGCTTAAAATTTTAGCTAATTTGATTGGATCTATTGTTGTGTTAGATAAATTTAAATTTATACTTTTTGATTTAACACCTAATGTGCCAATTGAAGCAGCTTTTTTATTATTTAATTTTAATATTTGAAAATAAAAATCTGCGACTGATGATTTTCCATTTGTGCCAGTAACTGCAATCAAATTTTTTGGTTTTTTGCTATAAA
>CACIHO010000020.1 GCA_902586485.1 uncultured Pelagibacteraceae bacterium | reverse complement strand
TTAAATCAAAAACTGCTGCAGTTGAAAATGAATTTTCTTCACTGGCTAACCAAGTTACTAGTGAAGCTAATTCTTCAACTTTTGCAAATTTATTTCTAGGAATTTTTGACAACATATAATTTATATGTTCTTCCGTCATTTGATCAAATATCCTGGTCTTAGCTGCTGCTGGTGTTACGCAATTTACAGCTATATTTTTTTGCGCAAGCTCTTTACCTAGAGATTTTGTTAAACCTATGACGCCTGCTTTAGATGTACTGTAAGCGCTTGCGTTTGGATTTCCTTCTTTACCTGCAATAGAGGCAATATTAACAATTCTTCCATAATCATTCTTAGCCATAAACGGAACAACTGCTTTGCAACAGTAAAAAACTGCATTTAAGTTTAAGTTAATTACCTTGTTCCACTCTTCTATTGGATATTCTGCAACTGTAGTGTTCATTCCAGCCACACCCGCATTGTTAATAAAGATATCAATCTTACCATGTGATTTTTCAACTTTAGATAATTTTGAATTTATTCCTTTATAATTGCTGACATCAACTATTTGATAAGTTAAGTTTTCTGATTTTACTTTTTCTAAAGCTTTTTTGGCTTCACCTTCGTCTATATCCCAAATTACTACTTTAGCTCCAGACTCAATAAATCTTTCAGTGATAGCTAAACCAAATCCTTGAGCTCCACCTGTTACAATTGCTACTCTGTTTTTTAAATCATATTTAATCATCTTTATTTTTTAAATTTTTTTGATCTTATTAAAGGAAAAGCTAAGGCAATTAAAGACAAAATAAAGAACGTTAAAGCTATTGGTCTTGTAAAAAACATTAACCAATTTCCATCAAATATAACCAGAGATTGTCTTAAAGTACCCTCAACTAATTCACCTAAAATCAATCCGATGATAACTGGCACAACTGAGAAACCATATCTTCTCATAAAGAAACCTAGAACACCGAAAAATAACATTATCCAAACATCTATTATAGATTGGTTTAATGAATAGGTTCCACAAACTGAAACTGCAAAAATCATTGGCCATAAAATTTTATTTGGCACTAATGTTATTCTTGCAAAAATTTTTGCTCCAAAGAACCCAAATATAAAAAACAAAACATTAGCAATTAACATTGCTCCAAAGATTCCATATAAAAAATCGGGTTGTTCTCTAAATAAATCAGGACCAGGTCTTACACCATGTATTATTAATCCAGTGAGGATAACAGCTGTTGTTGCACTACCGGGAATTCCAAGTGCAAGAGTTGGAACCATCGCGCCTCCTGTTGCTGCATTATTTGCTGCTTCTGCACCAGCAATACCCTCTATAGAACCTTTTCCAAACTCTTCAGGTTTTTTCGAAAATCTTTTTGCTTCTGAATATCCAATTAAAGAAGCAACTGTTCCACCTTCTGCAGGTAACACTCCAATAAACGAACCTATACCACTGGATCTTAAAATTGTTTTCCAGGTTTTTTTATAATCATCTTTACTTGGAAGTTTTATTGCTTTTAAAGCTACCCTATTAAATACTTGGTTAATTAAAGTTGATTGAGTTAACATCTCGCTAATCGCAAATAAACCAACTACTACAGGTATAAAACCAATCCCTTCAGTTAATTCATTAATTCCAAAAGTAAATCGATCAATTGAAGTCATGAAATCTTTACCAACTGTTGAAATTAAAATTCCAAATGCACCTGCAATTAAATTCTTTATTGGGCTGCCTTCTCCTATTGATGCAAGCATCGTTAAACCAAAAATAGCTAATGCAAAATATTCTGGTTGACCAAATTCATAAGCAAGTTGAGCTAAAATAGGTGCGAAAAAGACAAGAATAATAACACTAAATATACCCCCTACTGTACTAGAAACAGTAGCCATACCTAAAGCTCTTCCAGCCTCTCCCTTTTGTGCTAAAGGATACCCATCTAAACAAGTTGCTGCAGCAGCTGGAGTTCCAGGTGTATTAATTAGAACTGCAGTTATTGCACCTCCATAAGTACCTGCACAATAAATTGAAGTTAACAATACAATCGCTGATAATGGATCGAGCGTCATTGTAAAAGGTAAAATTAATGCGCCGCCAGTTGTTGGTCCTAAACCAGGTAGAACACCTAATATTAAACCAAACAAAGTTCCAAAAAACAAAACTAACAATAGCTTTGAGCTAAGCAAAGGAGACATCATTAATATTAAATTGTCCATCTAGCTATAATAAATATTGGTTATAATTCCAGGTGGAAATCTTAATCCCAGAATTGTTTCAAAAAAAACAAATACGATAACTGGAAAAATAATTCCAACAAGTAATAAATAAATTATTCTTTTCTCCCCCCAATAATAGGAAACAAAAACAGATAAAGCTGAAATTGCCAAAAAGAAATCCAAAGTTTTTGAAATAACAACGAAAATCAAAAAACTTAGAAGTGTTAAAAAGAATGATTTTGGTAATTTGTTTTGAACCTTCCAAGGATTTTTAGTTGCAGAATAATATATCAATAACGTCATCACTATTATTAAAACCAAAAGAGCTTTTGGAAATGTTGCTGGTTGAATTCCTCTATTTAAAATAGGAGGAACAATATCGAAAGTAAATGTAGTGATTAATAATGCTACAGATATTAGAATAATTATAAAAGAGACTTTAAATTCGTCTCTAAAAAAAAAGGGCAAACCTTTGTTTGCCCTTTTTTGTTTTTGTACATTTTTCATATGCAAATGTACTTTTAATTAGATTAGTTGATATAACCTAAAGCTTTAAGCTGAGCGGTCATTTCATTAAGCATTTCTTCCATTTGCTTACCCCACTCGTCGGCACCAACTACACTAGTATCATCAAGACCAATTTCAGTTAAGAAATTTTTGTAATAGTTGTGGCTCATAGCTTTCATCATTCCAGCTTCTAATTGTTTTACTCTGTCTGCTGGAGCACCTTTTTTAGTTACAAAACCTCTAACAGTAGATAAAGAAACAGGTATACCTAATTCTTTTGCTGTTGGAGAATCTCCAATTTTTGCCATTCTATTATTTGCTAATACAACTGAAACACAAAGCTTACCTTCATTAATTTCAGTTAATGCCTCACCTAAGTTTAAAACACCTACATCAATATCTCCTTTAATGAGGTTAGTTTTAATTGGAGCAACACCTTTGTAAGCAACAATAGTTGGATCTTTTAATCCACCTTTTTTTGTAAATGCAATCGCACTAACATCGTCAATACCGCCAGTATGAGTAGTTCCATATTTTAGTGATTTTGATTTTTGAGTACTAATAAATTTTTTAGCATCTTTGATGTCGTTTTTACAATTTACAACAAATAACTGAGGGTCGTCTGTTCCTCTAGCAAGTGGTTGCATATCACTTAACTTGACATTAGTTTTTCCTAAAGCCATAGAAACAGCATGACCTGTTGTCCAAGTTAAAGTGTGATTTCCATCAGCTGGTAAAGACATCATATAATCCATAGATGCGGCCCCACCACCACCTTTTTTGTTTACTAATTGCATGTCTTGCTTAAGGACTCTTCTTGCTCTCAATAACATCATTCTAGTAGTAACGTCAGTTCCACCACCAAAACCAGCGTGAGTAATTGCCTGTATTGGATGACCATCAGCTTTAGCTGATGTGATCATTAATGGAAGAGCTACAACAAAAAATTCAGTTACTAGAAAAGCAGCTGCTAAAAATAGTTTAAAGCTTTTTTTCATTATTTCCCTCTTGAGTTAATTTATATTTAATAATTTAAACATAATCTGCTACAAGACGTAAAGAAAAAAATGACTGAAAATAAATCTAACATTGCTCTTCTACTTGGTGATCCAGCTGGGATTGGACCAGAATTAATTTCAAAGCTTTTAAATGATGAAATGACAAAAAAAGCAAACATTGTCATAATTGGTGAGAAGCAAGTATTTGAAAGTGGAAATAGTATTACAGGAATTTCACATAATATAGATGTTGTAGAAAATTTTGATGAGGTAAATTTTGATAAAGCAAATAAATTTTTGTTAGATATTTCTAAAGGAAAAAATCATAAATATAAATTAGCAGAACCATCAAAAGAATCTGGGGAA
>CACIHO010000019.1 GCA_902586485.1 uncultured Pelagibacteraceae bacterium | reverse complement strand
AGAAATTCCACTTTCAATAAGATTGATAATTTTATCATATTGAATTTTAGAAATTACTGGTCCTATATGATCTCCTTTTTTTGAAGCTTGATCTACTTTAATTTTGTTTGCTTCATCTACAGCCTCTTTAACAGCTCTTTCATAAATTGATTTTTCAACAAGCATTCTTGTTGGCGCATCACAAGATTGACCCGAATTACTCATTACATTTCTAATACCATCTCTTACTGCATCTTTATAACTATCAGCAAAAACAATGTTTCCACCTTTACCACCTAATTCAAGACAAACTCTTTTGATTGTCTCTGCAGCGTTTTTTGAAATTAATTTTCCTGCTCTTGTTGAACCTGTGAAAGAAACCATATCAATATCAGGGTGGCTTGAAATATCAGTTCCCACCCCTTCACCGTCTCCATTTACTAAATTAAATACTCCTTTTGGAAAACCTGCTTCATCAATCATTTCTGCAAATATCATCCCAGAAATAGGAGCAATCTCTGATGGTTTTAAAATCATTGTACATCCAGTTGCGAATGCAGGAACTACTTTTAAAGCAATCTGATTAATTGGCCAATTCCATGGTGTGATTAATCCACAAACTCCAATTGGCTCATAATAGATATGATTATTTGATTTATTATCAAAGTGTTCATCAAATTTAAAATTTTTTAATCTTAAAATAAAATCATCTAAATGATCTTTACCTGAAGCTGTTTGAACATTTGTTGCCCAATCTATTGGTGCACCCATTTCAAGAGAAATAGCTTCAGCCATTTCATTAAATCTTTTTTTATAAACTGATGATAATTTTTCAAGTAAACTGAGCCTTTCTTCTTTGCTAGTTTCTTTCCAAGTATCAAAGGCATTTTTTGCTGATTTAACAGCTAAATCTGAATCCTCTTTTGAGCCTAAAGAAATAACGGCAAACGGGTCCTCATTGCATGGATTAATGACTTCAAAATCATTTTTTTTAATTGGATCAACCCACTGACCATTTATGTAAAATTTCCTTTTATCTAACATTTTTTATCTTAACACATTAATCAAATTTCATATCCTTTTTCCTCAGGTTCATTATCAATTAACTGATCAGGAAAACCATCAGCTCTGAAATTAATATTATTTAAATCTTCCATCCTTTTAACAATCATTGATGACCAAGCTCTGGAGCCATATTTTTTTTGACCATCTTTAAAAATTTCAACTATTTGTGGAGAAATTTCTAAAGGAACATTTAGTTTTTTTGCAAAATTATCAAATAGACTTGTATCTTTTAAAACTAAATCCATTGTAAAATTTATATTATAAGATCCATTTAATATTATTTGACTTTCAGTTTCATGTACAAATGAGTTACCAGATGAAATAGCAATTCCTTTATAAGTTTTTGCTAAATCCAAATTAGATTTTTTTGCTACAGTCCAAGCCTCGCCTAATGCAACTAAATGAACAGATGCTAGATAATTTGTAATTACTTTTAACACACTTGCTGTACCAAGCTCACCAGTGTGCAATATTTTTCTTCCCATAACAGTCAATGCAGGTAAAATTTTTTCGAACGATTTTCTCTCTCCACCAACAAATATAGCAATATTGCCTGTAGCTGCCCTATGACATCCACCACTCACAGGTCCATCCAAAGGGACAGCTTTTTTTGAAATTACCTTGTCACCAAGTCTTTTAACTTCATTTTCATCTGTTGTGCTCATTTCTAGCCAAATTTTATTTTCTGATAAACCATTAATAATTCCATCTTCACTTTCCATAACTTCCGCAGAAACCTCAGGAGAAGGAAGAGAGGTAATGATTAAATCTGATTGCTCAGCTAATTCTTTTGGAGATTTTGCAACTTTAGCACCTAAGTCTTTAAAGGAATCTGTTAAACCTTCATCTAAATCTCTTACGGTAAGATCAAATTTATTTCTTAATAAACTTCCAGCAAGTTTTCCTCCAACATTACCTAAACCGATAAATCCAATTTTCATTTTATTTCCTCTTTTTTTTTGTTTTTAGTAAATACAATTAAAATCACACCAACTATGATTATTGAACCACCTATAAATAATTCTGCTGTTGGTTTTTCACCTAAAAGAAATATAGCGGCCAATAAACCTGTTGGTGGTATCCCCATCGTAACAATTGGTAGCACTTTATAAAGTGGGTTATTTTTTAAAACATAATAGAAACAACCGTATGTAATTGGTTGCATGATGAAACCAATATAAATAGCAATAATCCAATGATCAATTTTTGCATTTGTTAGATAATTAATTGTATTTCCATCAATTATTGCAGATAGCATTACTAATATTGGTCCAGAGAAAAATGCTAACCATGCAACTAATGCTAAAGGATTTATTTCTTTGCTTAATGGTTTAACCATAACTTGTCCAAGAGCCCATACAGCAGATCCTAATATTGTAAGACCAATTCCAATAAATTTTCCATCTAAGTTAGGAGATCCAGTTAAAATATAAACACCAACAAAAGCGATAGTTATACCAATCAAAGCTCTAATAGTTGGTTTTTCTTTAAGCATGAAGTAAGCAAAAATAACTCCAAACGGAACTTCCATCTGAACCAAAAGAACTGCTGAAGCTGCATCAATTAAATCTAAACCAGTATATGTAATACTATATTGCAACGTATTAGCTACTAATGATGCAACAAAAATTCTTTTTAAATATCCTCTTGGAATTGGAAACCACCAAATTAATATTGATGCAGCAAATGTAAATCTGATACCCATTAAAAGAATAGGAGGAAAAGATTCAAATGCTGGTTTAGCTATTACAAAACCAAAGCCTAAAAAAATAGGCACTAAGGATGCTACGAAAGTATCTTTTATATTCATACCTATTTTTTATATTAATGATTATTAAAGAACTTCTGATATATTCACCTTTTAGAATATGAATTCAACAAAAATAGATCCTAAATATATCACCAAATCAAATCCAAGAATTGGACTTATTGCGCTTGCGAGCGATTTTATGATTGAAAGAGATTTTATAAACGTAATTAAAGACAGAGAAGTTGATTTTTTTGTAAATCGTATCGAGTGCTATAACCCTCTAACGAAAGAAAATTTGATCAAAATGTCAAACAAAGTAACTGAGGTAACTAAAGATATATTACCCGATCAGGATATCGATTGTGTTGTTTATGGTTGTACATCTGGGACAATAGCTGCAGGCTATGAGTCTATTGAGAAAAAAGTAAAAGCTGCAAAACCTATGGCAGAAGTGACAACTCCAAGTACTGCTGCAATCAAAGCTTTAAAGAAATTAAATATAAATAAAATATGTCTATTTACACCATATAGCAAAAAACTTAACGATGAAGTTTTAGAATATTTTAAAGAAGAAGGCTTTGAAATTACTTCAAATTCTTACTTTGATATAGAAGCTGATTATGATATCGGAAAAGTTGATCAGAATTATTTGTATAATGTTCTATCTGAAATAGATTTGAATGGGGCAGAGGCACTCTTTGTTTCTTGTACCGCTTTACCAGTATTGCCAATAATTGATAAATTAGAGAAAAAATTAAATACTACAGTTTTATCTAGCAATCAGGCTTTGATTTGGGATACCCTTGTTAAAATAAATAAAAATAATTCTGTCGAAGGGTTTGGTAAATTATTTAAAGAAAATTAATGCTTTTTACAAAAGAAGAATACAAGCAAAGATTAAAAAAAGTTAAAAAAATGATGCAAGAAAAAGGCATCGAACTTTTAATATCACATGATACTAACAATATGAATTATCTAACAGGTTATGATGCTTGGTCTTTCTATTATGCACAATGCGCTATTGTGCATATAGATGCAGATGAACCTTTATGTTTTGTTAGAGCTCAAGATGCAGGTGGTGCATATATAAAAACTTATTTAAAAGATGAAAATATTTTAGTTTATGACGAAAATTATATTCATACATGGCCCAAACATCCTTATGACAATTTAGTAGAAATTATAAAAGAAAGGAAATGGGATAATTTATGCATTGGTTTAGAGATGGATGCACATTATTTTACTGCATTTTGTTATGAAAAAATAAAGCAGGGATTACCTAAAGCAAGAATCAAAGATAGTGATCGTCTAGTTAATTGGGCAAGGTTAGTAAAATCAGATGCCGAAATAGGTTTCATGAAATCTGCTGCAAAAATTTCAGAAAAAGGAATGAAAACTGCAATAGAAGTTATTAAACCAGGTGTCAGACAGTGCGATGCGGTTGGTGAAATTCAAAAAACTTTATTTTATGGAACAGAGGAATTTGGAGGTGAATATTCTAGTATTGCAACTTTACTTCCAACAGGAAAAGGTACTTCAGCTTCACATTTAACAGCAACACAAGATAAATTTGTAGAAGGTGAGGCTACAATTATTG
>CACIHO010000018.1 GCA_902586485.1 uncultured Pelagibacteraceae bacterium | reverse complement strand
TTGATTTTACTCAAGTAAAAGATATTAAAAAATTATATTCTAAAAATAGATCAGAAAATATTAAAAAATTAAAAAATAAATTTTTTAAATTAAATTTAAAAATAAGATCAACAAAAAAAGAGAGCGATATAATAGAATTTTTTAATATCTACAGCACGCAATGTTATAATTATTTTAAATCACCTTTTCACAAATTTGAATTTGTTAAGAATTTGTCACAATCAAAGATTGCAAGTTTATATATTCTTGAAGATAGTGACCAAATATTAAGTGGTATTATTGTAATTAAGGATTTATTTGAAAAAAAAATTTATTATTATTTAAGTGCTAGAGTTATAGAAAATAAAAATTCTTCAATTTCAATAATTTTAAACTATTTAGTGGAAAAATATTACCAGAAGGGTTTTAAATTTTTTCACTTAGGAGTTTGTGACCCAAAAGATGTCAATCTTATTAATTATAAAAAGAGTTTTGGAGCAAAAGAACTTAAAGTTTTTAAAATGAATTCATATAAGTCAAACACGTCTTTTATTAGTGAAGATTTACCATATAAATTTTTTATTTTAATAATTCCCTATAAAATTGCAAAACTAATAATTAATAAATTTGGACATTATTTTCTAAAATAAATATGAATAAATTTATCAATAAATTACAATAATTTTAATAATGATAAATTATAGAATAATAAATAAAGAAAATTTAGATAATGAAATATCTATAGTTATTAAATTTCACTTAGAATATATTAAAGGTAATTTGACAATTTTAGGTGAACAATTCATAGAATCTGTATATCGATATATTTTAATTCATCAAAACGGCACTTTATTTTTACTTAATAATGAAAAAGATAAGGTTCAGGGTTTTCTATTAGTAAAACCCCATCAAAAATTTTCTTTTACTAATTATATTTTCAACAATTTTAAATCAACTATCTTAACGATTTTAAAGTCTTTAATTTCACTTAAAAAAATTAAATCTTTGTTATGTTTATTTAAAGAATTAAATATTAAAATTAAAAATTTAGATACAAAAGAAGTAGAATTAATTGCAATGGCTGTGGATAGTTCATTACATGGAAAAGGTGTTGGTTCAAATTTAATTTATTTTGCATCTGAAAATTTAAAGAAAAAAGGACTTATAAGCATTTTTGTTAGAATTTTCAAAAATGATTTAAAAATTATTAATTTTTATTCAAAAAATAGTTTTTCACTTATACAATCTACAAATTATTTTAAAGTTTTTAGAAAAAAAATTTAATAAAGAAAATGTTAAAAAAAAATATATATGTATTAGGTGTAAGTTATCCAACATATTTATCTGGTGCATGTATTTTTAAAAATAATAAGTTACTTTACTCCTCAACTGAGGAAAGATATTCTAGGATTAAAAATGACAATAGTTTTCCAATAAAATCGATAATAGAGTGCCTCAAATTTGCAAGAATTGAAATTTCAGATTTAGAAAAAATAACATTAAATTGGAATCCATACCATGGTGTTGCTACAAGATTATACAATACTGTTTCAAATAATTTCTTAAGTATTGGTAATATAATATTCGGTTCTACTAAGAGCTCAAATATAAGCACATGGATTAAAATTAAAAATATTCATAAGAATTTTTCAAAATATTTTGAAGTCAAAAATAGTTATATAAAAAAAAAAATTTATTATTGTAATCATCATACTTCCCATATTTATTCATCATATTATTTTTCAGGTTTTGGACAAAGTCTGGCTTTATCTATAGATGGAGCTGGAGAATCAGCAACTAGCGTTTTAGGATTTTTTAAAAAGAAAAAATTTTATAAATTAAATGAAGTTCATTATCCACATTCCCTAGGTTTTTTTTATAGCACAATTACTCAATTTTTAGGATTTCAACCTGACAATCATGAATATAAAGTTATGGGCATGGCGGCTTATGGAAAAACATATTTAAAAGAGAAAATGGATAAAATTATTTCAATCGATAATGATATGTTTAGATTAAATCTTGATTATTTTAGTTTTTATAAAAATAATTCAAATCATAGGTTTTACTCAAAAAAATTCATTAATTTATTTGGGGAACCTAAAAAAAAACAGAAAAAATTTACTCAATATCATTTTGATTTGGCTTATTCATTTCAAAAAAAATTTGAAGAGATTGTTAGTGAAATAGTGCTAATGGCTGTAAAAAAAACTAAGATAAGAAAGCTTACATTATCAGGGGGTTGTGGATTAAATGGCTTATTAAATGCGAATTTAGTCTATAATAAAATAGTGGATGATATTTTTATACCACCATGGACTCAAGACTCGGGAGGGTGCATTGGTTCAGCTGTTTCTTATTTAACGAAAAAAAAAATTAATAGTTATCAAAAATTAGAACACGATTATTTAGGAAAAGATTTTTCTAACGATGAAATTTTGATGTATGCAAAAAAGAATAAAATCAAGTTAAGACTATCAAAAGATATTTCGAAAAAAGGAGCTGAGTTAATTAAAAAAAATAAGATAATTATTTGGTTTCAGGGTAGATCTGAAATGGGTCCTCGTGCGTTAGGAAATAGAAGCTTTTTAGCCAATCCTTTTCATAAGAATATTAAGGATAAAATAAATCTAGTAATTAAAAAAAGAGAATATTTTAGACCATTCGCACCTTCACTTATCAACAAAGATAAATTTTTTGTTAAAAATATTTCTAACTCAAATTTTATGAATACAATTTTGAAAATTAAAAAAAAATATAATAATATGTTCAATGCAGTTGTTCATCATGATGGTACAGCTAGAGTTCATGAAGTAGATAAAAAATCAAACCTTAAATTTTATAAATTAATAAATCACTTTGGAAAACTAAGTGGTTATCCAATCGTATTAAATACCTCACTAAATTTAAAAGAAGAGCCTATAGTTGAAAATCCCGATCAAGCATTTAGAATTTTTAGATCAACAACTGCTGATGCAATATTAATTGGTGACTTTTATTGTGTAAAGAAATGACTTTTCCTAGATATAATATTTACAACAAAAAAATAATTAAAAATATTTTTTTTAAAAAAATTTCTATAGATGAACTAATTAACAAATTTAGCAACCATACCGGTTTAGAAAATATTATTCCTTTAAACTTTGCCAGAACAGGATTATTTTATGTAATTAAAAAAATTGTCTCTAAAGACAAAAATGAAATATTGTTATCTCCATTCACAATTTTTGATATAGTAAATGTTATAATTTCTGCAGGTGGTAAACCAAAATTTATAGACATAAATGAAAATAATCCGCATATTTCAAAAAAAAAAATAGAAGAAAACATAACTTTAAACACTGCAGGAGTTTTAATAACTCATTATCACAATGTTAACCCAGAGATAGAGGATATCATCGATTATTGTAATGTTAAAAACGTCAAAATTATAGAAGATTGTGCTATATCTTTAGGTGGCAGGTATAGTAAATCCTTTTTACATGTTGGAAGTAAATCAGATTATTCAATTTTTAGTTTTGGAGTATTTAAAACGATAAGCACTATTTCTGGAGGTATACTTTTTGTAAAAAAAAAAGAAGAACACAAGGAAATTTTAAATGAGGTTAATGACCAAATTGAAATAAAATTTTTTCATTTATTTTTAAAAATATTTAATAAGCTTAAATTTCAAATTTTTTTAAATAAGTACTTATTTAATATTATATTTTTCCGACTAATTAAATATTCTGAAATTTATGGCTTTAAAAATTTAAGTAAATATCTTAAAAATGACCCATATCCGAAAAAAAACAACTCAATTCCAAGTAATTATTTAGACAAAACCACAAAATTTCAAATTAAAGAAATCTTTATCCAGCTAGATAATGTTAAAAGTATAATAAAAGCTAGACTAGAAAATGCAAAAATATTAGAGGATATTTTAATAGATAATAAAAATTTAATACTTCCTAGTATAAATAAAGATTGTGATACTTTTCAAACTTATCCTATCTTGATTAAGAATTCGCAAAAAGAAAAATTGTATCAATTTTTACTTAAAGAAAATTTTGATACATCTAAGTATTATTATCGAAATTGTTCTTCTTTAAGTATTTTTAGAGAGTTTGGAAAAAATTGTATAAATTCTGAGTTTTATTCAAATAATGTAATCACACTTCCTTGTTACCCAGATATAAATAAGGAATATCTTATAAAATTAGCTAAAAAAATAAATTTTTTCTTTGAAAATGAATTTCATTAATAAAAAAAAATTAATTGTTACACCATCTATTAATGAAACTAACATAGTTTTCAAATACATTCTAAAAAATCTTTATAAGAATGTTTTAAAAAAAGTTAAGGAAAAAAATTTTTTAAAAATTTTTGATTTTGGATCAGGATATCAAAATTTAAAAACCATAAATTCTGAAACTTACAACTTTGAATATGTTGATTTTGATCCATTAAGAAATAAAGAAAATATTTTTGAAGTGCTTGAAAAAATTGATAATAAGACAATTTTTGTAGCATTAAATGTTTTTATGTATCTTGAAAAAGACCTTATCAGTGAAATTTTGTTATTTTTAAGTAAAAAAAAAATTAAGATATTATTAAATATTTCAAAGGACTATTTCTTCAAAAAACAACTTTTTTTTATTTTCAGAAATTATAAGAAAAATTTTGAAAATACACTTACTTATGAAGAGCAATGCGATTTAATAAAAAAAAGATATAATATTATTGAAAAAGAAAATATGTTTTTTTCAGATATAATTTTCTGTGAAGCTAAAATTTAAAGTATTTTTTAATTATTTGTTGGGTTTTAAAATAAGAAAAGAAAAACAATGTTAAAGTAGGGGGTACAGCGGAAATAGATTTAAATACTGATGATCCTATTATACTAATTTTATTATTATCAATAGGCTGACATAAAGCATTTACAAATCCTTTCTTATTTTTTTTATTGATAGGCAAATTTCCACCGTAATGATTGCCTGCAAGAATTCCCATTTTGTAAAAGAAATTTAAATATGTAAATTTGGAAGAAAATTCTTTGGAATTAAACAACTCTTTTGAAAATCTTTTAATTAAAATAGATTTTGAATTTTTAATTATTTTTTGATTATAAAGCATAATATGATCTGATAGATTAGAATTTGTACTTAGGTAAATACAACCAATTTTATTAAATATATTGATTTTTTTAAAAAATTTAGTCTTTAAGTATCTTTCGATCATCTGACTCAAAGAGTAAACCTGAACATAAATTACATTTTGGTTATTTTTTTTTAATGAATACTGTGCAAGTGGATAGTTAAAATCCATATTACTTAAGTTTATATTTATTAAAGTAGGAATTAAAAATTTTTGTGAATAAATTATTTTTGATTTGTTTGAATGAGAACTTTCTAACAATTTTGTAGTACTTTTT
>CACIHO010000017.1 GCA_902586485.1 uncultured Pelagibacteraceae bacterium | reverse complement strand
GTTAATATTTAAGAAGAGAAGTGTGGACGGTTAAGGTTACCAAAATTTGTCGTACACACTTCAACATCATATAAATTTTATTCTTAGAATTTATATGGAAGCTAGTGTGCGCCGTTTTTAAACTTGAGAGTTTGATCATGGCTCAGAACGTACGCTGGCGGCACGCCTAACACATGCAAGTCGAACGAAGTAGCAATACTTAGTGGCAGACGGGTGAGTAACATGTAGGTATCTGCCCTTTGGCCTGGAATAACACGAGGAAACTTGTGCTAATACCGGATAAGTCTTTACGGAGAAAGCTTTATGCACCATTGGATGAGCCTGCACTTGATTAGTTTGTTGGTGGGGTAATGGCCTACCAAGACTGTGATCAATAGCTGATTTGAGAGGATGATCAGCCACATTGGGACTGAGACACGGCCCAAACTCCTACGGGAGGCAGCAGTGGGGAATCTTGCACAATGGAGGAAACTCTGATGCAGCGATGCCGCGTGAGTGAAGAAGGCCTTTGGGTTGTAAAGCTCTTTCGTCGGGGAAGAAAATGACTGTACCCGAATAAGAAGGTCCGGCTAACTTCGTGCCAGCAGCCGCGGTAATACGAAGGGACCTAGCGTAGTTCGGAATTACTGGGCTTAAAGAGTTCGTAGGTGGTTGAAAAAGTTGGTGGTGAAATCCCAGAGCTTAACTCTGGAACTGCCATCAAAACTTTTCAGCTAGAGTATGATAGAGGAAAGCAGAATTTCTAGTGTAGAGGTGAAATTCGTAGATATTAGAAAGAATACCAATTGCGAAGGCAGCTTTCTGGATCATTACTGACACTGAGGAACGAAAGCATGGGTAGCGAAGAGGATTAGATACCCTCGTAGTCCATGCCGTAAACGATGTGTGTTAGACGTTGGAAATTTATTTTCAGTGTCGCAGCGAAAGCGATAAACACACCGCCTGGGGAGTACGACCGCAAGGTTAAAACTCAAATGAATTGACGGGGACCCGCACAAGTAGTGGAGCATGTGGTTTAATTCGAAGATACGCGCAGAACCTTACCAACACTTGACATGTTCGTCGCGACTTTAAGAGATTAAAGTTTTCGGTTCGGCCGGACGAAACACAGGTGCTGCATGGCTGTCGTCAGCTCGTGTCGTGAGATGTTGGGTTAAGTCCCGCAACGAGCGCAACCCTCACTTTTAGTTGCCATCATTAAGTTGGGCACTCTGAAAGAACTGCCAGTGATAAGCTGGAGGAAGGTGGGGATGACGTCAAGTCCTCATGGCCCTTACGTGTTGGGCTACACACGTGCTACAATGGTATCTACAACAGGAAGCAAGACGGCGACGTTAAGCAAATCCTTAAAAGATACCTCAGTTCGGATTGCACTCTGCAACTCGAGTGCATGAAGCTGGAATTACTAGTAATCGTGGATCAGCGTGCCACGGTGAATGCGTTCCCGGGTCTTGTACACACCGCCCGTCACACCATGGGAGTTGGTTCTACCTTAAGGCAAGGTTTCAAACCCTTGACCACGGTATAGTCAGCGACTGGGGTGAAGTCGTAACAAGGTAGCCGTAGGGGAACCTGCGGCTGGATTACCTCCTTTCTAAGGATGAACGAAAGTAAAATTTCGTTCTAAATAATATACAGGATAATGTTGACCGTCCTCGTTTCTCTTCTTAAAGTAGTGTTTCTCTTGCATGGGGGCCGGTAGCTCAGTTGGTTAGAGCACACCCTTGATAAGGGTGGGGTCGAAAGTTCGAGTCTTTCTCGGCCCACCAATTTAAGGTCATGGGGGATTAGCTCAGCTGGGAGAGCGCCTGATTTGCATTCAGGAGGTCAGCGGTTCGATCCCGCTATCCTCCACCAGAAACACTTAGATGTATAAATAGTGAAAAATTAAAAATTAATATCAATATCTATATCCGAACATTAGAAATGTTATTAACTAATGTTCAAAAAAAATTTGATTCAACACAGAATTTTTTTCTGTGCATAAATCAAGCGTTTAAGGGCGTGTAGTGGATGCCTTGGCACTGAAAGCCGATGAAGGACGTGATATACTGCGATAAGTTTCGGGGAGCTGTATGTAAGTTTTGATCCGAAAATTTCCGAATGGGGAAACCCACCACTTTATGTGGTACTTTAAACTGAATACATAGGTTTAAAGAGACAACCTGGAGAACTGAAACATCTAAGTAACCAGAGGAAAAGAAATCAATTGAGATTCCGTTAGTAGTGGCGAGCGAACGCGGACTAGGCCAGTAGTTTTGTTAAAAAAATTTGAATAGTTTGGAAATGCTAACCATAGAGGGTGATAGTCCCGTATGAGTAATGTTTAACAAAATTCTTGAGTAAAGCGGGACACGTGAAATCTTGCTCGAATATAGGGGGACCACCCTCTAAGCCTAAATACTCTTCAGTGACCGATAGTGAACTAGTACCGTGAGGGAAAGGTGAAAAGAACCCCTATTAGGGGAGTGAAATAGAACCTGAAACCGCATGCCTACAATCAGTCGAAGCTCTTTTTAGAGTGACGGCGTACCTTTTGTATAATGGGTCAGTGACTTAATTTATTAAGCAAGCTTAAGCCATCTAGGTGTAGGCGCAGCGAAAGCAAGTCTTAATAGGGCGATTAGTTTAATGAATTAGACCCGAAAACGAATGAGCTTACCATGAGCAGGTTGAAAGTAAGGTAACACTTACCGGAGGACCGAACCAGTTGACGTTGAAAAGTCTTTGGATGACTTGTGGTAAGGGGTGAAAGGCCAACCAAATTCGTAGATAGCTGGTTTTCCGCGAAAACTATTTAGGTAGTGCGTTGAATAAATAGACGTTTAGAGGTAGAGCACTAAATGGGCTAGGGGGAAGAGATTCTTACCAAACCTAATAAAACTCCGAATGCTAAACGTTGTTCTTCAGCAGACAGACTGTGGGTGCTAAGGTCCATGGTCGAGAGGGAAAGAGCCCAGACCACCAGATAAGGTCCCCAAATTATGATTAAGTGTGAAAGGATGTGGAAATTCCTTAACAGCCGGGAGGTTGGCTTAGAAGCAGCCATCCTTTAAAGATAGCGTAACAGCTCACCGGTCTAATAGAGTTTCTGCGCCGAAGATGTAACGGGGCTAAAATCATATACCGAATCTGTGGATTTGTAATTTTTTCGAAAATTGCAACTGGTAGCGGAACGTTCTGTAAGCCTGCGAAGGGATACCTGTGAAGGATCCTGGAGGTATCAGAAGTGCGAATGCTGACATAAGTAACGATAAAAGAAGTGAAAAACTTCTTCGCCGAAAATCCAAGGGTTTCTGCGCAAGGTTAATCCGCGCAGAGTTAGTCGGCACCTAAGGCGAGGGCGAAAGCCGTAGTCGATGGAAATAAGGTTAATATTCCTTAACCAGATGGTAGTGACGGATCTTGTAAGTTGTAAACTCTTAATGGATTGAGTTTGCCGCGAAAAGGTCCCAAGAAATAGCTCCATCATTAGACCGTACCCTAAACCGACACAGGTGGATTAATAGAGTATATTTAGGCGCTTGAGAGAATGATGTTGAAGGAACTCGGCAAAATACTTCCGTAACTTCGGGATAAGGAAGACCTTTTAGTAGGCAACTATTAGAGGGTGGCACAAGCCAGGGAGAAGCGACTGTTTATCAAAAACACAGGGCTCTGCTAACACGTAAGTGGATGTATAGGGTCTGACGCCTGCCCGGTGCTGGAAGGTTAATGCGGTTGGTGCAAGCTAACTTCTGAAGCCCCAGTAAACGGCGGCCGTAACTATAACGGTCCTAAGGTAGCGAAATTCCTTGTCGGGTAAGTTCCGACCTGCATGAATGGCGTAACGATTTCTCCGCTGTCTCCAACATCAACTCAGTGAAATTGAATTCTCCGTGAAGATGCGGAGTTCGCGTAGTTAGACGGAAAGACCCCGTGCACCTTTACTGCAACTTTACATTGGTATTAGGAAAAACATATTTAGCATAGGAGGGAGACATTGAAGCAAAGGCGTCAGCTTTTGTGGAGTCACCAGTGAAATACCTCTTTTGTTTTTCTTGGTATCTAACTGATTGCCGTTATCCGGCATCAAGACATTGTATGGTGGGTAGTTTGACTGGGGCGGTCGCCTCCCAAATAGTAACGGAGGCGTGCGAAGGTAGGCTCAGAACGGTCAGAAATCGTTCGTAGAGTGCAATGGCATAAGCCTGCCTGACTGTGAGACTGACAAGTCGAGCAGAGACGAAAGTCGGTCATAGTGATCCGGTGGTTCTGAGTGGAAGGGCCATCGCTCAACGGATAAAAGGTACGCCGGGGATAACAGGCTGATACTGCCCAAGAGCTCATATCGACGGCAGTGTTTGGCACCTCGATGTCGGCTCATCACATCCTGGGGCTGGAGCAGGTCCCAAGGGTTTGGCTGTTCGCCAATTAAAGTGGTACGTGAGCTGGGTTCAGAACGTCGTGAGACAGTTCGGTCCCTATCTGCTATGCGTGTAGAAGAATTGAGAGGAGTTGACCCTAGTACGAGAGGACCGGGTTGAACATACCACTGGTGGACCGGTTGTAGCGCCAGCTGCAGTGCCGGGTAGCTAAGTATGGACGAGATAACTGCTGAAAGCATCTAAGCGGGAAACTCACCTCAAAACTAGTTCTTCCTATAGAGCCGTGGTAGACCACCACGTTGATAGGCTGGATGTGGAAGCGCAGTAATGCGTGCAGCTGACCAGTACTAATAGCTCAATTGGCTTGATTTATGCACTGAAAAAAATTTTTTACGATATTAATAAAAAAAACTAAATTCGTCCTCCAAATTAGAAACACTAATTTCAATTGTTAGATTATGCTTAAGTATGCAAAAATTTATAAAATTAAAAAAATCTGATAAAATTGCCATTATCACTTCATCTAATTTAATACATTTATACCCCGCAACTGTTTTAAAAAAAAAATTAATTAAGTGTGGGTATAACAGAGTAAATTTAATCTTAGATAATCCTTATGCAAATTTATTAGTAATTTTAAAGAGTAAAATTAAAAAAATTGGTATAATAAGAACAATCTCTCAAGTAGCATCTAAATTTTTTGATTATCATCTTTTACAAAAATTAATTAAATTAAAATTAAAAAAAAAAATAGATAATCAGAATTTAAAATATTCACATTATAAAAACCATAAAAATTTTTTGAATTATCATTTAGCAATTTGTTTTTCCTCTCAAAAAATTCCTAAAAATATATTAAACCAAACTAAAATAGGTTTTATAAATTTTCATCCAGGTTTAATACCTGAGTATGCGGGTATTGGTAATTTTTATGCTTTGGTTGATAGTCAAAATAATAAGGTCGGTTTTACAATACATTATATGACGCAAAAATTAGATAGAGGAAAAATAATATTAAAAAAAAATATTTTGTTTAAGGAAAAAAAAAATATCCATTTAATAAATGTAATATGTATGCTTATAGCAATAAAAGACTTTGTTAAATTAATACAAAAAAATAAAATACCTATAAATTCTGAA
>CACIHO010000016.1 GCA_902586485.1 uncultured Pelagibacteraceae bacterium | reverse complement strand
AAAAAAAAAGACAATTTTATGAAAACTATATTGATAAGGCTACTTTCATTATGGGTCAGCCAGACTTAGATAAAAAAATTTTGTCAAAAGCAAAAAAATTGAAAGCAATAATCAATGTTGAAAGTAATTTTATGAATAATGTTGATTATGTTTATTGTGCTAAAAAGGGAATCCATGTAATTGCAACTTCCCCGGTGTTTTCAAATCCTGTCGCTGAAATTGCATTAGGAATGACACTTTCTCTATTAAGGAATATTCATAATGCTCATTTTGATTTTGTAAAAGGTAAAGAAAAATATGGGTTAGAAAGCAATTTAAAAGCATCTTTATTATCAAGAAAAAAAATTGGATTACTGGGTTTTGGTGATTTAGCTAAATCTTTATATCCAATGTTACTTCCATTTACTAAAGATATAAACGTTTATGACCCATGGTTATCAAAGAGTAAAATTAAAAGCTTCGGATTTAAACCTGTTAGTTTAAATCAAATGTTTAAAACATGTGAAATTATCTATGTTTTAGCCGCTGTAACAACTAAGAATAAAAATTTAGTTAATAAAAATTTAATTAACAAAATGAAACCTAACTCACTATTCATATTGATGAGTCGAGCAGCAGTTGTAAATTTTAAAGATTTAATCGATAGAGTTAAAAAGGGAGATATTTATGTAGCTACTGATGTATTTCCTGTGGAACCAGTGAGAAAAAATGACCCAATTAGGAAAGTCAAAAATATTTTGTTTTCAGCACATAGAGCAGGAGCTTTGACAGAGGCCTTTTATAGTATGGGGGATATTGTTTTAAAGGACATGCATCTTATTTCAAAAAATTTAAAACCAAAATTTTGCAAAAAAGCTGAATTGAAAACAGTACGATTATTGGCCTCAAAACCAGTTGCAATTAATTGATATTTTAATAATTTTATAAATTATGTCGGCAACTACCAATCCACTCTTAGAAGCTAAAGGGATAACAAAATATTTTGGAACTATTACTGCATTAGAAAATGTTAACTTAAAAGTTCATGCTGGAGAATGTTTGGGTGTAGTTGGAGATAATGGAGCAGGAAAATCAACTTTAATGAAAGTCTTGTCTGGACTTTATAAACCAAGTGCAGGTTCTTTATTTTTCCAAGGTAAAGAAGAAATATTAGAAAGTCCAAGAGACTCTCAAAATTTAGGTTTAGAAATGGTTTATCAAGATCTTGCTTTAGCAGGTAATTTACCTATTGGTGAAAATATTTTTTTAGGAAGAGAGCCAACAAAAAATTTAGGATTTTTAAAACTATTAGATTTTAGTAAAATTAAAGAGTTAACTAATGCTCATTTAGATAAGTTAAAAATAAATGTTAAAAGTGCCGATCAAAAAGTAGAGGAACTTTCAGGTGGTCAAAGACAAGCTGTGGCAATCGCAAGATCAACAGCCTTTAATGCTAAAGTAGTAATTATGGATGAACCGACTGCAGCATTAGCAATCAAAGAAGTGGGTAAAGTTTTAGATCTTATTAATAGTTTAAAAAAAACAGGTGTTGGAGTAATTGTTATAAGTCATAGAATGGATGATATATTTACAGTATGTGACAGAGTGATGGCTTTATTTCAAGGAACTAATTTTGCAGAAGCCAACCTATCAAGTACATCTAGAGATGAAGTGATTGGGTGGATTATGGGAAAAAAATAAATATGGAAGATAAAGATAAAAAAATTGTAAGTCTTCATTTGAAACTAATGCCATATTTAGAAAAATATGGAATTCTTCTTTTATTAGTAATTATGATTTTGGTTATGCACATTTTGCAACCAGATGTTTTTTTATCTTGGAGAAATGTAACTAACGTTTTTAAACAAATATCTTGGCAGTCAATGTTAGCCTTGGGAGTATTTATGGTAATTGTGACTGCTGGGATAGATCTTTCGGTCGGTTCAATCATGATGTTATCATTAATGATATTGGCTGTTGTTGCTAAAGCTGGAGCGCCTTGGTACATTGTAGTTATTACACCTTTGATTGCAGGGTTTTTATGTGGTCTATTTAATGGCCTAGGTATTACCTTACTTCGCATGCCACATCCTTTTATAATGACTTTAGGTACTCTTTATATATTTAGAGGAACTGGAAACTTAATTTCTGGTGGAACCCCAATAAGTGGTTTTACAGATGAAGTTAGGTACCTCGGTCATGGAAGAATTGATCTTCAATGGTTAGGATTAGAAAAATCACAATACCTTCCAGTAAGTTTAGTATTAATTGCTATTGTATATATAATTTTTTGGATTTTTTTAAATCATAGCAAAACTGGAAAATGGATTTATGCAATCGGAGGAAATCCAAATGCTGCTAGAGCATCTGGAATAAATGTTAACAAAATTTTAGTTATAGTTTACTCACTATGTGGATTTCTATCAGGTATTGGTGCTTTAATTTTAGCAGGCAGAACTGACTCAGGTTATCCCAACGCTGGACTTCAATCTGAACTCGATGCGATCGCTGCATGTATAATCGGAGGAGCAAGTTTTTTTGGTGGAAGAGGTACAGTTCTAGGTGTATTTGCAGGTGTAATGATAATGGGAATTCTGAGAAATGGTCTCAATTTGATGGATGTTAGTTCTTTTTGGCAGCAAGTTTTGATAGGTTCCATAATAGTTCTTGCAGTTTATGTAGACGTATTAAGAAGAGATTTGGGAACTAGAAAATAAATTATATATATTTACACGCCTTAGTTGTATTCAAAATTGTCTTAGCACACTTATAAATAGTTGAACTCTTCTGAATTTTTTTATTTAATTTAGCTTTAAATAACAATAGGGGAAATAAATGAAAAACTTAACAAGAAAAATTGTTGTTTTTTTTACAGCAATTTTTTTATCGATCAGTATAGGTTCAGTCTCTTTTGCTGATGGACATGGTAAAAAAATTCTATTCAGTATTAAAGGTCCTGGATCAGGAAATCCTTTTTGGGCATCTGTAACAAAGGGTGCTGAAGAGGAAGCTAAAAAACTAGGTGTTAAATTAATTTTAATTGCACCTCCACAAGAAGGAGATGTTCAGGCACAGATAAATCAAGTAGAGGACCAACTGGCAAAAGGTGTTGATGCTTTAGCGCTCGCACCAGGAGATCCAAATGCTTTTGCTCCGATCGTTGATGATGCGATCAAGAGTGGAGTTCCGGTAGTATTTGTTGATACAAAAGGAATAAATGAAGGAGTAACTTTTATTGGAACAAACAACATGAATGGTGCAGAGTTAGCTGCAAAATTTATATGTGATAAAACTCCTAAAGGTTCAGATGTTGCAATTTTAACTGGTATTGAGTCACAATCTACAGCGTTGTTAAGAAGAGATGGTGCAATAAAAGGTTTTAAAAATTGTGGATTGAACATTGTTGCAACTCAAACTGCTGAGTGGGACACTGCGAAAGGTAGATCTGTAACTGAGTCGATTATTTTAAAAAATCCAAATATTAAAGCAATATTTGCTTCAAATGATAATATGGGCTTAGGTGCTATGCAGGCTCTTAAAGATGCAGACATGAATGATGTTGTTGTAGTAGGATTTGATGCTACTCCAGATGCAGCTACAAGTATCTTAAAAGGAGAAATGACAGCAACAATTGCTCAGTTTTCTTACAACATGGGCGCATATGGAGTAAAATATGCTTTAGAGTTAGCTAATGGTGGAAGTATTGATCCAAACATTGATACAGGAACACAATTAGTAACAAAAGAAAACGCCAACGATTTTAAATAATCGATAGGTATATAATTTAAAAAAAAGGGTGGAATTTAATTCCACCCTTTTTTTTTATGTAATATAATAATTCATGCTTATTAAAATTGATCCAGTATTAAGCCCAGATTTACTTTTTCATCTAAGATCTATGGGTCATGGAGAAAAACTGATATTAGCTGATGCTAATTTTCCAGCATATACTACAAATGAAAAAGTAATAAGATTAGACGGAGTTGGTATAAAAGAAGCAGCCTGTGCCATACTTTCAGTTTTTCCACTAGATAGTTTTATTAATTCAAAAGGAGGATCTCCAGCTTTAAGAATGGAAGTAGATGATAAACCTGAGGAGTTAACTGAAACACATAAAGAATTTATTGAAGTTGTAAAAAAAATCTCAGGAGAAAATTGGAATGTGGGATCAATTTCAAGACAAGAATTTTATCAAGAGGCTAAAAAAGCTTATTGCATCGTTACTACAACAGATGCAAGACCGTTTGGCTGTTTTATACTTACCAAAGGAGTCATTTTACCTGACGGAAACGTTTGGACTTAAAAAATGAAAACCATTTCAGTTTTTGGTGTATTTGTTGCAGATCTCTGTTTTATATCTAACGCGATTCCTGAAAAAGGACAAACTATTCTAGGTTCACAACATATTATTGGACCAGGTGGAAAAGGGTCAAACCAAGCAATTGCAGCAGCTAAACTTAATGGGAGCGTAAATTTTATTTCAAAAATTGGCAAAGACAAAAATGGTGAAATGGCTTTAACTTTATATAAAGAATTGGGTATAAACACTGCCTGTATAATCCAAGACGAAAATCACTCAACTGGAGTTGCAGGAATAATGGTAAATGAAAAAACAGGCGAGAATGCAATAAATATAATACCTGGTGCTGCTGGAACTCTTACCCATAATGATATTGAAAAAAATTTAAATTTAATTACAAAAGCAGAAATATTTTTAACACAACTAGAAACACCTTATGAGGTTACTAGCTATGCATTAAAAAAAGCTAAAGACAAGGGACTAGCCACAATATTAAATCCAGCACCAGCATGCAAAATTAAAAATGATGATTTTAAATTAATAGATTTTTTTACACCTAATGAAACTGAGGCAGAATTTTATTTAAATAAAAAAATTGAAACAGAAAAAGATATCAAAAATGCTTCAGAAGAATTTTTAAAAAAAGGTATTAAAAACATTGTTATAACATTAGGAGAAAGAGGATGTTATTTTGCAAATAAAAAAGAAAATTTTTTCTTAGAAGCATTCAAACTTAAAGACCCTGTCCTTGATACTACAGGCGCAGGTGATGCTTTCAATGGTGCATTAGCTGTAGGGTTATCAAAAGATTTACAAATTAAAGAAGTGCTTACTTTTGCAAATAAAGTTGCAGCAATTTCAACCACTAAACAAGGTGCAGCGGCTTCAATGCCATCTTTGGAAGATATAAAGAGTTATTAATATTATTTTTAAAAATGAAAACTGAATATTTTGATCTTAAAAATAAAAGAGCCTTAATTTCAGGAGGAGCTTCTGGGATTGGTTCTTCTATTGTTGAACATCTTTGTGAACAAGGAGTGGAAGTGTATTTTTTCGATATTGATAAAAAAGAGGCAAAAAAAACTATTAATAAGATCAAAAAGAAAAAATTTAAAATTCCAAATTTTGTGGAATGTGACATTAAAAATATTAAAAAATATAAATTATCAATTTTAAATATTATCAAAAAAAACGGTCCTATTGATATTTTAGTCAACAACGCTTCTAATGACCAAAGGCATAGTTTAGAGAAAATTACAGAAAAATATTGGGATGATAGAATGGCGATTAATTTAAAGCATTATTTGTTTGCAATACAATCAGTTAAAAAAAGCATGATAAAAAACAAAGGTGGATCAATAATAAATTTAGGTTCTGTAAGTTGGGTTAGGGGAGCAGTAATGTTTCCAGCATACAGTATTGCAAAAGCAGGAATTTATGGATTAACAAAATCTTTAGCAAGAGATTTAGGAAAACATAATATAAGAATTAACTCGATTGCACCTGGTTCAATCGCAACAGCTAGACAATCCAAATTGTGGCTTAATCCAAAATTTAAAAAGGAAATATTAAAAAATCAGGCTTTAAAAAAACAATTATTACCTGAAGATGTTTCAAAAATGGTATTATTCTTAGCGTCTGATGTTTCATCAGGATGTACAAAACAAAACTTTACAGTAGACGCAGGATTAATTTAGTTTTTCTTATTTTGCGACATTGATAAAGCAATTTTAAAAGAGTTTAAAATTGGAGCTAGATTAGCTTCATTTTTTCCAGCGATAGCAAATGCTGATCCATGAGCTGTAGTCGTTACTGGTACAGTCAATCCACCTTGAACTGTTACTCCTCTATCAAAGCCAAATGCTTTAAGACCAGATTGAAGTGCATCATGATACATACCAACCATACAATCATGGTTTTTATTTTTGTAGGCTACTACAAAAGATGTATCGCATGGCAATGGACCATCGACATTGTAGCCAAGTTTTTTTGCCTCTTCGATCGCAGGAATGATTTCATCTTTTTCCTCTGTCCCAAACTCTGCGTGTGGATTTAGAGCTTGAATGGCAATTCTAGGGTTTTTTATACCGTTTAACTCCATAACTTCATTTATTAATTTTATAGGCTTCATGATATTTTCTTTAGTAATATGTTGAGCAACTTCTTTAATTGGAATGTGAGATGTTACTCTTGCTGTCCAAAAATTATCTATAACATTAAACTCACAACAAAAACTATTTACTTCAA
>CACIHO010000015.1 GCA_902586485.1 uncultured Pelagibacteraceae bacterium | reverse complement strand
ACTTGAAGGAAATTATAAACATGGGGTACAAACCATTTTTTGTTGGCTTCATAGGTATGGCAACTGTTGGTATAGTTAGTATTATTACTATAGAATTATTTTTAAAATATTTTAATTAAGATTTAACTGCTAATTTTTTTCTAATGTTTGAAATAAATCTTCTTATAAAAGCTGCTCCAACTCCTAAAATAATAGCAAACATAATTGTAAATAGACCATAAAAGAAAGGCATTTCATTTGAAAAATCAATTATAAATGTTGAAAAGAAGTTTAAATCAGAATTTATAGATATACTCACTCCGTTTATAATTTCATTGGCAAAAAAAGTATCGTATGCAATAGCTATTCCTACTATCAACAATAAAATTGCTAATAAAGCTCTAAGGCCAGAGCTATCGATTCTTTCACCCAATTTTTGACCAACTTGAACTCCAATAATTGATCCAACAACTAACATTAAAACTAGTAATAAATCTATTGATCCATAATTAAACGAGTGAAGAAAAGTAACAACCACACTTACAAAGATTGTTACAAATAAAGATGTACCAGGAACCAACTTGGTAGGCATCTTAATTATATAAATCATCGCTGGAACTAAAATAAATGCTCCACCAATTCCCATAATAGCTGCAATAAAACCAACAACAAGACCAATTGTAATTGGAGTAAAAATACTTTCATATAATTTAGACTTTGGAAATCTCATTCTTAAAGGAAGACCATGTATCCAGTAATGTACATGTAATTTTTTTTTAACTATAATATTTCTTTTTGCTTTATCTATCTCACCTAAACTTTCGACTAACATTAAAGTTCCAATTATTGCTAGTATGTACATGTATGCTAAAGATATAACAGTATCAATTTTTCCAATTCCCTTAAAATAAGTAAAAGTATAGATACCCAATGAAGTCCCAATTACACCACCAACAACAATAATAGATCCCATTTTATAATCTAAAGTGTTTTTTAAATAATGCGTGGTAGATCCTGAAACTGATGTAGCTAAAATATTATTTGCTTCATTGGCAACAGCGTATACAGGAGGTATTCCTAAAAAAATCAGAAAGGGAGTCATTAAAAACCCACCACCAACACCAAATAAACCCGAAAGCACTCCAACAATTGCGCTTAATAAAAGTATCTCGATAGGGTTAACAAAAACTTGAGCTATCGGTAAAAATACTTCCATAAAAAATTTAAAAGTTGTTTAAAAACAACTTAGTTAAAAGTGATAAAAGTTCCAACTAAAATCACTCCCCAGTAAGCTGTTAAGCTTGCTATAATTCCTGCTTTAATAAATATAGTTTTAAAATTTGAGAGTTTGTTAATAATTTTTACGTTAGAAAATAACATTAAATCCGTCATTACACCCACAACGAAATTTGTCAAACAATTATTTAAAGCTAGGTAATTTTTTTTTCTTAATAAATTGTAGCACCAAAAACCTTAACCGTATTGTCTTCAACCCCTAAGACCAATCTTCCAAGAAACTCTCCAGGGATTTCTTTATTTGTTTGCTTGATCAGAACGGTTATGTGATCTCCTCTTCTAAGGCAACCAAAAGGTTCAAAAGTCTCTTTAAGATTAGTTATTAGCTTGTTATTAGCCCACTGTTTACCGAGCTCTACCTCGTTAGCACCAAAAAGCATTTGAGTAGAGAAATCTCTTGTAAATCCACCATAATCTCTGAGATTAGATGATTTAACCAAATTATCCCAAATAGGTTTGGCTAATTCATATATTTCATCATCTGATTTAGATAAAATATTCATGTGATTTTATAAAATTATTTACTACGAAGCTTTTTTCTTCTCGTTCTCATCCACTATATGGTATACAGGTACTTTCTCCATACTAAATTTACCAGTCTTTGGATCTCTTCTAGAAACTGTTAAACAATGCCAATTTTCATCATCAAGTTTCATATGATCGCCTCTGTAATAGTAGCCCGGCCATCTAGTCTCTTCTCTGAATAATGTATGTTCTGTTACACACTGAGAAGTCAATGCTCTGTGTTTTAACTCCCAAGCTCTCATAAGTTGGTGATAATCTTCAGCTCCTACATACTCCAGGTCTTCTTGAAGCCAATCTAACAATTCAAGTCCTCTTTTAAGCATATTGCCATTAGTCATGTAATTTGAGGTAATTCCACCCACATATTCATCCATTATTTTTTGTAATCTTTGAAGACCCTGAATCGGAGATATATAGCTAGGAGAAACTGTTCCACCAGTAATCTCATTTCTAGCAACTGTATAATTTTCTAGTGGCTTGTAAACCGCAGTTTTAAAGTCTTCACACTGTTTATCTGAAACTTTAACACCCTCAGCTTTTTTATCTTCAATATATTTAACAGCTGCTTTTGCAGCTAATCTGCCTTCTGTAAAAGATCCAGATGAAAACTTGTGGGCACTTCCACCAACTGTATCTCCTGCACCGAATAATCCATCAATAGTTAGCATTCTGTTATAACCCCAAAAATACTCTGGTGGTGATAAATCCTCAGGGCCACTTACCCAAGCACCAGAACAAGTTGCATGTGAACCCATTACATAAGGTTCAGATGTAGTTAACTCTGGATTTGTATATTTTGGATCAATATTTTGAGATGCCCAAACAACAGCTTGCCCTACTGTCATTCCTAAAAAATTTTCCCAACCAACTGTTTCTAAATGTGGATCTTGGAATGCCTCTGTAGTTACCATATGGATAGGTCCACCCCCTGCAGCTACTTCTTGAATAAATGCATGATTTCTCAAACAAGTTGGTGTTGGATGATGGTCAATATATTCTCCAACTAACTCTTTAGTTTGATCATACCATTTTTTCTCATAGTTTTCGCCATTAGCATTTTGTGTATATGTTTTTAAATGAAGAAAATATGCTCCAACTGGACCATAACCGTCTTTAAATCTACACAATACAATTCTATTTTCCATTTGAGTCATCTTTGCACCAGCTGCGATTGGTAATGCGTATGCAGATCCATTACTCCATGGCGCGTACCAAGTTCTACCCATTCCCTCACCGACTGCTCTTGGTTTAAAGATGTGTGAAGCTCCACCAGCAGCAACAATTACTGCCTTTGCTCTAAATACATGAAAATCACCAGTTCTCATATTAAATCCAACTGCTCCACCTATTCTATTTTCTTGAGACTCATCCATTAAGAGATGAGTTATCATTATTCTATTATAAATTTTATCTGCAGATTTTTTTGCTGCTTCTGCAACAATTGGTTTATAACTTTCACCATGGATCATTATTTGCCATTTACCTTCTCTTAAATATCTTCCAGTTTCTTCATTTTTCATCATAGGTAAACCCCATTCATCAAACATATGAACTGTAGAGTCTACATGACGAGCCATGTCATAACCTAAATCTTCTCTAACCATTCCCATTAAATCATTTCTTGCGTATCTCACATGATCTTCTGGTTGGTTTTCACCCCATTGCATTCCCATGTAACAGTTAATTGCATAGAGTCCTTGAGCAACTGCTCCACTTCTATCAATATTAGCTTTTTCAACACAAACAATTTTCATATCTCTGCCCCAGTGTCTTGCCTCAAAGGTAGCACCAGTTCCAGCCATGCCTCCACCAACAACTAATATATCACAATCTTCGTAGTGTGTTTTATGTTTAGCCATTAATAATAAACTCCTTTTTTAAAAGAATCTTTGGGCACAGTTGGAAGTTCTCCATCAATATTCAAACCTTCTGGTTCAGTATATAGTCTTTGAGAATTTAACTCTCCTTGTTTAATTTTTTCACCATCTGCAAGTTTTGGAATAAATTTTCCCCAAGGTTTTGTAGTTATTGGTGAAACAAAATTTTTTTCAGTTCCATTTCTAAACTTAATCTTCCAGGAAATAGTTCCTTTTTCTTCTTCTCTTCTTACTCTAACACTATGTCCCATTGGAGCAAAGTCAGCATATCCTCTGACATCAATAGCATGGTTAGGGCATGCTTTAACACAAGAATAACATTCCCAACAAAAGTTAGGTTCAATATTTTTTGCTCGTCTAATATTTTCATCAATATGCATTATATCTGATGGACAAATATCTACACAATGACCACATCCATCACATCTAGTCATATAAACAAAAGTTGACATAATTATTTTTTCTCCTCTATTGTTTTTATCATAATTAATTTCAATTAATAGTGTTTAGGTCGCTCTCTTTTAATTCCTAAACCAAATTGTTCAGGTGCATCTGCTGGTGGAGGCAAATTGTCTCTTGATCCATCTGCTTCAGCTAAGTTTTTTTGTATTGCTGCACCAGGTTTATAAAACATATGTGCAAACTTAGACCAGTAAACTCCTCCAAACAAAACTAAGTTTGAAACTATGAATAAAACTAAAAATAAATTTGCATCCCATCTTCCCTCTAAATTTAAGCTTTGAAGATATGACCATATAAATCCTGTTAATGAAGTTGCAATTAATGCTAATACAAATAAATCTGCTTTAATAATTCTGTACCAAGGTTGCGCTTCAGAATAAACGTCGACTCTTAAGAAAAACCAAAACCATGATCCACCCAAGATGGTCATTAAAGCGCCTACATGCCAGATCATTGGCCAAATAGTTGGGGTTTCTGCATTTGATGAGGAATAACAAAAAATCATCACAACAGAACCAACCCAAAACAATATAGTTCCATACATTCCAAGGACATGTGCTACTCTTCTTTTGCCAGCTCCTAGTTCTGATGTAGTACCAATATCATATGCAATTGTTTTTGAAACAACTGCTATTCTTTCACCAGCTGATAATTCTTTAGTTGCATTTTTTTTTGCTTTTTTAGCATTTTCAAAAAAATACTTAACATTCTTTTTATGAATTATGTCTAATAGAGTACCCACAACAATCAATAAAACCATTAACACAACAAAGCCTTGTATAAGTATAGATGGAACTGTCTCAGCTAAAACTGAAAAAGGATTAATGGTGAACATTTGTATACCCTTAAAATAATTTTGAATTAGTTTACAGTTTTCTAATCTAGTTATCTAAAGAGTTCAATCAAAAGTATTGGTCAATTTGTCTTTAATAACAACTCAGAATTTACGTTTGTAGTGTTGTTTGTTAGGAATTACAGATCTAACGCCACCTTGGGGATTCTCTACATCCCCTTCTCTTCTGGGAATTAAATGAATATGACAATGCATAATTGATTGGCCTGCAGATTTTCCTGCATTTGTGCCTATATTGAAACCTTTAACACTAGAATCTTGTTTTAAAATTTTTACTTTAGTTTTTAATATTAAGTCGTTACATGCCTGAATTTCATCTTTAGTAAGCTCAAAATATGTTTCTACATGTCTTTTGGGAACGATAAGACTATGAAATTCTGATACAGGGTAGCTATCTATAGATGAATAAGCCAATTGGTTTTCAAACTGAAGCTCTTCTTTTCTGATTTTGCAAAATATACAGGGATTGTTTGGATCTTTCATATTTAAACAAGAGAGTTATATATTTTATTTAACTTAGTGTAGCAACTAGTCTTTCTTCTCTTCCATTTAAGATCTTTTATTTTTGAAACTGATGTTACTCCTTTACCTGATCCAATAAGAATTATTTCTTCATAATCATCGATTGATTTAATAAAGATATCTTTAAAATTAATTTTTATTTTTTTACTAATAAATTTAAGTGTGTTTCCAAAATAACAATTTTTTTTAGGTGAAAAAATCTTCCCATTTTTCACAAAAACCAAATTTGACGTACCAGTTTCTAAAATCTTGTCATTTGCGACTAAAGCAATATCAAATCTAGTTGAATCAACTTTGCTTAATTTTGCTAATATTTTTTTATAATAGAGATTTTTATAGTTTGGCTCTATTCGTTTATATTTAAACAATAAAAGATTAAAATTACTCTTTGGTTTTGGTCTTTTTCTAATTGAGACTGATATCAGTTTTTTATTTAAAGCTATACGAAATAAATTATCATGACCTTTGTATAAAGTATTTTTGTTGATTAAATCTTTAATAATGCTTTTTAAATTTTTTTTTCTTATTCCATATTTTTTTGTTGATTTTATTAAATTTTCTATATGCGGTTTAAAAAGTATTAACTTAGGAGGTTTTCCAACCATTCGCATTGTGGTAAATACACCTCTAGATCCCCAAAGATCTTTGAAAGTAACTTCTTCAAGATTACTAAGCTGATAAGATTTTTTTAATAAGAGTGTTGCCATTTTCTGTTAAAAAAGATTCTGGATGAAATTGAAATCCATATATTTTGTTTTGATTATCCTCAAGGCCCATTGGTATTTTTGTTTTACTGCATCTCATAGTTATTTTAATAGAATTAGATTTAAATGGCTCCATTAATTTTAATGAATGATATCTTCCAACTTTAAACTGTTGATTGTTTTTAAAGATTTTACTTTGATTATTTGTTTTTATTTTGGATTGAAAGCCATGATAGATTTTTTTTTGTTGTATGATTTTACCACCTTCGTTATGTAAAATCATTTGATAGCCAAGACAAATACCAATAATTTTTTTCCTTCCTTTATATTTTTTATAAATTTTTGATGAAGCAGGATAATCCTTTGGTGAGCCAGGTCCTGGTGACAATACGATTACATCACATTTATCAAGCAGTTTATCATTTAACTCATAATAGTTAGAGCAAATTACTTTATCAAACTTTGCAAATTGATGAACAACATTCCAAGTAAAAGAATCTTGATGATCAATTATGTAAATCATTTAAATAACTCCAGTAAAGATTTTGCTTTAATATAATTTTCATTGAACTCTTTCTTTGGTGAGCTATCTAATACTACACCAGATGCTGCAGAGATCTCTGATTGATTTTTATAATTTAATATAGATCTAATTATAATATTAAACTTCATATCCTGATTAAATTTAATAAATCCAAAACTTCCTGTAAAAATATTTCTACTTTCTTTTTCTTGTCTGTTTAAAAGTTCTAAAGTTCTAATTTTAGGACAACCAATTACCGATCCTCCAGGCATCATTGCCTTAATGATATCAATCAATTTTGTATTTTTATTTAATATTCCACCAATTGAAGTAACGTAATGAAAAAGATGTTTGTATTCCTCGACATATTTTTTTTTGAGTATTTTAACACTTCCTGTTTTACAAATTTTGGATAGATCGCTTCTTTCCATATCAACTATCATGTTGTGTTCTTTTGTTTCTTTCTCATTATTTTTAAAATATTTAAGAGCTATATTTTTATTGGATAATAATTTTTTCTTAAAAGTTCCAGCTATTG
>CACIHO010000014.1 GCA_902586485.1 uncultured Pelagibacteraceae bacterium | reverse complement strand
TACTTTTAATCAAGCCAAAAATTATCTTGATAAAGACCTAAGTCCTATAGGGGATATGAGAGCAAGTAAAGAATATAGACTAGAGATAGCAAAAAATTTATTGATGAAATGTTTCGTAGAAATACATTCTAATAAGCTAACAAGAGTTAATTAAATGAGCAAAGAGAACTATATTAATGATGTAAGACCGCATGATAGTGCTTATAAGCATGTTAGTGGATACGCTGAATACACTGACGACATTAATGAACCAAAAAATACAATTTATGGTGCTATTGGTTTAAGTAAAAAAGCTCATGCAATAATAAAAAAAATAGACTTAAGTGATGTAAAAAAAAGTGAAGGGGTGATATCAATAGTCACTCAAAGTGATATCTCGGGAAGGAACGATGTAGGACCTGTTTTTGATGGTGATCCAATATTTCCAGATAAAAAAGTTGAGTTTTTTGGTCAACCATTGTTTGCTGTAGCTGCCACAACTACTGAACTTGCAAGAAAAGCAGTATTAAAGGCAAAAATCACTTATAAAGATTTAAAACCAGTTATCACAATAAAAGATGCTTTAAATAAAAAACAGTTTTTATTTAAGCCTAGAAAAATTAAAAAAGGAAACCCTTCTAAGAAAATTAAAAATTCAAAATATAATTTGAAAGGAAACTTTACAACCGGAAGTCAAGAACACTTTTATTTAGAGGGTCAGGCAGCGTTTGTTATACCTAAAGAAGATGATAATTTTTTAGTTTACAGTTCAACACAACATCCTTCTGAGACTCAACAATTAATTGCAAAAATGTTTAATCAGAAAAGTAATTCTATAAATGTTGAAGTAAGAAGAATTGGAGGTGGATTTGGAGGGAAAGAGACAAATTTTATGACTGCATGTATTTGTGCGTTGTTGGCAAAAAAAACAGGTCAGCCTGTGAAATTAAGACTAGATAGAGATGATGATATAATTTTGACTGGTAAAAGGCATGAATTTTTATCTGAATACGAAGTTGGATTTAATGATGAAGGAATTATTGAAGGATTAAAAATTAACTTATCATCAAATTGTGGAATGTCGCCTGATTTATCAGCAGCAATAAATGAAAGAGCTCTTCTTCATATAGACAATGCGTATTACATATCAGATATCGAGGTAACAAATAATTTATGCAAAACAAATATTCCAACTTCAACTGCATTTAGAGGCTTTGGTGGAAATCAAGGAATGATGGCTATAGAAAATGTTATTGATAATATTTCAAGGTATTTAAAAATAGATCCTATTCTAGTTCGAAAGAAAAATTTTTATCAAAAAGATAAAAAAAATGTAACTCACTATGGAATGACTATTGAAGACAATGTGATTAATGAAATATTTAAAAATTTAGAAAATAAATCTAATTATAAGAAAAGATATTCAGATATAAAAAAGTTCAATGAAAAAAATAAATTTAAAAAGAAGGGTATAGCTATTACACCAGTAAAATTTGGGATTTCATTTACAACAATTCATTTAAATCAAGCTGGTGCTTTAGTGCATATTTATACAGATGGAAGTGTGTACTTGAACCATGGTGGTATAGAAATGGGTCAAGGGACTCACACAAAAATAGCACAACTAGTGGCTAATTCCTTGGGATTACCATATAATTTAGTACATATTTCATCAACAAATACAGCAAGGGTTCCAAATACTTCAGCTAGCGCTGCATCTTCAACTACAGACCTTAATGGTGCCGCAGCATTAAATGCAGTAGCAAAAATTAAATTAAATTTAGAAAAATTTATTAAAAAAAAATATAAAATTTACAACCAGGAAGCAACTTATAAGGATCAATATATAATATTTGGAAACAGACAATTTGAATTTAAAAGTATTATTAAAGAAGCATATTTAAATAGAATTTCTCTTTCATCCTCAGGTTTTTATTCGACGCCAAAAATAAACTTTGATAAAAAAAAATTTAGAGGAAGACCATTTTATTACTTTTGTTATGGTGCCGCTGTTTCAGAAGTAACTATTGATACATTGACTGGTGAAAATGTCTTAGAAAGAGTTGATATTTTACATGATGCAGGAAAACCAATAAATCCAGCACTTGAATTAGGTCAGATCGAAGGGGGTTTTGTTCAAGGGCAAGGTTGGTTAACAATTGAAGAACTAAATTGGAAATCAAATGGTCAGATTACAACTTTTTCTCCATCAACATATAAAATACCAGCCGTAAGTGATATTCCAAAAAAATTTAATGTAGAAATTTTTAAAGAGGGAATAAATAAAGAAAAAGTTGTTAATAAAGCAAAGACAACAGGTGAACCTCCTCTAATGTTAGCCATGAGCGTTTTTTATGCAATTAAAGATGCAGTTGCATCGGTTGGAAATTATCACCTTGCACCAGAACTTAATGCCCCAGCAACACCTGAAAGAATTTTAATGAGTATTAACAAAATTAAAAATAAAATAAAAAGTTAAAAATGGAAGATAAGAAAAAATTTATGGCAAAAGCCATTGAACTTTCAATAAAAAGTGCGAATACTATAGGTGGTCCATTTGGAAGTGTTATAGTTAAGGATCAAAAGATTATTGCAGAGGGCTCTAACAAAGTTACTTCTACAAATGATCCAACTGCTCATGGAGAAATAGTAGCAATTCGAGAAGCCTGTAAAAATTTAAATACTTTTGATCTTTCTGGATGTGAGATTTATACATCTTGTGAACCTTGCCCTATGTGTCTTTCAGCAATTTATTGGTCAAGATTAGATAAAATATATTATGCAAATACAAGAGACGATGCAAAAAAGATAGATTTTGATGACTCTTTTATTTATACAGAAATTCCAAAAAAAATTGATGATAGAAAAATTAAAATGGTGCAAATGCTTAGAGAAGAAGCTCTAAAAGCATTTGAAATCTGGGATAATAAGGTAGATAAAATAAAATACTGATGGAATTCTTACCTTATACAATAAAATGGTTAGAGGTTATTCTAAGATGGGGCCATGTAGTATTTGCAATATTATGGGTGGGTAACAGTTTTTTATTTAATTACTTAGACAATAATTTAAATAAAAACATAACAAGCGATGATGTCGATGGAGAAGGATATCTGATGCATTCTGGTTTTTTTTATAAACTTACAAGGTTAAAAACTTCACCACCTCAGGATTATTTAAATAGATTGGTAATTTTTAAATGGCAAAGTTACCTAACTTTTGTAACAGGAATGTTGCTCTTAGTTGTAATTTATTATTATAATGCTGGTGTATTAATGGTTGATAAACGTGTCATGTTAATGCCTCCTAGTTACGCCATTATTATCTCACTTTTATCATTAATTATTTTTTGGTTTATATATGATCTATTGTGTAAATCGAAATTGATTAAAAATAATGTACTATTTATATCTACAGCAATCATTTTATTAGCAGCCGTTTCCTTTGGTTTAACAAAATTGTTTGGACCAAAATTTGCAATTTTAAGTGTAGGACTAATTATAGGAACCAATATGTTTGGTAATGTTTTCACGGTAATTATACCCAATCAAATGAACATAATCAGTAGTAGTGAAAGAGGTGAAAAATTTGATATGAGTTTATCTCTAGCAGCTAAACAAAGATCAATTCATAATAATTATTCCACTTTTTTAGTATTGTTTATAATGCTTTCTGGACACTCTAGTTTCTTAGTTTATCATCAATATAATTGGCTAATATTATGTGCATTAGCAGTTATCACTGGAGTAGCACGACATTATTTTAATTTAAGAGGACGAAACATTCATAGGTTGTATATTTTAATATCTTCAATAATTGCACTTATCGTTCTTGCAGTTTTAGTTTTATTATTTAAATAAATAGATATTAAAAAATTATGACAGAAAAAATGATTGTTAGTTGGGACGAGTACAACAAGACTGTTGAAAAGCTAGCAATTCAAATTGATGAAAGTGGATATAAACCAACAATACTCATTGGCATAATGCGTGGAGCAGCTCCAATGATAGATGTATTAAGTAGAATATTTAAATTAAAATGTGCATATCTTGCAGTTGAGTCTTATAGTGGTAAAGGAGTGGAAGATGAGCAGGGTGATATTGTTTTTTCAAGGGAAATGAGTTCTATAGCACCTAATATGGGGGGTAAAATACTTTTATGTGATGATTTATCTGATACAGGAATAACTTTCAATAAAAGTATAGATTGGTTAAAAAAATATGAACCGATAAAAGATAAAATAGAAGATATTAAAACTGCCACGTTGTTTAAAAAAAAGAAATCAACATTTGAGCCAGATTTTTGTGCGAAAAAACTTACTGGTAATCCTTGGATCGTGCAGCCCTTCGAAATTTATGAGGAATTAAGAATTGATGAAATTAAAAAAAAACATCAAATATAAAAAAGGCCAGTTAAAAAACTGGCCTTTTAAATTTTTATAAGTTTAAAAGCTTACTTAGGTATATCTCCTTCGACACCTTTAACATAAGTCATCATACCTGCTAGCATACCATCATCTGCAGTTTTCCCTTCTGCAACCATTAAATTTCCTTTTTGGTCATAAATTGGTCCAGTGAAAGAATGAACTTTACCAGATGCTAAATCTGCTTGAAGTTTTTTAACTTTTGCTTGTAGGTCACTAGGCATTTGAGAATCTAAACCAGAGATTACTACCATGCCGTCTCCTATACCATGCCATGTATCTTTTTGACTCCATGTACCATTTGCAACAGCTTTTACTCTATCAACATAATATGGTCCCCAGTTATTCTCAACTGAAGTTAATACAGCCTTTGGTGCAAACTTATCCATATCACTCGCTTGTCCAAAAGCATATACTCCTGCTTTTTCAGCCATTTGAACAATAGCAGTACTATCTGTATGTTGAGCAATTACATCAGCACCTTGGTCAATTAAAGCTTTTGCTGCTTCTGCTTCTTTACCTGGATCGTACCAAGTGAAAGCCCAAACAATTTTAGTTTTAATATTTGGATTAACTTTTTGAGCTGCTAAAGTAAATGAATTGATGCCTCTTATTACTTCAGGTATTGGAAAAGATGCAACATATCCAATCACATTAGATTTAGTCATAGTTCCGGCAATTGTTCCCAAAATAGTTCTACCTTCATAGAATCTAGCTGCGTAAGTTGCAACATTTGGATGCTCTCTTTTATATCCAGTAGCATGTTCAAATTTTACATTTGGAAACTCTTTTGCAACTTTGTTAGTAGGGTTCATATATCCAAAGCTAGTTGTAAAGATAATGTCATGACCAGAATTAGCTAATTGTCTAAGAACCCTTTCAGCATCAGCACTTTCTGGAACACCTTCCACGTATGTTGTTTTAAATCCGGCAGCTTCAACAGCTTTTCTACCTACATCATGCTGATAAGTCCATCCATGGTCACCAGTCGGACCAATATAAACAAATGCTGCTTTTACATCTTTTGCAACTGCAGCTACAGTTAATGTAAATAATAAAACTAAAGAAGAGACGAAAGAACGAATTAAAAATTTATGCATAAATTTATTTCCCCTTTTGATTTTTTTAATTAATTAAACTTAAATTAAATTATCTAAAAAAAAATGATTATTTTAAAATTAATTGTCTTTATGAAAAGATTTCCCCAAGGAACTAGGAGTACTTAGTCTTATTTTTCTACTATCACGAGAAATTACAACTAAAACTATTATTGTTACTATGTAAGGCAAGGCTGTTAAAAATTGAACAGGAATTCTTACTCCGATTGCTTGCATATGAAATTGAATAATGGTCAATCCACCAAAAATCATCGCACCGATTAAAATTTTAATAGGGTTCCACGTTGAGAAAACCACTAGAGCAAGTGCAATCCAGCCCCTACCACCTGTCATATTTTCAATCCACTGCGGAGTATAAATCATTGACAAATACGCCCCTGCAAGACCACACATTGCGCCTCCATAAAGTATACAAGCGTAACGCACAAACCTTACATTTATTCCTTGATTAGAGGCAGACTCAGGCGAGTCTCCTACAGCTCTAACAATTAATCCAATTTTTGTTTTTTTTAAAAAGTAACTAGTTATGAAGGGTAGGGCAAAAGCAAAATAAAAAACTATTGAATGACCAAATAATATTGGACTTAAAAGTGGTATTGTGTCTTTTAAACCTTCAAACAAAACAGGAAACTCTTTTCCAGGAATACCCACAAAGTTTTTTCCAATCATTGCAGAAATTCCTATTCCAAAAATAGTGAGAGCTAAACCAGTAGCGACATGATTTGTAATTAATGTTTGAGTAAGAAATGCAAAAATTGTTGAAATTAAAACTCCAGCTAACATTGCACCAAAAACTGCTATAATTAAACTTCCAGTAACCGTCATTAGTGCGAAGCCTGAAATAGCTCCTATGATCATCATTCCTTCAACGCCAAGGTTTAGAACCCCAGATCTTTCAGTAATTAATTCACCACAAGACGCCAAAATCAAAGGAACTGCAGAAGCCATTATAGATGCAATTATTAGTCCAACAAAATTTATATCTACTATCATTTTTTTGTATCTATAAATTTAAATTTGAAAAAGAGTAAATAGTCAGAAGCAAGAAGAAAAAATAAAATCATTCCTTGAAAAACCTGACCTGTATATTTTGGTATTTGCATAAAGATTTGTGCCGTTTCAGCACCCAGATAAGTTATTGCAACAACTAGAGATGCAAAAATTATTCCCACAGGATGTAAGCGACCTAAAAATGCAACAATAATCGCAGTAAATCCATAATCTGGAGATACTTCTCTATGAAGCTGTCCAATGGGTCCAGTTATTTCTCCTACACCTGCTAGACCTGCACAAGCTCCACTTATTAAAAAAACTAGAATAATCATTTTTTTACCTTTGTAGCCAGCATATTTTGCTGTCTTTAAACTAAAACCTGAAACTTTCATTTGGAAACCCAAATATGTTTTATAAAAAACAAACCAACTAATAACCACTGCAGCTAATGCTAAAAATATTCCTGCGTGAATTCTTAGTCCTTCAAATAATAAAGGAAGTCTTGCAGAGTCACTGAACTGTCTAGTTTCTGGAAAATTAAATCCTTCTGGATTACTCCAAGGACCGACAACAAGATAATCTAAAATTAATTTTGAAACATATACCAACATAAGACTTACTAATATCTCATTAGTATTGAAGTAAGTTTTTAATATTGCAGGTATTGATGCATATATCATACCACCAATTGCGCCAGCTAATATTACCATTGGTAGAATATAGAAACCTTCTTGATCATAAAATAATAATGCAACTCCTCCTGAAACTATAGCCCCAAAAGTTAATTGACCTTCTGCTCCAATATTCCAATTGTTACTTTTAAAACAAAAAGATAAACCAATTGCTATTAAACAAAGTGGTGTGGCTTTTAATAGTAATTCACTAAAACCATATTTATCTGCAATTGGAACTATGAAAAAAAATTTTAGAGCTTCAAATGGTTTAAAACCTAAAATATAAAATATTATACCTCCCGCTATTAATGTGAGAAAAATAGCTAGGACAGGTGTAAAGAAAAAAATAGCTTTTGAAGGTTGATCTCTTTTTACAATTTTAATCAATTTCCTCCTCCCATAAGTATCCCAAGTTTCTCAGAGGTAACATCCTCAGCATTCATTATTTTTGATAATTTTCCTCTATGGATTACTGAAATTTTGTCACTTAATTTTAACAACTCATCAGTGTCTGTTGATATTAATATTATTGATTTATTTTGTTCATTTATTTTAATTAATGTTTCATGAATATAATTTATAGCTCCAACGTCTAAACCCCATGTAGGATTAAAACAAATTAATAAATCTGGAGATGTTATTAATTCTCTTCCAATAATTAATTTTTGTAAATTTCCTCCAGATAAAAATTGGCTTTTTAAATCTATATTGTCAGTGTTTACATTAAATTCTGAAATAATTTTTTTTGAATGCTCTTTAATTTTGCTTTCATTTATTAATCCATTATTAAAAAAATTTGAGGATTTAAAATTGTTTAGAGCTACATTTTCAAAAATTGCCATTTGTGGAATAGCAGCTTGTTCAAGCCTATCTTCTGGAGAAAAAGCCATTAAATATTCTCTTCTTTCTTGAGGATTTAAATCCCCAATAAAATTTTTATTAAATTCTATGGAATTCTTATTTGATATAATTTCACCACTTAACACTTGAAATAATTCACTTTGGCCATTTCCTGAAATACCGGCGATTCCTAAACATTCCCCTCGATTTAGAGAAAAATTAATATCAACTAAGTTTGTTTCAAAAGGATCTTCACTTGTAAAATTAAGATTTGTTATTTTAATTAATTGTTCTGACGAAGTATTTTCCTTTTTTTTCTTAATTGTTTTTAAATCCTGACCTACCATTTTGTTAGCAAGAGACTCTATATTTTCATTATTGATTTGGCTTACAGAGACCAATTTTCCTCTTCTCATCACAGCAACTTCATCACAAAGTTGCATAACTTCCTTTAGTTTATGGGTTATATAAATTATTAAAATTCCTTCCTCTGAAAATTTTTTTAATGATAAGAATAATTCACTGGTTTCTTGCTCTGTTAATACCGATGTGGGTTCATCCATAATTAAAACTTTTGGGCTTCTTATTAGGCATCTTATTATTTCTACTTTTTGTTTTTGACCTGCTGATAAATTGAGAACAGGAACATCAAGATCAACTGAAAAATTGTATTTTTTCATGATTGTATCTATTTTTTCTTTTAAATTTTCTCTTTGCTCATCTGAGTCTATTATTAAGTTTTCAAATACAGACAAAGTTTCAAAAAGAT
>CACIHO010000013.1 GCA_902586485.1 uncultured Pelagibacteraceae bacterium | reverse complement strand
TCCAGAACATACCAGAGTTTGCCTTGTTAATAGCTGCTAGAATTAAATAGAATTCTACCATCTGTAAAGGCACAGTGATTAACCAGTCAATGTATCTGTAAACAGTTGGCGAGTCTCCAGTAGCAACCCATACTTCTCTCATGTACATGTAGTGTATGAATGCAATACCAGTTACTAGACCAGCAACAATAACTGATGTTCTCCAGCCTGATGCGACATTGCCCACTTCCATGAAAAAGAAAGCAGTAGCTGCTAACATTCCCATAGAGATGATCCAGAATGAAATTCCTACGAAGTCATCTTGGCTCAACATCGTTGCGTCTGCTGCAATAGCTATACCTGAAAAACCTATCAAGGCCATAGCTGCTAAAGCAAACAGTTTAAGTTTTTTCATAAAAAACTCCCTCTTCGTTAGTTTTTATTTTTTAGTTTATATAAACTAGACTTAAGTTTCCTTAAGCCAATGACGCGGTTAATAGCAAATTAAATTAGATAAATGAAGACTTAATTGCGACTAATTCTCATTGATTTTACTTAATTTTTAAAATTAAATACAATTTATAAGTTAAAAACCAAAAAAAATAGGGAATTCGAATCAAATTTTTATGTCTTCTAAGTTTAATGAAATTTACCAAAATTCTATAAAAAATCCTGAAAAATTTTGGCAAGAAGCCTCCGAAGATATCTTTTGGTTTAAAAAACCAACTAAAATTTTAAATAAATCTAAACCACCATTCTACAAATGGTTCGAGGATGGGGTCACAAACACATGTTATAACGCTTTAGATATTCATATTGATCAAGGAAGAGGTCAAAAAATAGCTTTAATCTACGATAGTCCTATTACAGGTAACAAAAGTCAGTTCACTTATGAGGAATTAAGGTCAAAGGTTTCTAAGTTTGCTGGGGCTTTGAAAGCTCAAGGAGCTAATAAGGGAGACAGGGTGATCATTTACATGCCAATGATCCCTGAGGCAGTGGTTGCTATGCTTGCTTGCGCAAGAATTGGTGCAATTCACTCTGTTGTATTTGGAGGATTTGCCTCAAATGAGCTTGCAAGTAGAATTGATGACAGCAAAGCAAAAATATTGGTAACTGCTTCATGTGGTTTTGAGCCAGGAAGGACAGTGGAGTACAAACCACTTGTTGATGAAGCTATAAAAATAGCTAATCACAAAATTGAAAAGATGATTTTGTTCCAAAGACCTGGTCACAAGGTTAAATTAAATGCTCCAAAAGAGGTCAGCTGGGAGGAAGTAGCTTCAAATGCTAAAGATGCTGACTGTGTTGAGATGAACTCAAATGAGTTTGCTTATATTTTATATACCTCAGGTACAACTGGTACTCCGAAGGGGATAGTTAGAGATATCGGAGGCCATATTGTTGCTCTCAAATGGACTATGAAAAATATTTACAACATTGATACTGATGATATTTGGTGGTCCGCTAGTGATATTGGTTGGATTGTAGGTCACTCATATATTGTTTACGCTCCATTATTTAAAGGATGCACTACAGTTTTATTTGAAGGTAAGCCTGTAGGAACTCCAGATGCAGGCGCTTTTTGGAAAATAATCTCTGATTACAAAGTAAAATCTCTTTTTACAGCTCCGACAGCTTTTAGAGCTATAAAAAAAGAAGATCCTGAAGGTAAGTTTTTTTCAAAATATGATTTAAGTAGTTTTGAAAGTTTATTCCTTGCTGGAGAAAGAGCTGATCCAGATACTATAAAGTGGGCTGAAAATTTACTTAAAGTTCCTGTGATAGATCATTGGTGGCAAACAGAGACTAGTTGGGCAATTAGCTCTAATTGTACTGGTATTGAAATGATGGAAACAAAATATGGTTCAGCCTGTAAAGCTGTACCTGGATATGATGTCAAAATCATTAAACCAGATCAATCTCTAGCAAAACCAAATGAAATGGGAGATATAGTGGTTAAGCTTCCTTTACCTCCAGGTACATTCCCAACATTATGGAATGCTGATCAAAGGTATAAAGAAAACTATATGTCTAATTACGAAGGCTACTACCAAACATATGATGCAGGTCACATAGATGATGATGGTTATATTTGGATTATGTCTAGAACTGATGACATTATAAATGTGGCTGGTCATAGATTATCTACTGGTGCAATCGAAGAGGTTTTATCCGAACATCAATCTGTTGCAGAATGTGCGGTACTTGGAATTGCAGACAAATTAAAAGGTCAATTACCTATTGGATTAGTAGTTTTAAAATCTGGTGTTGATAAAAATAATGAAACTATATCTAAAGAATGTGTTCAGATGGTAAGAGACAAAATTGGTCCTGTTGCTGCATTTAAAGTAGTGATTGTTATTAAAAGATTGCCAAAAACTAGATCAGGAAAAATTTTAAGAGGAACTATAAGAAAAATAGCAGATGGTGTTGATTATAAGGTGCCACCTACAATTGATGATCCAGCAATTCTAACTGAAATTACAGAGGACTTAATTAATCACAAAATTTTAAACAATGGTTAAAACTTATATTTTTTTAATCGCTGCGATTTTTTGCGAGGTTGCTGGCACAATGTTACTTCCTGTATCACAAAATTTTACAAAACTTATACCAACAGTTGCCTTATCTATATTTTACCTTACAGCTTTTTATCTGTTAACTTTTGTAGTTAACAAACTTCCAATAGCAATTGTTTATGCAACATGGAGTGGTTTAGGAATTTTTACAATAGCAATTCTGGGCTATGTTTTCTTTAAACAAACTTTGGCTTGGCAAGCAATCGTGGGCTTATTCTTGATTGTAATTGGTGTAATTTTGGTAAATAGTTTTGCTGGAAAGCTTAACTAAACTGTAAAGGTGCTCCATCAGGATCACCTAAAATTTTTCCATCCTGCATTTTGATTTTACCTGCAATGATTGTATGAGTAGGTGTTCCTTTGAATTTGAAACCATTAAATGGTGACCACTTACATTTACTTTCAATGTTTTCATTTTTAATTTCAATTGTTTTGTTCATATCAACAATTGTAAAGTCAGCATCATAGCCTTCTTTAATAAATCCTTTATTTTTAATTCCAAAAATCTTTACTGGATTTTCACAAACAAAGTTCATCAATTGATTAAGAGATAACTTTCCATCATTTATGTGATTTAGCATTACTGGCATTAAAGTTTGAACCCCTGGCATCCCTGAAGGAGTGTTGGGGTATATCTTGTCTTTATTTTCCTTTAAATGAGGAGCATGATCTGACCCAATAGTATCATTGAAATTATTTCTTACCCCATACCACAATCTATCATAATGAGATTTATCTCTTAAAGGTGGGTTCATCTGAGCATAGGTTCCTAGCTTGTCATAGCAGTCTGGAGCATAAAGAGTTAAATGCTGGGGAGTAATCTCAAAAGTAATGTTTCCTTTGTGTTGAGATAGAAAATCAATTTCTTCCTTTGTTGTAATATGAAGTACATGAGCTTTTTTATTGTGCTTTTCTGCTATTCGAACAATTCTTCTGGTAGATCCTATTGCACATTCTACACTTCTCCATACTGGATGAGTATGGACATCACCCTCTTTAATCAATTTTTTATTAACTTTTAAAATTGCCTCATCTTCGGAATGAACTGCCACAACTTTTGAGGCATTTTGAAAAACTTTATCTATATCGTCTTCTTCAGCAACCAATAAATTACCAGTTGAAGATCCTGCAAACAGTTTAATTCCACAACAACCCTCTAAACCCTCTAGACTTGCTAAATCATCCGCATTATCTGCAGTTGCGCCGAAGTAAAAAGCATAATTGCAATACATTCTATTTTTTGCGAGATCTAGTTTTCTTTGAAATTCCTTCATATTGGATGTTGGTGGATTTGTATTAGGCATTTCAAATACACTTGTAATGCCTCCTGCTATTGCTGCTCTACTTCCTGAATGAAGATCCTCTGTATCAGTTGATCCTGGTTCTCTAAAATGTGTTTGGGTATCTATGCAACCAGGTAATACTGTATGGCCTTCTGCATTTACTGTTTCTTTTGCTTCTTCTAAAATTTGCCCAATCTGTTGAATTTTTCCATCTTTTACTGCAACATCAACATCTTTTAATTCACTATCGATGTAACATTGTCCGTTTTTAATTATAAGATCTAACATTTTAAGAAATTGTTATTATATTACAATCTATAATTAATCAATTATGAATATAAAAAATGTTTACATTTTAGAAGATAGAGCAATTCTTTATATTAACGGAGAAGATGCAAAGAAGTTTCTTCAAAATCTTATCAGTAACGATATAAACAAAGTAAGCGATGTAAATAGTTGTTTTAGCTCTTTACTTACGCCCCAGGGTAAATTTTTATATGAATTTATAATCGTAAAACATAAGTCTGGTTATATTTTGGATTGTGAAAAATCTCAGGCAGAGGAGTTATACAAACAATTATGCATTTATAAACTTAGATCAAAAGTTGAAATTCTCAATTTAAGTAATGAATTTGTTGTTGCAGCATTTTCTCATGAAAAATTCTTAACTTTTGATGAAGCAAAAGATCAACCTGGACATACAATTAAATATAGAGAAGATCCAATTTTTTTAGATCCAAGAAGTAAGGATTTGGGTGCTAGATTAATCATAAATCTAGAAAAACTTTATTTATCTTTAAAAAAACTAGATCTTCATGACGCAAATCTGAAAGAATATTATTCATTAAGTCATAGCCTTGGAATAGTTCCAAAAGATTTAAATAAATTAAAAGACAAATTGTTTGGTATTGAATGCAATTTTGAAGAATTAAATGGGATTGATTTCAAAAAAGGCTGTTATGTTGGTCAAGAAAATACAGCACGAATTAAATTAAAGAACAAGCTTTCAAAAAGGTTGTTTCCAATAAATGTAATTAATGGAAAACTGCACGAAGGTGAAAGTATTTTTAATAATGAAATTGAAATAGGTAAGGTTTTAATTGATAGTGACTACCCTTTTGCTTTAATTAAATACTTAAACGAAAACTTTGACGAAAAAGCAAATTTTAAAACTAAAGAAGCTTCAATAAATATCAATAAACCTGATTGGATAAAAGACTAATTTTCTTATTTAAATAAATAAACAATCATTAAAATAATAAAAACTATAATAATCCATATACTGAGATTTTTAAGAAATTGCTTTAATTGAGAATTTGATTGTAAAAAACTTGGTAGAACTAAAACTAAAACTCCAATCATAAATATTACTGAAAGCAATTTATCCATCAAAAACTCCTCTATAAAATTCACTTTGGTGCGGTCGGAGAGACTCGAACTCTCATGGACTGGGTCCACACGGCCCTCAACCGTGCCTGTCTACCAATTTCAGCACGACCGCGAAATGTCCCATAATAAATGAATGACAATCATGTTTCAAATTGGTAAAAATCCCCATGGAATTTACACAAGAAGTACGTAAAGCAACAGATCCAATTTATCAAAAAATTTCTAAGGTTATGCCTGAAATTGAATGGTCAGTGCATGCTCCCTATATTCATAAAATTAATAAATTAAAAAAAGAAAAAAATGCTGTAATTCTTGCTCACAACTATCAAACACCAGAAATTTATCATGGTGTAGCAGATTTTTCTGCGGACTCACTTGCATTAGCAATTGAAGCCTCAAAAACTTCAGCTGATATTATTTTAATGGCTGGAGTACATTTCATGGCAGAAACTGCAAAATTAATGAGCCCTAATAAAAAAGTTATACTTCCTGATATGGATGCTGGCTGTTCTTTATCATCATCTATTACAGGTAAAGATGTTAGACTATTAAAAGAAAAATACCCAGGTGTTCCTGTTGTATCTTATGTTAATACATCTGCAGAAGTTAAGGCGGAAACAGATGTTTGTTGTACATCTGCTAACGCAGTTAAAATAGTTAAATCACTTGGGGTAAAAAGAGTAATATTTTTACCTGATGATTATTTAGCAAAATATGTTGCTTCTCAAACTGATATTGAAATTATTTCTTGGAAAGGAATTTGTATTGTCCATGATCAATTTAATAAAAAAGAAATAGAGGATATAAGAAAAAATAATCCAGGAATTAAAATTATTGCACATCCAGAGTGTCCTCCTGATGTAATTGAAGCTAGTGATTTTGCTGGATCAACATCTGGAATGATAAAATATGTAAAAGATAATCAACCAAAAAAAGTAATGATGGTTACTGAATGTTCAATGAGTGACAACATTCAAATAGAAAATCCAAATGTAGACTTTGTTAAACCATGTAATATGTGTCCTCATATGAAAAAAATTACACTTCCAAAAATATTAGATTGTTTAGAAAATGAGACTGGTGAAATTGTCATGGACGAACAAACAATTGAGAAAGCCAGAATATCCGTAGAGAGAATGGCAGCAATTGGCAGATAATTAAGTGTCAAAAATAAAACTAAGCAAAGAATTTATCAAAAGTATTGTTAAACTAGCATTGAATGAAGATCTTTATCCCTCGGGAGATATTACTTCAAGTTTAATTAATAATGATAACATTATTACTGTTAAATTAATTTCGAATCAAAAAGCGATTGTTGGAGGCTTGTTATTTGCTAAACAAGCTTTTGCATTAATTGACAGTAAAATAAAATTCATTATTAAAATTAAAGATGGTTCAAGAGTAAAGAAAGGATCATTAGTTGCTTTGATAAAAGGTAAAGCAAAAAATATTTTAATTGCTGAGAGAGTTGCATTAAATTTTATCTCTCACATTTCCGGAATCGCAACCAAAACAAATGAGTTTGTTAAATTAGCAGGAAAAAAAACTAGAATTTGTTGTACAAGAAAAACAATCCCAAATTTAAGAGTAATCCAAAAGTATGCCGTAAAATTAGGTGGTGGTACAAATCATAGATTTAATTTAAGTGATGAATATCTGATTAAAGACAACCATATAGCTAGCTCAGATTTAAAATCTTTAGTACAAAAGGCTATAAAAAATAAAAAAGGAAAAAAAATTACTGTTGAAGTTGATACAATTAAACAACTTAAATCTATATTGGGTCTCAAATTTAATTCAGTTCTGCTTGATAATATGAATATTAAAAATTTAAGAGATGCTGTCAAAATTACTAAAAATCATTATGAGACTGAGGCCTCAGGCAATGTTACTTTAAAAACTGTAAAAAAAATTGCTTCTACTGGAGTAAATAGAATTTCTGTTGGCAGTATTACACATAGCGCTCCCGCGGTTGATTTTAAGTTAGAAATTTAATTCACAAACTTAGAAAGATCTGGCTTAAAATAGTTGGGGCCTTTCATAACTTTTCCGGACTCATTGTAAATTGGTTTTCCATTTTCATCTAACTTACTCATATTAGAATTTTGGACTTCATCAAAACATTTATCTAGATCAATTCCAAATGCATGTCCTGCTCCATAAGTAACATATAATATATCTGTTAGCGCATCAGCTACTTCTAATAAATCCTTGTTATTCATTGCTTCTGTAAGCTCTTCTAGTTCCTCTTTAATTAGATCTAACCTTAATTTATTTATTTTATCACTACTGAATGAAGGTTTAGTTTTAACCTCCTGACCAAAAGTTTTCATGAAAGTGCCTACTTTGCTAAAATTCGACATAATGCTCCTGTATGTTTTTAAAAATTTATTGTATGTTAATAATTATTTGTTACTAAAAAATTAATCAATGAAATTAAGAAAAGAATTTGACAGTATTGGAATTATAAAGGTTCCTAAAAATAGATATTGGGGCGCATCCACTCAAAGATCTAATAAATTTTTTAATATAGGTAAAATTTTAGTAAATATTTCAATCATTAAATCGATAGCTATTATTAAGAGATCAGCCGCCATAGTACATGCTAAGGATAAATTAATTGATAGTAGAATTTCTAAAGCAATTATAAAAGCATCAGATGAGGTAATTAAAGGTAAATTGGATGAAAATTTTCCTTTAAAAGTTTGGCAAACAGGTTCTGGTACACAGACAAATATGAATGTTAATGAAGTTGTTGCTAACAGAGCTATAGAAATTTTAGGTGGTAAAAAAGGTACTAAAAAACCTGTTCATCCAAATGATCACGTAAATAAATCACAATCTACAAATGATGTTTTTCCAACTGCAATGCATATCTCTGTGGCTGAACAGACAATCAATAAAATGCTGCCAAGCTTAAAAATTTTAGAGAAGGAGCTAAAAAGAAAATCTAATGAATTTAAAAACATAGTTAAAATTGGAAGAACTCATTTGCAAGATGCAACTCCACTATCTCTTGGACAGGAGTTTTCAGGATATTATTTTCAAGTCAAAAAAAGTATTGAAAGAATAGAATATGCGCTAAAAGAAATATTATTTCTCGCGCAAGGTGGTACTGCTGTTGGTACAGGAATAAATTCTAGGAAAAATTTTGATAAAAAAATTGTAAAAGAAATTTCCAAATTCACTAAAATCAAATTTAAACCAGCTCCAAATAAATTTGCTGAACTTGCTGCTCATGACGCAATTGTTAATTTTTCTGGTGCATTAAATACTTGTGCTGTAGCTTTAATGAAAATATCTAATGATATTCGCTTCTTAGGTTCTGGCCCAAGAGCTGGATATGGAGAATTAATCTTGCCTGAAAATGAACCAGGCTCATCTATAATGCCAGGAAAAGTTAATCCAACACAATGTGAAGCTGTAACAATGGTTTGTGTAAAAGTTATTGGCAACCATAATGGTATAACTATGGCTGGTTCTCATGGTCATTTTGAGCTAAATGTTTTTAAACCTTTAATTGCTCATAACATCTTACAATCAATCGACTTAATTGCAGACAGCACAAAAAATTTTGCTATATATTGTGTAAAAGGAATAAAAGCAAATAAAAAGAAAATCCAAGAACATTTAGATAATTCACTTATGCTAGTAACTGCTTTAGCTCCACATATTGGTTATGATAATGCTGCAAAAATAGCCAAAACAGCACTTAAAAATAATACCACTCTGAAACAGGAGACATTAAAAACAGGATTAATAAAAGAAAAAGATTACAATAAAATAGTTGATCCTAAAAAAATGATCTATCCAGAATAACTTTTAATTGCCTCGTTTAATATTTTTTTAAGATATATTCTATTTTGTAAATTATCGTCTTTTAAATTTAGATCACCTATTATTTTATTGATGTTTTGATTAAATTTGTTGTCAACTCTAATATCATTAATATTTATTGTCTTTTGATCAAAATTATAAGACATATTTAAATTTATAATTTTAAGAAATCTTTCCTCAAATTCACGTGTTTGAAAAATGGCTCTAACTAAAATAGCAATATTATTATACGAAAACTTTTTTTTTATCTTTTTTTCAATTTCATCAGAAATCCCAATCGCTTCATCTTTACCATTTTTAAAGCAGTTTAATTGTACTGGATCACCCTC
>CACIHO010000012.1 GCA_902586485.1 uncultured Pelagibacteraceae bacterium | reverse complement strand
TGTTATATTTCACGTAGAGAAACCTGAAACGCCTGGTTATTCAGTCGAAGTAGAAACTGCCACTACTGTATCAACAACTAGTTCAAGTACGACCTCAGACGAAATTGATATATCAGCCTTAATGGCAATGGGAGATGTTGCGCATGGTGAAAAAGTTTTTAAAAAATGTGCAGCCTGTCATTCAATTGTTAAGGGTGGTAAGAATGCCATTGGTCCAGCACTATATAATGTTGTGGGAAGAAAAGTTGGAGCGGTTGAGGAATATAAATATTCTAAGGCTTTAGCAGCGTATGATAAAGAATGGACTTTTGAAGAACTAAATGGATTTTTAATTAAACCTGCAAAATGGATTAAGGGAACAAAGATGGCTTACGCAGGTTTGCGAAAAGAAAAAGATAGAGCCTCTGTAATTAAATATCTAAATGAAAATTCAGACAGCCCTTTACCACTACCTTAATTTTCCAAAACAATATAATAAAATACTTTTTTGAACATGAACTCTATTGAGTGCTTGTTGCCATACGTGAGATTTTTTACCTAAAAAAACATCATCACTTACCTCATCACCTCTGGGCAAACAATGTAAAAAAATACAATTTTTTTTTGCGTAACTCATTAATTTTTTATCAATTTTAAAATTTTTAAATGCTCGTATTTTTTTTTTCTTATTAACTTTATCGTTTAAAGAAATAACTTTATCAGAAAAAATTACATCTGAGCCAGCTACTGCTTTTTTAGCATCGTTATAAATATAAATTTTTTTATTATTTCTTTTGACCCATGCCCTAACTTCTTTTCCTGGTTCAAATTTTTTGGGACAACCAATACTTAGTTTGAAAGAAAATTTTACTGAGGCAGCAATTAAACTATTCAAAACATTATTGGAGTCACCTATCCAACAAATGTTCAATTTTGAAATAGGCTTCTTCTTTATTTCCTCAACTGTAAAAACATCAGATAAAACCTGAGTAGGATGAGATGAAGGGCTTAAACCATTAATTATGGGTATTGATAAATATTTTTCAAAATTTTCAACTTTTTTATCACTATCAGTTCTAAGCATAAATCCATCACCATAGGTCGAAAGAATTTTAGCCGTATCAGCAATGCTCTCTCCACCTTGACCCAAATGAAGCTCATTAGATCTCAAAGTCAAAGTGCCACCACCTAATTGTTTGATGGCTAAATAGAAGCTTAATCTTGTTCTCAAACTAGATTTTTCAAACATTTGAATTAATAATTTACCCTTTAAAGGTGCACCCTTATCAACCTGTAATGTGCTTAATTTTTTTCTTAAACATTTTCTTTTCTTGGCATCAATAATAATCTTTCTAAGATCTTTTGCGGATATATCTTTTAAATTGATAAAATGTTTCATATTATTTAGTCTGTGAGCAGACCTTTTCAATAATTTTTATCGCTAAATCTATCTCATTTTTTTTTACATTTAATGGAGGTAAAATACGAACAACATTTTCTGCTGCTCGTATAGTCAATAGCTGATTATTCATCAATTTTTTAATAAATTCTGTTTGATCTTTGTATAACTGTATTCCAATCAAAAAACCTCTACCTCTTATTTGCTTAATAACATTTGGATATTTTTCTTTAATTTTATTAAGCTTAAATAAAAAATATTTTGATAGAGTTTTTACATTATTTAAAAATTTCTGATTTGATATAATATCCATTACAGTATTTCCAACAGACATAGCTAATGGATTTCCTCCAAATGTTGATCCATGAGTGCCTGGCGTCATACCCGATGCAACTTTTTTAGTCATTAATACTGCTCCGATAGGAAATCCTCCGCCTATTCCTTTTGCAATTGGTACAATATCAGGTTTTACTTTTGATTTTTCAAATGCAAAAAAATCACCAGATCTTCCTATTCCACATTGAACTTCATCAAGAATTAATAGTATTTTTTTTTTGTTACATAATAGTCTTAGTTCTTTTAAGCACCAATCTGGTATCACTTTTATACCACCTTCACCCATAATAGTTTCAACCATAATTGCAGCTGTATTTTTATTAATTTTCTTTTTTAAAGAATTATGATCACCAAAACTGAAGTGATCAAACCCTGTTACTTTTGGACCAAACCCCTCAGTCATTTTCTTTGATCCACTAGCAAAAATTGCTGCCAAGGTTCTTCCATGAAAAGAGTTTTTAATACACAAAATTCTATTTTTATTTGGTTTTCCTATTGAATAAAAGTACCTTCTGGCAATTTTAATTGCTGCCTCAGTTGCCTCTGCTCCACTATTTTGGAAAATTACATAATTAGCAAAAGTTTTTTTACATAATTTTTTAGCTAATTTTTCTCCCTCTGGTATTATAAAAGCATTAGATACGTGCCAAAGCTTTTTTGATTGATCTTTTATAGTTTTTACCAATTTAGGATGAGCATGACCTAAAGAATTAACAGCTATTCCTTGAACAAAATCTAAATATTTTTTATTATCTGTTGAGAATAAATAACTTCCTCTTCCATGCTTAAAAGAAATTTTTTTTCTATTATAATTTTTTGCTAAATAAGTCATAAATTTAATTTGTTTTATAAATTTTAATTATAAATACAAGTTAGGATTGAAAACCTGTAGAGTTAATTAATTCAATTATTGTTGATAACTGTAATATTTTGATTGTTTAATTTAATTTAATATCAGTATATTGTTGTTTTATATAAACAATATACAACATATTGATAATGAGTTGGACTGAAGAAAAAGTTGCAAAATTAAAAGAGCTTTGGGGTAAAGGAAATACTGCCAGCCAAATTGCTGAAATAATTGGTGGTATAAGTAGAAATGCAGTTATTGGAAAAGCACATAGATTAAATTTATCGGCAAAAATTAAAACTAGGACTGCTACTTCCAGTCAAAAATTTGATAATTCATCAAATGAAAAAAATATTCGATTAAGAAAAGGGCGTAAGAGTAAATTTAAATCTTTAATAATTGAGAACGACTTCGAACCGGAAAATCCAAAACAACTGGAAGAACTTGATGAAAATTCCTGTAAATGGCCAATCGGTCATCCGGACGAAAAATCATTTTATTTTTGTGGAAGATCCTCTTTAAAGGATTTTTCTTATTGTAAATTACATCTTTTATATGCTTACCAACCTAAAGGTAAAAAAGATGAGGTTGTAGAAAAAGAAGAAGTTCCTGAGTTTATTGAAAAAAAAATAAAATCAGCTTAGTCTAATTAAGTTTACTTTTTTAATCATTTTTTGTTTTATATTTTTCTGTAGAGAATTGTCCTCCTTCTCTCCACATATATGAATATTTTTTAACTTCTTCATCAAAATATTTTAAACTAGGTATACCAATATCAAAATTATTTTTGTATTTTCCTGATGAAATATTATCGTATTTTAATAATCTTAACTGATCTCTTGTAAGTAAAGGATTTGGCATTAATTCGAAAAAACTTGCTGAAAATTCAGCTAATTTTAGAGGTAAGGGTATCATTAATCTTTTTTTTCCAATAGATTTCAATAGCTTTTCAATTATTTCTTTAAAAGAAATTGTTTCTGGCCCTACACATTCAATGATTTTTGAATAAATATTTTTTGAAATTACATTATAAATAATATCCGTTAAATCAGAGCAATGAATTGGAGAAAATTTTGTTTTTCCATTATAGTAAAGTGGGAAGAAAGGAAGTACATTTAGTAAATTCATGAAATTGGTTGTAAAATTATCATCTGAAGAGTAGACAACCGAAGGTCTTAGAACTGTAGCGAGTGGAAAATTTTTAAAAATATTATTTTCACCTAGAAGTTTACTTTTAGCATAATTTGAGTCAGTTGCTTCATTTATACCTAGTGCTGACAAATGTATGAAATGCTTTAAATTATATTCTTTACAAAGTTTTGCTAATATTGATGGGAATATAGAATGAATATTATTAAAAGTATTACCTTTTTTCTTTTCAAATAAAATTCCAATTAAATTTATACATACATCTGATTTTTTAAAAAGTTCTCTAATTTTAATTTCGTCAAAAATATTAGCCTCCACTATATCTATGTAACCAGCGTTTGCTTGAGTTTTAATTATATAACTTTTTTGATGAATATTTCTTGTAACAACAGTTACTTTATAGTTATTCTTTGTGAGTTTTCTTATTAAGTTCCTACCAATTTGACCACTACCACCAAAAATTAGACAATTTTTTGCTTTCATATATATATGTTTAAATGAGTAATAATATTCAATTACACAAACACGATCTACCAGATGATTTAAAATTAGGCAATAAAATAGCAATAGACGGGGAATTTATGGGTCTTAATGTAAGACGCGATCCCTTGTGTTTAATTCAAATCTCTACAGGAAATGCAGATGCTCATATAATTCAATTTGATCGAAAAAACTATAATGCTCCTAACCTTGTAAGCTTATTAAAAGATGAAAGGATAACAAAAATTTTTCATTTTGGCAGGGCAGATATGGCACATATAAAGTACTATCTAAAAACTGAAACCAATAATATTCTGGACACAAAAATTGCATCTAAACTTGCTAGGTCATACTCAGATAATCATTCATTAAAAACTCTTATTAAAGAATTTATTAACTTAGATATAAGTAAACAATTTCAAAATTCTGATTTTGGCGGAGAACTTACACCTGCTCAGTTAAAGTATTGTGCAAATGATGTAATTTATCTACACAAAATTCATGAGGAATTAGAAAAAATACTTATAAGAGAAAATAGAATAAGTTTATACCAGGATTGTTTAAATTTTTTAAAAACTAGAGTTGATCTTGATTTAGCTTTATTTAAAGAGGATATCTGGTCACACTAATGAATAAAAAAAAATTTATTTTGGATGCAAAAAATGTAATTAATTTAGAAATAAAAGCTCTTCAAAAACTAAAAAAAAATATTACTGTTGCTTTCAATGAAGCTGTAATCAATATTGCAAAATGTCAATCAAAAATAATTTTATGTGGGGTTGGAAAGAGTGGTTTGATTGCATCAAAAATTGCTTCTACTTTAGCTTCTGTAGGAACACCATCATTCAGCCTTTCAGCTAGTGAAGCATCACATGGAGACCTTGGAATGATCTCAAAAAAAGATATTTTGATTTTAATAAGTAATTCTGGTGAGACTAATGAATTAAAAAATATTATTCAATATGCTAAAAGAAATAAAATATTATTAATTGGTATTGTCTCAAAAAAAGACTCTATTCTTTATAGAGCCTCAGATATAAAACTTTTAATTCCAAAAGTTGTTGAGGCAGGAAGTATTGTTCCAACAGCAAGCACTACAGCTCAACTTGCTTTAGGAGATGCCCTTGCTATCGCTACAATGAAATATAAAAAGTTCGATAAAATGGACTTTAAAAAATTACATCCTGCTGGGAGTCTTGGTGCACAACTTAAAACAGTCGAAGATATCATGCTAACAGGAAAAGATATTCCTTATGTTGATGAGAATTTAAAAATGAATAAAGCGCTCAAGACTTTAAATGAAAAAAAGTTAGGAATTCTTGTTGTAAGAAATAAAAACAAAAAAACTGTTGGTATTATTACCGACGGTCAAATTAGAAGATTTAGTCAGAAAAATTTAAATTTTCAATTTTTACCAGTAAAAAAAATTATGACAAAAAAACCAATATTTATAGATAAAAATGAGCTTGCTGCAAAGGCATTGTCTGTTATGAATAGCAAAAAAATTACTTCTTTAATTGTAAATAATAAAAAAAATATGAAAAAGGCAATTGGTGTAATACACATTCATACAATTTTACAATCTAGTATTTCTTAAATGTTTAATAAAAAAAATTTTACAATTTTTTTTATTTTTTCTCTTACATTACTTATAATTTATTTTTTTTATTCAAAATTTTTGATAAAAAATGAAATAAAAGAGTCTAAAACTGAAGTTATTGAAGAAACTTTGTACAGTTCAAACGTTATTAATGACGTAAGCTATACAACAAAAGACTCAAATGGCAATGAATATATGATAAACGCATCCATTGGTGAAATTGATTTTAACAATTCAGAAGTAATATATTTAACCAAAGTAAAAGCTATAATTAAATTAAAAAACTCTAACTTAATTACGATTACATCAGATTTTGGCAAATATAACATTAATAATTATGATACAATTTTTTCTAAAAATGTAATAATTAAGTATTTGAATAATAGTATAATAGGAGAATACCTAGACTTTTCTTTAAATAGAAGCACAATGATGATTTCAAGAGATGTTGTTTATAGTAATATGGAAAATACTCTTAACGCAGATGTTATTGAAATGAATATTAAAACTAAAGATGTTAAAATTTTCATGTATGAAAAAGACCAAAAAGTAAAAATTCAAAACAAAAATTAAAGTGGCAATTATTAAAAAATTTAGAATAAAATCTTTTAAAAAAACAAATTCAATTATAGAACTTGAAAATATTTCACTTGCCTATGGAAATAGACTTATTTTAGATAATATTAATTTTAAAATTAACGAAGGTCAAATTTTTGGCATGCTTGGCCCTAATGGAGTTGGGAAATCAACTATATTTAATCTTATTACAGGATTAATACCTCCAGGGAACGGAAAAGTAAAAATTGCTGGTGAAGATGCAACAAAATATCCTGTCTACGTAAGAACTAAAAAATTTAAAGTTGGTTATGTTCCTCAATATGGAGGTTATTTCAATAATTTAACTTTGCATGATAATTTAAAAGCTATAAGTGAAATTGTAATAGAGAATAAAAACTATAGAACTGAAAGAATAAATTATCTAGTTTCTAAATTTGAACTTGATAATTTAAAAGATATTAAAGCTAAATTTTTATCAGGTGGGCAAAAAAAGAAATTAGTTATCGCTCTATCTCTTTTAAGTGAACCAAAAGTTCTTCTTTTAGATGAATGTTTTGCTGCGTTAGATGTTCTAACTATTAAAATGTTACAAGAAATTATTGTAAATTTGCAAAAAGAAAATTTGATAACAATTTGTATCTGTGACCATCAGGCCAGAGATTTATTAGCATGCGTGGATGTTGCGATGATATTAAGTAATGGAAAAATAGTAGCTCAAGACACACCATCAAATTTAGTAAAAGATATTAATGCTAAAAATGCATATTTTGGTGATAACTTCAGATTTAATTAATTAAAATCATTAATGACAAATTCTTTAGTTATTTCAAAAAAAGTTAAAAGCTTTAACAAAATCATAAAAGTAAGTGGTGATAAAAGTATAAGTATTAGATGGGTGCTTTTTGCTTCATTAGCTCAAGGTGTCTCAAGAGCAAAAAATTTATTAATTTCCGAAGATGTTTTAACAGCAATCAAAGCAATAAATAAATTAGGAATTAAAACAAAAATAAATAGAAATTTTTGTGTTATTTTTGGCAAAGGTATTAACGGTTACAATTATAAAAAAAATCTCATAATAAATGCAAAAAACTCAGGAACCTTAGGAAGATTAATCCTTGGTTTTTTAATTAACACAACAAATAAAATTAAATTAATTGGAGATAAAAGTTTATCTAAAAGAGATTTTAAAAGAGTTTCAGATCCATTAAGTAAATTTGGAGCTAAATTTAAATTAAAAAATAATAAACATCTTCCTTTAACAATATTCGGATCTAAAAATTTAAAACCAATTAAATACTTAGAAAAAAGAGGTTCTGCACAATGCAAAAGCTCTGTAATATTTGCAGGTATGAGAACTAATGGAGAGACCACTATTAAAGCTAAAAAATCAAGAAATCATACTGAGCTTTTCTGTAAACATTTAAATTTACCTATAACTGTAAAAAAAAGAAAAAAATATGACGAGATTAAGGTAAATAAAGTACAAAAAATTAAACCCATAAATTACAATATACCCTCAGACATTAGCTCAAGCGCTTTTTTTATTGTTCTTACAGCTCTGGCAAAAAATTCCATATTATTAATTAAAGATGTTAACATTAATTCTTCGAGAGTAGGAATAATAACAATACTAAAAAAGATGGGAGTAAAAATTAATTATGAGAACAAAAGAATTTCTAAAGGAGAAAAAATAGCTGATATTAAAATTAAAAGTTCTAACTCACTCAAACCAATTAAATGCCCGCCTGAGTTAAATAGTGGAGCGATCGATGAGTTTTTAGTTATTTTTTTAGTTGCAGCTAAAGCAAAAGGGATATCTTATTTTAAAGACTTAGCAGAATTAAACCAGAAGGAAAGTCCTAGACTTAGATGGGGAGAAAAAATTTTAAATCAAATGGGTATTAAAACTATTACTACAAAAAACTCAATTAAAATTTATGGAAATCCAAATTTAATTATTAATAAAAAAATTATTATTAAAAATTATTTAAAAGATCATAGAGTTTTTATGACAAGTGTGATAGCTGCATTATCGTTTGGAGGAAAGTGGAAAATATATGATAAAGATTCAATCAAAACCTCATTTCCAAATTTCTTAAAAATTGTGAATAAAATAATTAAATGAAAATCAAAAGAAAAAATATTTTAAAAATTGCAATAGACTCACCTGCTGCTGCTGGTGCTGGGACGGTGGCAAAGACAATATCAAAACATTATAATCTTTTTTATTTAGATACAGGAAAAATTTATAGATTTATTGCATACTTAAAATTGAAATTTCCAAATAAATTTAATCAAAGTTTTATAAAACATGAAATTAAATTTTTAAAAATAAATAATCTTTCAAATAAAAATCTACTATCTGATGAAATAAGCACTGAAGCATCACAAATTGCAAAGATTAAAAGTATCAGAAAGTTAGTTCACTCTATTCAATTAAATTTTGCTTACAATCCTCCTAAAAAATATGCAGGATCTTGTCTTGATGGAAGAGATATCACCTACAAAATAGTACCAGATGCAGATTTTAAATTTTACATTACTGCAAATACAAAAACTCGAGCATTAAGAAGATACAAGGAACTTGTAAAGCTTAAGAAAAAAATTACTTATGATGAGGTCTTAAAAAGTATTAAAAAACGCGATAAAAATGACTTAAATAGAACAATATCCCCTTTAAAGAAAACAAAAGATTCCCTATTGATTAATACGACAAACCTTACTAAAAGGGCATGTTTTTTAAAAATAAAAAAAATAATAGATAATAAAATTAAAATAAATGGAAATTTATAAAGATTTATCAAATCCCGCATCTCAAGAATTCGAAAAATTACTTAACAGCCAACTTTCAAAAATCCAGATAGAAGAAGGCAAAATTATAGATGGAAAAATAAATAAAATTACTGAAAAGTTTGTATTTTTATTTGTTGAAGGACTGAAATCTGAACCTGTACTAGATATAAATGAACTTAAAAGTATGGGTTTGACAGATAAAATAAAATTAGGACAGACAATTCCTGTTTTATTAGAAAAAATTGAGGATAAGCATGGTGAGGTTTTAGTTTCTGCAAGTAAAGCCCAAAAAATTAAAGGATGGGATAAACTTGTTGAGGCATATGAAAAGAATGAACCTATCATGGGTAAAATTACTTCAAAATGTAAAGGCGGATGTATAGTAGAACATATAGATACTGGATCTTTAATGTTTCTACCAGGCTCGCAAATTAGTGATAAACCTTTAAAAGATATTAGCCACTTAATGAATGAGCCACAAAAATTTGCATTAATTAAATTAGATAAGGTTAGAGGTAACGCTTGCGTCTCTAGAAGAGAAATAATTTCATCATTTAAAAAAGAGGATAAAGCAAAAATTGTAGAAAAATACAAAGTTGGAGATATCATCAAAGGTGCCGAAGTAAAAGGCTATAGCTCTTTTGGATGTTTTTTTAATGTGAATAATGAGCTAGATGTTTTAGTTCATCTTCAAGAAATTTCTTATTCAAGAGTAAACCATCCTGACGAAGTTTTTAATATAGGAGAAAAACACGATCTTAAAGTTATTAGTGTTGATAAAGATAAACTACAAGTCGGATGCTCTGTTAAACAATTATCTCCTGATCCTTTTGAACACATAGAAAATTATGAACTAAATAAAACTTACAAAGTTAAAGTGGTTAAATTAATGGATTTTGGAGCTTTTTGTGAGTTAGAACCAGGACTTACTACACTTTTACACTCAAGTGAATTGAGTTGGACTAAAAAAAATCTATCAGCAAAAAAAATGTTTAAAGTTGGTGATGAAATAGACTGTGTGATCACTGAAATAGATAAAGAAAAAAGAAGGGTAGCTATTTCACATAGACTCACACAAGAAAACCCATTCGACACATTTCAAAAAAAATATCCAGTTGATTCAATTGTTGAAGGTGAGATTGTGAATAAAAATGAATACTCTTTATTTGTTAAAATACAGGATTTAGATGTTGATGCTTTTTTACATTGTAACGATTTAACTTACTTAAATAATGGTGAGGAGGAATTGGCAAAATATAAAAAAGGACAAAAAATAAAAGTAAAAGTTTTGGAAATTAAACCTGCAGAGCAAAAAATTAGAGTAGGTTTAAGACAAACTCAAGCAGACCCTTTTGATTGGTTTAAGGATAAATCAAAAAACCAGACTATCACAGTTAAAGTAATATCGACTGATAATAAAGGTTTAATTGTTAGGCCCGAGGGATGTGAAATGGATTTTCAAATTAAAAAATCAGCTATTGCAATTAATGCAGCGGATGCTCGTCCAAGTAGATGGACTGGTGGTGAAAAATTAGATTGTGCTATTGCCGAACTAGATTTAACGAAGAGAAAAGCAGTTTTAAGTATTAAACTTCTTGAGGAAATTGAAAAAAAAGAGGCATTAGAAAAATATGGATCTGAAGGTTCAGGAAAAAATCTACCATTTTCTTCATTATCTGATGATCTAAAAAAAAAAGAAGAAGAAAAATAATAATTTAAGAAGATTTAAATTGGCTATTGTAAAATCAAAGCTTTTAAAACAACTTTCAGACAACTACCCAAATTTTTTAAAAAAAGACTTAGAAAAATTTACAGATATAATCTTAAACGAAATCAAAAGAGCTCTTAAAAGAGGTGATAGAGTCGAGTTAAGAGGTTTCGGTGTTTTCTCTACTAATATTCAAAAAGCAAGGATTTCTAGAAATCCAAAAACAGGTGAAAAAGTTAACACACCTGAAAAAAAAACTATTCACTTTAAAATGTCTAAAGACTTGTTTAAAAAATTAAATAATGAAGAATAAAAGTATTTTTGTTGCTTGTGATACCTCAAATATAAATGAAATAAAAAAAATAATTCATCAAACTAGAACAACTAAAATTAAAATAATTCCAAAATTTGGCCTTCAATTCTTTTATTCTAAGAATGGAAGAAAATTTTTAGAAAAATTTAATCAAGATTTTTGGTTAGATTTAAAGATAAATGATATCCCCCAAACAGCATTGTCTGCTATTGATAGCTTAAAAGATTTAAAAAAATGCAAATATATAACAGTCCACGTAAATGGTGGTTTAGAAATGCTCAAATCAATAAAAATACATGCAAAGAAAATAAATAAAAATTTAAAAATTTTAGGAGTTACAATC
>CACIHO010000011.1 GCA_902586485.1 uncultured Pelagibacteraceae bacterium | reverse complement strand
TAGAGAAGATGATTTTGGAGATCGTTTGACTCTTTTTTTGCTTCATTTTTCTTTTTTTTTAAAAAATTTTAAAAATGAAGAAAATAAGAATATTCTTCAAGAAATTTATGACTTTAATTTTAGACAGTTAGAATTAAGTATCAGAGAAATTGGTTATGGCGATCAATCAATTAACAAAAAAATGAAAAACTATATAAATTTATTTCATTCTATGGTCTCAGAAATACATTTTTGGGATACATTAACAAGACCTGAAAAAATTAAAAAAATTTCAATCTTTTTAAGTGAATTTAATAATATTGAGCTTTTACTTGATTATTTTGAGGAATTTAACTCAAATTTATCAAAAAAAACTTTGAATTCCTATTTAAAAAGTGTAAGTAACGCATAATTATGGCTGTACCAAAACGTAAACAAACCCCTTCAAGAACAGGTATGAGAAGAGCTCAAACTATGAGATTTTCAACTAAAAATATAGTTGAAGATAAAAAATCAGGTGAATACAGGCTTTCTCATCATCTTGATGTTAAAACCGGAATGTATAAGGGAAGACAAGTTTTAGACCCAAAAGAATAGTATATAATATTCTAATAAAATGTCAGATTTGATTAAAATTGCAGTTGATGCAATGGGTGGAGATGGATCACCAAAAAAAATAATAGATGGAATTATATTAAATCACTCAACAAATAAAAATAGTTTTTTTAAAATTTTCGGTGATAAAAATAAAATTAATCCAATAATTAATGGAAAAATTCCTCCTAATTTCTTTGAAATAATTCATACTGAAAAAAAAATTGAAAGTACAGATAGTCCATTAGAAGGTGCTAAACGAGGTAAAGATACCAGTATGTGGCTTGCTATTCAAAGTGTTAAAGATAAAGAAGCTGATATAGTTATATCAGCAGGAAATACTGGAGCTTTATTAGTCGTGTCAAAATTAAATTTAAAAATGATTGAAAATATAGATAAACCCGCGTTATCAGCGTTATGGCCTAATAAAAAAGGTATGAGTGTTGTTCTAGATTTAGGGGCAAATATAGAATGTAGTTCTAAAAATCTATTAGATTTTTCAATTATGGGTGCATCATTATTCACATCATTATATCCAAATGATAAACCAAATGTTGCACTATTAAATATAGGTTCAGAAGAATTAAAAGGTAACGAAACAATAAAAGAAACATTTCAATTGTTAAATGAAAAAAAATCAGACAATTATGATTTTGCAGGCTATATAGAAGGTAATCACCTTATGGATGGACAAGTTAATGTTATTGTTTCAGATGGTTTTACAGGAAATGTTGCTCTAAAAACTGCTGAAGGAACTGCAAACTTTATTACTAGTGAATTAAAGAGTGCTATGACAGGTTCATTTTTAGGTAAAATTTCATCATTACTAAATATTACAAATTTAAAAAAATTTAAAAAAAGACTAGATCCAAGATTATATAATGGAGCCATATTTATAGGTTTAGACTCACCGGTAGTAAAGAGTCATGGAGGCACTGATTATATTGGTTTTTCAAATTCTTTAGATGTTTGTCATAGAATTGTAAAAGGTAATTTGATAGAAAAGATTAAGCAGAATATTTAATATGAGAATTAATTTAACTAAAAAAGATTTAGTTAATCTAGTTTATATGCAACTCGGTTTTTCAAAACAAATATCTGAAAATTTGATTGAAGATTTCTTATTAACTGTTGTAAACAATATTAAAGATGAAAAAATATTAAAACTATCAAAATTTGGCACTTTTTCTATAAGACAAAAAAAATCAAGAATTGGAAGAAATCCTAAAACAAAAGAAACAAAAGTGATTTCTAGCAGGGAGGTTGTATTATTTAAGCCATCTAAAGAATTTAAAGAATTTGTCAACTTGAATGATGATGTCTAAATTAGACAGTGCTTATAAAACTATCGGTGAAGTAGCTAAAATATTAAATCTTAAATCAAATAACAAAGGAAAATTATCGACATACACTATTAGATTTTGGGAGTCTCAATTTAAACAAATTAAACCAAAGATATTCAATTCAAATAGAAGATATTATGATGAAAAAACAATAAATCTTTTAAAAAAAGTTAAATTTTTACTTAAAGATCAAGGTATGACCATAAATGGTGTAAAAAAAATATTAAATAATCAAGTTTCTTTAAAGCTTGACGAAATTGCAGATAAATCTATAAGAACTGAAAATTTAAAAAATAAGTTATTAAAAATTTCAAATAAATTAAAAGAATTAAAAAATGGCAAAAAAGACACACGTTAAAGTAAGAATGGTTCCTGAATCTAAGCCAGACAGTCCTTACTTCTATTATGTAAAAAAACCAGCTGGAGGTGAGAAAGCCAAAGTTAAACTTTCTGCAAAAAAATACAATCCAGATACAAGAAAACATGAAATGTTTGTGGAAAAAAAGCTTCCACCACATAGTAAATAATTACTTCTTTTTAAAGTTTCTTTTTTCGTAATCGATATAAGATAGAATCATATTTTTCCAAATACGATTAGTGATTTTAGGATCAATCTTTAGTTTCTTAGATTTTGAGTGAATTTTTTTAAGTATAAAATTGATACGTTTTTTATCCACTATTTCTTTTTTGAATTCTTTAAGTTTTAAAACTTCTTTTACAAGATTTGTTCTAAATTTAATCAAGGATAACAACTTGTTATCTAACTTATCTAATTTAGATCTTATTATTTCTAATTTTTTTTTGTTTTTAGGCGACATTTAATTTATTGGTTTAATTTATAATTATTATATTTATCTATTCATGTACAGTCAGAATTATTCTTTAAATTCTCAATTAAAAATATGGATGATCACTTTATTATTGATGATCATACTAATAATTTTAGTAGGGGGCTTAACTAGATTAACTGACTCTGGACTATCTATTACCACTTGGGAACTCTTTGTTGGATCATTGCCGCCTTTAACAAGTGATAAATGGATAGAATATTTTGATCTTTATAAAACAATACCTGAATTTAAAGAACAAAATTTCAATATGACTTTAAATGAATTTAAAATAATTTTTTGGTGGGAATGGGCACATCGTCAATTGGGGAGATTAATTGGACTAACCGTTCTTTTGCCAATGATTTATTTTACAATTAAAAATGGTTTTTGGATTTTAAGAGAATATTCAATTATTTTTTTCTTAGTGTGTTTTCAAGGATTTATTGGATGGTACATGGTTTCAAGTGGTTTAGTCGACAGAGTTGATGTTAGTCATTATAGATTATCACTACATTTATTTATTGCTTTTATTATTTTATCTTTAGTTTTCTGGAAGTTTTTAAAACTAACAAATATAAGAATTAATCAAATTAATATTAAATTAAACTTAATTAAATTCTTTCTTTTATTATTATTTTTACAATTAATAATTGGAGCATTTGTGTCCGGGATGGATGCGGGAAAAATTTATAATACTTGGCCTTTAATGGGTTCATCTTATTTTCCGGATGACAGTGTAATTAATGATTTGTTTAATTTTAAAGTATTTGATGATCAATCACTTGTTCAATTTATTCATAGAAATTTAGCATATTTAATTGTCATATTATATTTTTACATGCTTTATTTTGTTTTAAAAAATGGAAATATAAATTTAAGAATTCCAATCTTCATTATTGGAATTTCTTTATTGTTTCAAATTGTTTTGGGAGTTCTTACAATTTTATCTGGAGTAAAAATGATTTATGCATCTCTACACCAGATAAATTCTATTTTAATAATACTTTCAACATTGTATTTTCTTTATATTATAAAATATAAAGGGTCTAATTATTAGTTCCTATTTTTAGACATTAAAACTCAAATTAGCTTACAGCTTTTAAATTACCTTTTGAAGATTTATTCAATGCTTGATCAAGATCTTCAATAATATCATCGATGTGTTCAATGCCAATACAAAGTCTTACATAACTTTGTGTAACACCTGATGCAGCTAGTTCTTTCTCATTTAATTGACTATGAGTTGTACTTGCTGGATGAATTGCTAAACTTCTAGCATCACCAATATTAGCAACGTGATAAAACATCTTTAAAGACTCGATAAATTTTTTACCAGCTTGAATGCCACCTTTAAGTTCGATACCAATCATTGGTCCATTTCCACCTTGAAGATATTTTTTTGCTCTATCAGCTATAGGTTTATCATGTTCAGTAGAATAAATAACTTTTGTAACTTCTTTATGCTTTTTAAGAAAATTAACTACATATTCAGCATTAGCACAATGTTGTCTCATTCTTAAAGCAACTGTTTCAAGCCCTTGAATTATTGCAAAAGCATTATCTGGAGCCAGAGCTGATCCCAAATCTCTTAATAAACAAACTCTTGCCCTAACTGAAAATGGTACATTGGCGCCAGTTAGTTCTGGTACAGCCTTTCCCCAAATTACACCACCATAACTATTATCAGGTTCATTAAATAAAGGTTGTCTTTTAGGATCTGCGGTCCAATCAAAGTTACCACTATCAACTATACTTCCTGCAACTGCTGTACCATGTCCACCTATATATTTTGTAAGTGAGTGAATTACTACTGCAGCTCCATGTTCAATCGGTCTGCATATTACTGGTGCAGCTGTGTTATCCATTATTAGTGGAATGTTATATTTTCTTCCAATGTCAGAAACTTCCTTTATTGGAAACACCCTTAAATATGGATTTGGTAAGGTTTCACCGTAAAAAGCTCTAGTTTTATCATCTATTAACTTTTCAAAATTTTCAGGATTACTTGGATCCGCATATCTTATCTCTATCCCAAGTTTGCTAAGTGTATGTGTGAATAAAGATACTGTACCACCATAAAGATCAGTTGAGCTTACTATATTATCACCGGCTTGGGCTACATTTAATACAGCAAACGTAGAAGCAGTTTGACCTGAGGATACAGTTACACATGATAAACCTCCTTCAAGAGCGGCAACTCTTTTTTCCAGGACATCATTTGTAGGGTTCATTATTCGAGTATAGATGTTACCAAATTCTTTAAGAGCAAAAAGGTTAGCAGCGTGCTCTGTGTTGTTAAATTGGTATGATGTTGTTCTATAAATTGGAACAGCTACAGCGTTCGTCGCTGGATCACTCCTATATTCACCACCATGAATGGCAATAGTTTCAGGGTTATTTCTTTTTTTATTCATTTTACTCCTTTTTTAGTGCTTCAACGTTATGTTAGGCGCACAATACAGTTCAAATGCCTACCGATTTTTAAAATTTAATGAAATTTCCATTTTAGCAGTTATAAGCCCGCAATAGGATCAAATCGGCTATTAATTTTTAGCAGAATAGCACAATTTTGCAAGGTAAATATAAAATTGACTTTGAATTATTTAATAGTATTAATCCACGCACAATGACTAAATTTGTAAAAAAAGATCAGATAACATCGTCTTGGTATGAAATTGACGCTAAAAATGCAGTTGTAGGTAGATTGGCAACTGTTGTTTCCAATATCATAAGAGGAAAGAATAAAACTACATATACACCTCATATGGATGATGGTGACTTTGTTGTTGTTAAAAATATTGAACAAGCAAAATTTACTGGAAAAAAATTTCAAGATAAAAAATATTACAGACATACTGGTCATCCAGGTGGAATTAAAGTTACAACACCAGAGAAACTTCATGAAAAAAAACCTGGAGAATCTTTAAAATTGGCTGTTAAAAGAATGTTACCAGGTGGAGTACTGGGCAGAAAACAATTAACAAAATTAAAAATATATGCAGGTAATGAACATCCTCATTCTGCACAAAATCCGACTGTAATAGAGTTAGATAAATTAAATAGTAAAAATATAGCTAGAAACTAAATGGAAAATACTCAATCAACTTCTAATATTACAAAATTAAAATTAGATTTTAAAGATAGCAAATATGCTACTGGTAGAAGAAAAACATCAATTGCAAAAGTTTGGTTAAAAAAAGGTTCTGGTAAAATTTACGTAAATGGTAAATTATTTAGTGATTATTTTGCAGATGAAACTCATAAAATGCAAATTACGAGACCTTTTGAAATTATAAATCAAGCAACAGACTACGATGTTAGATGCAGTGTAAAAGGAGGAGGACCTACAGGCCAAGCAGGGGCTATGGTTCACGGTATTTCAAAAGCTTTAGTGTTATTTGACGAAAATTTAAAATCGACCTTAAGAACAGAGAAACTTACTACCAGAGACTCAAGAGCAGTTGAAAGAAAAAAACCTGGTAGAAGAAAAGCTAGAAGAAGCTTCCAATTCTCTAAAAGATAATTTTTTTTTAATTTTTAACTGTTATAATAAAAAATGCCTAAGCTTAACGCATTAGTTGCTGGATCAACTGGATATATAGGTGTTCAATTAATTAAATTATTAGTTAAACACAAATATATTAATATTAAATACCTTTGTGGAAACTCTTCTGTGGGTAAACACATTAAATTCTATGATAAATCTTTATCTAAATTTAAATTACCAAAAATTTTAAAATTTAATAAAAAATTATTAAAAGACGTTCATGTTATTTTTACAGCACTTCCAAATGGAGAAGCACAGGATATATCCAAACATTTAAGTAAAAATCATACTCTAATAGATCTTGCTGCCGATTTTAGATTAGAAAAAGCTTCTGATTATTTAAAGTGGTATAAACAAAAACATCGAGCAACTAATTTAATAAAAAAAAGTATTTATTTACTTCCTGAAATTAATAGAAAAGAGATTAAAAAATATAATATTATTTCATGTCCAGGATGTTATCCAACATCAATATTACTTCCTCTATTTCCTTTATTTAAGAAAAATTTAATTAAATTAAATAATATTATAATTGATTCAAAATCTGGATATTCAGGTGCTGGTAGAGGAGTTCACAAAAAATATAAAGATAAAAATCTATACGAGTCTTTAAGCGCATATGGAGTTGGTTTTCATCGTCACAATTCTGAAATAAATCAAATGTTAAGAAAATTTACTAAGAAAAAATTTCAATTTAGTTTTACTCCACACTTATCACCAATGTTTAGAGGTATTCTGAGTACTATATATGTAGATTTAGAAAATAATATTTCACAAACAAAAGTATTAAAAACATTAAAATATTTTTATAAAAATGAGAATTTTGTAAAAATATTAAAGTCTGACTCATTTTTAAGCACCAATGACGTAATAAATACTAACAATTGTTATATTTCAGTGTGCAAATCTAAATACAGCAATAAAATAATCATTTTATCTGCTCTAGATAATTTGATTAAGGGGGGAGCAGGTCAAGCTGTACAAAATCTCAATAATAAATTTAATTTTTCTGAAACGACTGGATTAAGATGAGAAAATTTATAATCATTTTTTTTTCATTAACATTAACCAATTGTTCTTTGAACAAAGATTCTCAATATTGGACAGAAAATTCTATTGAAAGTAAAACTAATCAAAAAAAATTAAATGAGATATTAAAAAAGTCAGACGATATAACATCAATGACAATAGATGAATATAAGATTTATATAGATGACTATACAAAAAAGAGTAAATATCCAGATATAGGTAAATGAGTAAATTAATTAATATTGCAGTAGTAGGACTTGGCCAGGTTGGAAATTATGTGTTAAATGAACTCAATATCAAAAAGAAAGATATTGAGCTTAAAACAGGTAAGAAAATAAATGTTGTGGCTGTTTCAGCCAGAAGTATTAATAAAAAAAGAAAATTTAAAGTTAATAAAAAAATTTTTTACAAAAACCCTTTAGAAATTTTTAAAAAAAAAAATATTGATATATTATTTGAAGCCATAGGATTATCAGATGGTATTTCTAAAAAAGTTGTAGAAACTGCTTTAAAAAGTAAAATCCATGTTATTACACCTAATAAAGCTTTAATATCAAAACATGGGAATGAGTTAGCAAAACTTGCAGAAAAAAATAAAGTTAATTTGGAATTTGAAGCATCAGTTGCTGGTGGTATCCCAATATTGAGATCTATCAAAGAGGGATTGGCAACAAACAAAATATCAAAAGTATATGGAATTTTGAATGGTACATCAAATTACATTTTATCCGAAATGGAAAATTCAGATCAAAATTTTGCAGATGTTTTAAAAAAAGCACAGATACTTGGTTATGCCGAACCTGGTAATCCCAAATTAGATTTAAATGGTTTTGATGCATTTGCTAAAGTAAGAATTTTGTCTGCTTTAGCCTTTAATAGTAAAATTTCTAAACATAAATGTTTAATGGAAGGAATAGAAAAAATTGAATTAAAAGATATTAAAATTGCAAATCAATTAGATTTAAGAATTAAGTTGCTGGGAATTTCTGAGTTAAAGAATAATCATCTTTTTGAAACTGTGCATCCATGTTTAGTTAGTAAAAAATCTTATATTGGTAATGTTAACGGTGTAATGAATGCAGTTATTCTTCAAGGTAAACCAGTTGGGGAAAGTATATTACAAGGTGAGGGAGCCGGACCAGGTCCTACTTCTTCGTCTTTACTTTCTGATTTACTTTCAATTTTGCGTGGAAATATTAAAAAACCTTTTGGTGTTAGTGTTTCTAAGCTTAAATCTTTAAAACCATATAATGTAAATAATTATGTTAATTCATTATATTTGAGGTTCGAAGTAAAAGATAAACCTGGTGTATTATCAGAGATAACTAATCGTTTAGCTAAATATAAAATTTCAGTTAAAAGGCTAATCCAAACACCTGATAAAAAAAACAATAAAGCAACAATTGTTATTATTACGCATAAAACAACTGATATTAACATTCATAATTGTTTGTATATTTTCAAAAAAAATAAAAATATTTTAAAAACTCCAACATTAATTAGATTACTTGGTTAATGGAAATTTATTTTAAACTTTTTGAAGTTTTATTTCCAGTATTCCTAATAGTAGGGCTTGGATATCATTTGGGTAAAAAAAATCCAGATTTTGATACGTCATTTATAACAACATATGCTGGTAATTTTGGAACGCCAGCTCTTGTAATTTTTGCTATCACGGCAGGGGGTGTTACTTATGAGGTGTTTAAAGAGTATTTTGGCTACTCAATAATTCTATTAAGTCTGTTTGGTGTTGTTGGATTAATTTTTCTTATACTTATGAAAAAAGATTATATTCGAGAATTACCTACATTTATTTTACCAAATACTGGAAATATGGGTATACCTATATGTTTATTTGCTTATGGCGAAATAGGAATGGGAATAGCTGCAGCAATTTCATCTCTAATTGTTTTACTGCATTTTACACTTAACATATTCTTAGCAAAACGCTCTTTTGATTTTAAAATTATATTAAAAAGTCCATCATTTTATGCAATTTTAATAACAGTTATTTTTTTATATTTTGAAATACCTTTTCCTCAATTTGTATTAAATACTGTAATGCTTTTAGCCTACGGTATGATTGTTATGATCTTAATGTCTCTTGGAGTAGCTCTTACTCAAATGAAAGTATTTTCTTTCAAAGATGCATTAATAACATCTTTTGGAAGAGTAATACTTGGGCCAATTATTGGATTTGCTGTTATAAAATTTTTTAATTTATCTGGAATACCAGCGGGTGTATTGTTGATACAATCGTGTATGCCAAGTGCAATTTTATGTTATTTGGTTGCCCACATGTACTCTCCTAAAGAAATTGTGGATAATATTTCTAGTACAATTGTAGTATCTACAATCATGTCATTATTTACTATCCCAATTACATTATTCTTTGCTTTAAAATACTTCTATTAAGAGATATCCTTCTTTCATGAAGGCTATAATTTTAAATGCATCTGCTTGGATGATTGTTCCTGTAATGGATGCTTTTGCTAAATATTTAAGCTCATCTATGGATGTTTTACAGATAACGTGGGCAAGATATTTTTTTACTGTAGTCTTTACATTATCCCTAATGCTTATCTTTTATAGGCATTCATTAGTTTGGACGAAAAAACCAGCCCTTCAATTAATTAGAGGATTAATTTTTGTGTTTTCTACTTATTTGTTCTTTTATGCAATATCGGAAATTTCACTTCCTAAAGCCTTAACCTTAGCTTTTGTTGCACCAATTTGTGTTACAGCCTTATCTCCCTTTTTTTTAAATGAGAAAGTAGGGTTAAAGAGGTGGACTGCTGTATCACTAGGTTTTATTGGAACTTTAATTGTAATTAGACCTGGTTTTATTGAGCTTAACTTGGCTACTATGGCTGCTCTAGGTAATGGAATTTGCTATGGATTTTATCTTATAATCACTAGGAAGTTAAGCACCTCTGATAATCCTCTTTTAACTCTTTTACTATCTGGTTTGATAGGAACTATAATAATTAGCCTATTTATGCCCTCAGTTTGGGTTAATCCTACGTCAAATCAGTGGATTTTGATGGCTTTAATAGGCCTCATAGCCTCTGTAGCACACCTTTTTCTCATATTATCTCTCAAATACGCTGATGCCTCTAAATTAGCTCCTTTGGGCTATACAGAGATTATTACAAATATATTGATTAGTTACTATTTCTTTCATGAGTTACCTGATAATTGGACTTATTTAGGTTTGTTTATTATTGTTCTCAGTGGTTTATATATTTCTAGAAGGGAATATTTGCTTAGTCGTTTAATTAATAGTAAATAAATATTTACTATTATATAATGTAATACTTTAATATAATCTTTTAAACTATTGTAATTATTATATAAATTTATTTTATTAAATAATATAAATTAAAATAAATCACTGTGTTTATACGAGAAAATTAGAAATAACAGATACACTTTTAACAACTAAGGCAAAAATAACAAGGATGTAAGAGAAAATAAAGCACTATGCTTAAAAGTGTTTAATACCAATAGTTTTTTAAGCTAATTATACACAAAATTCAAAATTCTTATTAAACCATGTGAGTAGGGGAATAAAAATTCATAAAAAATTCTGTGAAATTAGACGCTAAAATAAGCCTTGTAATCATTAAAAAGTAGAGCAATGCAGTTATAGAATATATGTTTTAAACGGCCATAGAGGTGCTTTATTTTGTTATATCTCGATATATAGTACAACTGAAGGGTGCATAACACTATTCACACTAAAATACGCTTAAATATTGAAAAAACATTGATTTTACTTGTTTTTTGACCGTAAAATAGTCCAAAAAAGTCTCTAAACATCAACTTTTTCAGATCTCAATAAACGCTGCTTTGTCTTGATTCCACCTCTCCCTGAGTACCCACCAAGTCCTCCATCCGACCGAATTACTCTATGACATGGTATTTTGGGGGCATAAGGGTTTTTTCCACATGCATTAGCTACAGCTCTCGCTGATTTAGGGCTTTTTATACCTATTGCTACCTGTTTATAGGTTTTAACAGTCCCTTTTGGTATAGTTTTAAGGTAATTCCAGACTTTTAATTGAAATTTAGTACCTTTCATCAATAAAAATTTAAAATAATGAAGCAGACAATAAAGAAAACAGTTAAAATTGAAAGATAAATAGTTTCCAGTGTTTTTCCAGATTTTCTATAATTAATAAAACTCAATATTGCAAAACCAAATGATGTTATTAAGAAATATATCGGTTCAATTACTCCGTCTATGCCCATCTTTAAATAATATTTTATACTCGTTGTTCTCACAATGCCATTAATTGTCCTTTAAATTAATAAATTATTTTATTTGACATTATAAAATACCTGATATATTACTAACGATAATTAATTGTTATCGATAGTAATAATATGAATAAGCTAACAACTGACCTGAAATCGCTACATGAGGCAACTTTAAATAACCTCAAAAGCTCAAAGGCTAATAATACTTTAAGAGCTTATAAATCAGACTTTAAAGACTTCGGGGCTTTTTGTGCTAAACATGGATTAAATCCACTACCAACAGAGCCAAAAATAGTTTCCTTGTACCTAACCCATCTCTCTAAAAACTCTAGAATAAGCACTTTAAGACGAAGATTAGTATCAATAAGCATGGTTCATAGACTTAAGGGGCATTATCTAGACACCAAACATCCAATCATCGTTGAAAATTTAATGGGAATAAGAAGGGTCAAAGGAAGTATTCAGAAAGGTAAAAAACCTATATTAATCAATCATTTAAAATCAATTATTAATGTAATAAATGAACAAAAAACAGAGGATATAAAAAAACTTAGAGACAAATCAATAATATTAATTGGCTTTGGAGGAGGCTTTAGAAGAACTGAACTGATTTCAATTGATCATGAGGATTTAGAATTTGTGCCTGAAGGGCTCAAAATCACTATTAAAAGATCAAAAACAGATCAATTTGGTGAAGGGATGATAAAAGGTCTGCCCTACTTTTCTAATGAAGTATATTGCCCAATAGTTAATCTTAAAAGATGGCTAGATATTTCTAAAATCAAATCTGGACCTATCTTTAGAAGGTTTTCAAAAGGTTCGACATTAACAGATAAAAGATTAACTGACCAATCCGTAGTTTTATTAATGAAAAAGTATTTAAATTTAGCAGGAATAGAAAATAAAAACTTTGCAGGTCATAGCCTAAGATCGGGTTTCGCAACTGTAGCAGCTGAGTCAGGAGCAGATGAAAGAAGCATAATGGCTATGACGGGACATAAAACAACACAAATGGTTAGAAGATATATTAGAGAAGCTAATCTATTTAAAAATAATGCCTTTAATAAAGTAAAATTATAATTAAGTTTTTTGAATTATTACTTGATGCCAAACGGTTAGATTTGAAATATTTGAAATATTTTTTTTAATAAAATTATTTATTGGGGTTGACGGATTTTTTTTATAATCTTCGTAATACCACCACATATAATCAT
>CACIHO010000010.1 GCA_902586485.1 uncultured Pelagibacteraceae bacterium | reverse complement strand
TTATCTATATGTTCATTCCATGACTTAAGCTCAATTTGAGATTTTTTATTCCAATCTTCTCCTACTTTCCAATCACCTAAGACTTGAGAAAGTTCAGTTAATGAAACTTTTGCATCTCCAACAACTGCTTGTGCTAAATGTTTATTAGCATCATATCTTGATACATTAATAGAAACTAATTTGAAATTTTCGTTTTCAAAATTTGCCCATGATCCTGTTGTAAAATCAGCAAGTTTTGTTCCAACCGCAATGGCAAGATCAGTTTCTTTTGCTAATGTATTTGTATTTTTTCCTCCCAGGCCTCCAATTTGACCTGCAAAATGAGAATGGTCTCGCTTCATTGTTGAGTAGCCCATTACAGTTTGTGTAACTGGGATGTTGTGTTTAATTGCAAACTGACTCAATTCTTCCATTGCATCTGAATAAAATACTCCACCTCCAGATATTATTATTGGATTTTTTGAAGATTTAATTTTATCAGCTGCTTCTTTAATTTGAAATTCATCTGGTCTTGGTCTTCGAATTGTGTGAACTTTTTCTTGAAAAAATTCTGCTGGATAATCAAAAGTTTGGCCTTGGATATCTTGACTCAATGAAATACAAGCAGGACCACAATCAGCAGGATCTAACATTGTCTGAACTGCTATTTGAAATGATTGAATTATTTGTTCAGGTCTAGTGATACGATCAAAATATCTCGTAACTGGTTTGAAAGCATCATTTGCAGTAATGCTTGGGTTGTTAAATTGTTCAACTTGTTGCAGTACTGGATCTGGCATTCTATTTGCATAAGTGTCACCAGGTAAAAATAAAATTGGTAATCTATTGCTCATAGCAACTGCTGCAGCTGTAACCATATTTGTTGCTCCAGGTCCAACAGAGGATGTCGCTACAAAAATTTGTTGTCTTCTTTTTGCTCTCGCATAACCAATTCCTGTAAGAGCCATATTTTGCTCATGATGCCCTCTATATGTTGGAAGTTCTTTTTGATTTTCCTCTAATGCTTGACCTAAGCAGGCTACATTTCCATGTCCAAAAATTCCAAAGACACCTGGAAATAAAGGTTCTTTTTTGCCATTAATTAATATTTTTTGAGCAATTAAATATTTAACTATTGCATGAGCACATGTGAGTGTAATTTTTTTCATAAATATGTTTATCTTTTAATATGTATAGTGTTTATATATAATTTTAATTATAAATTAAAAAACCTAATTAAGTAAACTTAAAAATAAATTCTATGTACGAAAAATTTGGACAATTCATTGATGGTAAATGGCAACAAGCTGAAAAAAAAGAAACTTATGATGTAATCAACCCTGCAACGGAAGAAGTGATTGGAAAAGCATCGAAAGCTTCATCTATTGAAGTGCAAAAAGCATTAAAGTCTGCAGAAAAAGGTTTGGAAGTTTGGAAAAACACTGCACCATGGCAGAGAGCTTATGTACTTAGAAAAATTGCTGACATGATGAGAGAAAAAAAAGATGTTATTGCAAAATGGTTAACTCTTGAAGTTGGAAAACCTCTAACTGAAGCGGTTGGTGAAGTTGGTGGTGGTGCTGATATTTTTGAGTGGAATGCTGAGGAAACAAAAAGAATTTATGGTCAAACACAACAAAGTAGATTTCCAGATACTAGGGTTCATGTTTATTATCAACCTGTAGGAGTTGTTGCAGCTTTAGTTCCTTGGAATTTCCCAATAGTTTTGGCATCAAGAAAAATTTCTACTGCGTTAGCTGCAGGATGTTCTGTAATTTGCAAGCCAGACGTAATTACTCCTGGTGCTGTGATGGAATTAGTAAACATTTGTAAAGAAGCTGGTGTACCAGATGGCGTGGTTAGTCTTTTGTCAGGTGACCCTGCTGAAATATCAAATGAATTAATGGAATCTGATATTATTAAAAAGGTTTCAGTTACTGGATCAACTAGAGTTGGAAAAATTATTTTAAAAAAAGCAGCTGATAAAGTTCAAAGAGTTACTATGGAGCTTAGCGGACACTCACCTTTTATTGTATGTGAAGATGTGGATATGAACAAAGTAGCTGATATAGCAATAACTGGTAAATTTAGAAATAACGGTCAAGTCTGTATTTCACCGAATAGATTTTATATCCAAGAAAACAGAAAAGATGAGTTCGTTGATGCTTTTATCGAAAGAGCAAAAAAATTAAAAATTGGAAACGGTATGGATAAAGGTGTGGATCTAGGACCTTTAACAACAGCTAAGAGATTGGAAGAAATAGAAAAACTCGTTGAAACTACCAAAAAAGAAGGAGCTAAAGTATTGATGGGTGGACAGAAACCTTCTGGTTTCAATAAAGGATATTATTATGAGCCAACAGTTTTTGACGATGTAAAAGATAATTTTACAATAATGAAAGAAGAACCTTTTGGTCCACTAGTTCCAATTTTAACTTTTAAAACTTTTGATGAGGTAATTGAAAGAGCAAATGATAATGACTTAGGATTATGTAGTTATTTGTACACAAATTCTATGGACAAAGCTCATATTGGATCTGAAAAGCTAGAGTCTGGTTGTGTTGCAGTTAATACTGGTGTTGTTGCAATTGCTGAAGCACCTTTTGGAGGTATTAAACAAACTGGTTATGGTCGTGAAGGTGGTTCAGGAGCAATTAAAGACTATCTAAATGTGAAATACACTCACATGGGCTTAAAAATATAAATAATGCGAAAAAACAAAGTTAAACAAATGATGAAGGACGGTAAGCCCGTAATCAATGGTTGGTGTGCCATTCCTAGCACTGCATCTGCTGAAGCAATGGCTCATCAAGGATGGGATTCTCTTACCGTAGATATGCAACATGGTTTAGTAGATTACAGTAATGCACTACCAATGATGCAAACAATATCCACAACAGAAGTAACTCCTTTAGCAAGAGTAAATTGGAATGAACCTGGTCAAATAATGAAAATATTAGATGCTGGATGTTATGGAATTATATGCCCAATGGTAAGTAATAAAAAAGAAGCAGAAAATTTTGTCCAAGCATGTATGTATCCACCAGATGGGTACAGGAGTTTTGGACCTGTTAGAGGTTTAATTTATGGAGGACCTGATTATGCAGATCACGCTAATCAAGAAATACTAAAATTGGCAATGATAGAGACAAAAGAGTCATTGGAAAACCTTGATGAAATTATGTCTACACCAGGTGTTGATGGTATTTATATTGGACCAGCTGACCTAAGTTTAGCTATAGGTGAAAAACCTGGTTTTGATAGACCTGAGTCAACCAAAGCTTATTCAGAAATTTTAAGAATTTTAGAACATGCTAAAAAAAATAATATTTTTGCAGGAATTCATAATGGTACCACAGAATATGCAACTAAGATGATTGAAAAAGGTTTTAATTTTGTAACTATAGCGTCTGATTTAAGGGCTCTAAGTGCTGGTGCAAAAGCTACAGTTGATAAAATGAAAGGTTCATTATCAAAAAAAGACGATAACGCGACTTACTAATCTAATTGATCTAAAAATTTCTCAAATTGTTTTTTTTCTAAATTTGATGATTGTTTTTTTCCTGGAAATTTACCAGTCATAGAGTCTTTTTTAAAAGCTCTAAGTGCTTTTACTCTTTCAATTTTAATTTGACCTCTTAGTCTTAATAAATTTCCATATGCTTTAGAATGTCGTGGAGGATTTTCAGTATCACCACAAATATCTTCCATAAATAAATACATTACATCAGCATTTTTTCCTGAACCTAATGAAACAGTAACGATATCTGTACGCTTTGAAATTTCACCCATTACATTTTCAGGTATAACTTCACACTCTGCAGAAAAAGCACCTGCATCTTCTAATCTTTTAAACTTTTGAAATAGATCATATGCTTCATCTGCAGTTTTGCCCACTGCCCTCAAGCCACCAATCCAAGTAGATTTTCTTGGAACCAAACCTAAATGCCCCATAACTGGAACATCTTCCTTAGCTAACATTTCAACTATATCCATACTTCTGGGAGTCATAACTGCATCCGCACCATTCTCTAACGCTTTAAAAGCGCCACGCATGATATCATCTGCTGTTACAAACTCATTTAATACTAAAGCTGCTGTTAAGAATAAATTTCTTGAACCTTCTCTAACAGGAATTACGTTTTTTGCGTTTGATATAATCATATCAAAGCCTGCCTTTTCAGCCGCATCAGCTTCTTCAACACTATTCGCTGTAACTTGTGTAAATTTTCTTTTTCCTTTAGCTGATTTTAAATCTGCTACAGTCAATGTTCGCTTCGCTGGTTTAGCGGCCCATGTATAAATATTCTTCATTTAATTCCTTTATAAAGAATATCTCTTCTATCAATAAACTCCTCAAAGGTTTTGATAGTAATTACTGCAGGTAAAATAAAAATAGATCGTTTGTCTCTCTCGTTTCTAATAATTCTAAAATAACCTTTTTTAATTGCTGTATCGATATAAACGTTTGAGGTTAAATATGATTTCTCAATTACTTTGAGTAATTGATTTTTGGTAATTGATTTATTTTTGTAATAAGCAAGCATAACCATATGCAACATTATCCAATGTTGTGGGGTTAAAGAAAACCAATTCAATAATTCATTGGCTAATCTTCCTTCAAAATCACCAAGTGATATTTCTGCTAATTGAATTCTTTTTTGAGTAAGTTTTGGAATTTTTTTTTGTTCTTCAAAGTGTTTTGGATACTTGAACTGTCTTTTCATTTAAATAAATTTAAACTCATTGAGTTTTCTATTCAATACTATTTTTACTTAATAGTTCTTTATAAATGTTGTTTACTCTATGTACTTCTGTTGCAGTATTAAAATAACATTCGTATTCTATTTCCTCTGGTGTTACATCAAAATGATAATGGCCAGCGTCTCTGTCATGCTCGTATGAATGAAAGTGAGTATGTTCGCCAGATTCTCTTAAATTTAATTCTCCCCCAGTTGGATCACCAGTCCAAAGAACTGTATAGCATTGTAATTTTGGTCCAACAGGTTCATAAAATTGAAGAAAATCTTTTACACATTTCATTTGTTTTGGATCGTAATACTCGTGTTTAATATCTTTATAATCAGGTTGCACGTGAGATCTTATTTTTCCATTTAATACTCTAAACACACCTGCGAGAGACATGTGCTCATTATCTTTAATTTTCAAATTTTTTAGTAAAGAAGACCTTATTGCTTGAGGCAAAGAACCTTGTTCTCCATTTCTGCCTTTGATTTTGATTTTAATTACTTTTCCTTGTTTACCATCTGTATAATAAATATTTCCAAGTCCACCATGTTTTTTTGCAGAATATTTTTCAACAACACATTTTTTGTCAGGAGTTACTCTTGCTATTATTGATTTAGATTCATCAGTTATTAAATTTTCATTTATAACTAATTCTCCACAATGACCATCTAAACATGACATTGCACCTGATCCAGCTCCTAAAGCATAAGATTTTTCAGAATCAATCATTTTAGATATTTCTTGATAGTCAAACTCTGCACCAATAAATTTTGGATCATGCATATAAGGCTCTCCACCAACGTCTATTATTTTTTGATTTCCACTAATTCCTTCTGATGGACAATCCCAATTTCTAAGATTTGGGCAATCTACCACTTCTACTTCAACTTTTTTGAAATTTTCAGACAATCCTTTTCTTAATGCAATTGAAATGACTTTTAATGAATAATCTTTAAATATTCCTTTTTCTATTTTTAATTGCATGATGTTAATAAGCTATTATTTATTTTGCATAATGTCTATAGATAATATATATAATTTCTATACATAAATAATTTTAAATAAGATAACGATGATTAATAAAGATTTAAAAGTGGCTGTGCTTGGTGCAGGAGCAATGGGTTGTTTATTTGGCGGTTTACTCTCTGAAAAAGGTTTAAATATAATTTTAATTGATGTTTGGAAAGAACATGTAGATGCAATTAATAAAGATGGTTTAAAAATGGACGGACATGGTGGTAATCGAGTAATTAAAGTGAAAGCTACTTCAGACCCATCCTCGTTGAATAAAGTAGATGCTGTGATTGTTATGTGTAAAGCTACAGCTTTAGAACCAGCATTAAATAGTGTTAAAAATATCATAGGAGACAAAACAGTGTTCATGTCTTTTCAAAATGGTATTGGTCATGAAGCAATTATCCAAAGTATTGTGGGTGATGAAAAAGTTATTGGTGGAACAACTACTCAGGCTTCGAATATTTTGGGTCCTGGACATATAATGAATCATGGTTCGTTACCATCTTGGATTGGTGAGTACGAGGGAGGAATTTCTGATCGAATTAAAGAAATAGCAGATACCTTTACCGCTCACAATCTTGAAATGATTGCTGCAGAGGATGTGAAGAAAAGAAAATGGATGAAACTTTTTGCTCTAACAGCAATTGGACCATTATCTGCGATTTTTGATCTTCATCATACTGACTTATATATAAACAACAAAGCAAATGAAGTATCTCGTGGTTTAGGTAAAGAAATAATTTTAGAAACTAGAGAAGTTGCACTTGCTGATGGTGTAAATGTTTCTGAGGATGAATGCTTATTTATGTTTAATAAAATTGTAGATTCAATGCAAACTAACAAATCATCAATGGCTTTTGACGTTCAATACAAGAGAAAAACAGAAATAGACTTCATTAGTGGTGCGGTTTCAAAAATAGGTAAAAAACATGGTGTTAAGACACCCTTAAATGATCTCATGTATAAAATGATTAAAGTGAAAGAAGGCATGTACAGCTAAATGCTTAGTACAAATAAATTAAAAAAAATCAAAAGTAACTTTCCAGTTTTAGTTGGTGACAACGTTGTTTCTAAAAGCATCTGTAATTTGTTAATTAAAGAAATCAGTAATTCTAAATCATTTGATGATATGATTATGGGTGGTAGAAGTAGAATAAATAAAGGTTCGAAAAATTTTAACTCATATATCAAAAACTCAGTTAACTCTGCAAAACTTTTTAAGCTTTTTAATAGCAATACTTTTTATAAAAAAATTGAGAGTATTTTTATTAAAAATTTTAAAGATGGATCGTGGGTTAATTTACATAAACCAAAATCCTTTAATCCTAAAAAGTTTACTATTAAAAAAAAAGTAAATTCTAAAGAATTGAAAAAAGTGTTGGGTAATAATTATACTAATCCTAAAGTAAATTTAGATATTGACTTTTCAGTATCCAAAGGAGGATATAGACTAAGACCTCATAGGGATGATATAACTAGGTTATATAATTTCTTAATTTATTTAACAGACATACCAAAAAAGAATGGTGGCTCTCTTACTATCTACAGGAAAAAGGCAAAAAAAAATTTAAGAAAAAGTTTTAGAAGATTTCCAAAAATAGATGAGCTTGAAATAGTTAAGTCTTTTACACCCAAAAAAGGTACTGTTGTTTTTTTTCAATCTACTCCAAATTCCTATCATGGAGTAAAGCGCTTTGTGGAGAAAAATTGTCCAAAACGTTTTTTTATTTATGGAAGTTATGCTTTAAATAAACCAGTTATATGGAATTACAAAGGAATCTCATATTATCCTCATATTATTAGCAACAAAAAAAGAATGTTAACCTCTTTTCATGACGTGAACTATTTAACCACAGCACCAAAACATTGAAATTATTTCTATGATAAAATAAATTTAAACAATGACAAATACTCTTCAAAAAAAATTATACGAGAGTGGGTACTTAATTGTTAAAAATATACTTGACTATAGAAGAGACTTAAAACCTGTTCTTAATGATATGGAATTTGTCATGGATTGTCTCATTCAAAAGTATGCAAAAAAAACTGATATTAAAAAAGTTCTTACACTAAATTTTAAAAAAAAATATTCATATATATCAAAACTTAATATTTATGATCTGGATCAATATTTTAACACAAGATTACCAAGAGACCATGTTAAAAAAGATAGTGATTATTTCGCTACTCAATCATTATGGAATTTAATTACAAATAAAAGAATTTTAGATGTTGTTGAAAAAATTTTAGGGAAAGAAATAATGTCTAACCCTGTCCAAAATACTAGAATCAAACAACCTGAAAAAAAATTACCAAGAGGATCAATTAATGACGGCTTAAGTGGTAGAACACCATGGCATCAAGACGCTGCAGTTTTAAATTCTAGAGGACAAAAATTAACTGATATGGTTACAGTGTGGATTCCTTTCACCAAAACTACTAAAAAGAATGGATGTATGATTACAGTAAAAAAAATTAATAAAATGGGATTATTAAACCATGTATCTGGATATAGAGGACAGGTGGAATTAAAAAATAGTAAATTACTTGATGATATGGAGCACATTTATTTAGAAGCAAATGTAGGTGATATAATATTATTGCACAAACATTCTATTCACTGCTCTTTACCAAATAGATCAAATGATTTTAGAATTAGTGCTGATTTAAGGTATAATGTTGCAGGACAACCATCAGGCAGGGAGCCGCTTCCAAACTTCTATGTTAGAAGTAAAAATAAAAACAATCTTAAAGTTCAAAATTTTAAACAATGGTTATCTCTTTGGGAGAATGCAAAAGAAAGACGTATCGGAAAACATGCATTTAAGTATCCTTTGCCGACATTTAAGAATAATAAAAGAGACTTGTCAAATTTAGTTTAATATTTAAAAAAATTAATGACTAAAATTTTAATTACAGAATTTATCAATCAAAGTAGTTTAGAAAATTTAAATAAAAAATTTGATGTTAAGTATGATGAAAAATTATATGAAAATGAAAAACAACTAATAACCATGATTAAAGATTATGAAGGTCTAATTGTTAGAAATAAAACTCAGGTAAATTTAGACATTTTAAAAAATGCCTTAAAGTTAAAATTTATTGGAAGGTTGGGTGTTGGCTTAGATAATATTGATACAGAATATTGCAAAAATAAAAAAATTCATGTTCAACCAGCTACAGGAATGAATGCAGATTCTGTTGCTGAATATGTCGTTTCTTCATCAATGTCTCTTATAAAAAAAATCCCAATGTTTCATAATGGAACTATCAAAGGTGAATGGCCAAGAACAACAATTAAGTCCATAGAAATAAACCAAAAAAATTTAGGGATAATAGGATTTGGGATAATTGGAAAAAAAGTTGCTGAGTATTCTTCAAAAAATGGTTTAAAGATTTTAGCCTACGATCCTTATGTTAAAGAAATAAATGATAAAGAAATTGACGCTAAATTATCAAGTTTAAAGGAGATATATGAAAAATCAGATATCATTTCCATACACTTGCCTTTAACAGATGAAACAAAAAACATGGTAAATGAATTTTCATTTTCTCAAATGAAGAATAAACCAATTATAATAAATACCTCAAGAGGAGGTATAATAAATGAAAGTGATTTAATTGAAGCTTACCATAAAAATATTATTTCTGGATTTGCTCTAGATGTTTTTGAAAATGAACCAATAGAGAGCAAATTTTATCACAAAATAAAACCAGGTATGAATTGTATTTTGACACCTCATATCTCTGGTGTAACAACAGAGTCAAACGTTAGAGTAAGTGACTTTATAGTTAAAAAAATTACAGATTTTTTTAATTAATTATTTCCTCTAGATTTATCAATCGACTTTGTTTTATTGATTTTTCTGCAGCCTCACCCATTGCAACAGCAATTAAACCATCTTCTAATGAAACCTCTGGATCTGAATTACTTTCAATAGCTTTCAAAAAAGCTAAGTGTTCGTAGTAGGTAGATCCATGATGGTGGCCGGCCTCAAGAATTTTTTTATCTACTTCAATATTTTCAACATGTGTTTTGCCATCTCTCATTCCAATTCTTATATTTGATGAGGTTTTACCTGAATCATTAGAAGGGACCGAAGTTTCAATTTTGCCTTTATTTCCTGTGGCTACAAGCTCTTCTTGCATGTCAGAATTTTCTGCAAACATGCAAAGCTCAAGCAAACTTCTTGCTCCATTTTCAAAATTTACAATCACATAGGCATTATCAATGATGTCTGGCTTTTTTTCATTATACACTTCATCCAAATGGTTAACGTCTTGACCACCACTTGCATAAACACTGAGCGGCTTACTTTGAATAATCAATCTCATTAAATCAAAGAAATGGCAGCATTTTTCAACAAGTGTACCACCAGTATTTTCTTCAAAACGATTCCAATCATTTACTTTTTTTAAAAAAGGAAATCTATGTTCTCTTATGGTTAAAGTTTTTAAATTACCAATTTTGTTATTATGAATTTCATTAATAAACTTTGAAACTGGCGGCATATATCTATACTCCATTGCAGTCCAAAATACTGAAGGATAATCTTTTGTAAGTTTTTTTATTTCTAAGCAATCTTTTGTATTAGTGCATAATGGTTTTTCTATTAATATGTGTTTTTTAGTTTTGATTACATCTTTCAAGATTTCTATATGAGTAAAGTTAGGAGATGAAATTAAGTACACATCAACAATATTTTTTTCAATCATTTCTAAATGATTTTTAAAACAAAAAACTTTTGTTTTTAGAATTTCTTTACATTGATTTAATGAAACTTCATGAGGATCAGCAAGTGCAACTACTTCAGCATTATCAATTAATGATATATTTAAAATATGTTCTCGAGCCATTGTCCCTGCTCCAATAATTCCATATTTTATTTTTTTCATATTATGTTTGTATCAGTTTAATTTAAAAACTTAATCAATACTTAGCCCGCTTGGCACTTTATCTGGTTTACCCAGTGGTCTCTGATTTCCACTTCTGCCTGTTAAAGATTTGAGAAAAGAAACAAGTTCATCAATTTCTTTATCATTCAATTCTATAGGCTGTATGTCAATGCTTGATAGAATTCTGTCTTGTTCTCTTTTGTCTGAAAAGGTTACAAAATCAATTTCTTCTAACCAAGTTGCCTTAGGTAAATTTGCATATTCAGGTTTCCAATTCTTATTCATTTTAATTGGATTTAAATGATGCTTAATTATTGATTTTAAAGTTGGATAAGCACCATTATGACCGTAGGGAGCTGTTAAAGAAACGTTTCTTAATGCTGGCGTTTTAAATTTATACATGTCGTTTATATTATCTGTTTCGACCATTCGGCCGACGTCACGTGCATAAGGATCAAAAGGGCGTGTCCTTCCAGGACCAAACTGGGGAATTCCTATTGAATGAAATTTTTGATCTGACAACAAAGATCCTGAATGACAAGAACTACAGTTTGCTTTTCCATAAAATAAATTCATCCCATTTATTTGCTTTAAAGTTAAAGCATGTTTATCTCCATTCAAATATTCATCAAAAGGAGAGTCAAAAGATGTCCATTCATGAATTTCAAATGCAGCAATTGAATTAACAATATGTGTAATGTTTATATCTAAAGGACCGTTAACATCATCAAAAGCATTTGTAAATAACTCAACATACTCTGGAATTCCTCTAATCCTGTGTGTAATTACAGGCCATACCCTATCAATTCTCATACTATCTTTTCCAACTTTAGAGACTAAACCTATAATTTCATTTTCACCTGGGTTTCCTGCCATCTCAAACTGTCTAGTCATTGGAAACAAAGCTTGAACTGCAACTATATTATCAAGTCCTTTTGGAAGTAGTTCTTGCGCTGGGGTATTAAAACCATTACCAAATATATCAGATTTAGTCACTCTACCGTCATGAAGCAATGTTGTAATATCTTTAAATCCTAAATTCCATAGAGCTAAAGCATTTCTTGGAATTCGTTTTTTTATTTTATCATCGCCCGCACCTGCAGTTCTCTCTAATCCTATACCTTGTCCTCCTTCACCAATTCCTAACGAAAGTCCATCTGAACCTCCTAGATCATGACTATGGCAGGTTGCGCAAGCAATGTTTCGATTTGCAGATAAAATTTTATCGTGAAATAAAAGTCTTCCAATTTTAACTTTTTCTATATCAACTTGATGGAAATCTTCGCTCTTTAATGGTTTTGGTAAATCAGTAGCGTAAGTTTTATTTACTGAAATTAAAAATGGAATTATAAATATTATTATTTTTAAATGATTAAATATCTTTTTATACTTTTGTTTCTTCCATCCATAGTTTTTGCAGAAATAGAAAATGCTCGAGATTTGATGGAAGAAGGAAAATTTAAAGAAGCTATGGAAGAACTTATGCCAGCAGCTAGATCTGGTAATGCTGATGCTGAAGAGCTTATTGGAATTATGTACGCTATGGGCCTTGGTGTTGAAAGAGATGATGTTAGAGCTTTTGAATGGTATCTCAGATCTTCTATGAAAGGTCATCCTGGCGCTCAATCTGGTGTGGGGTGGTATTACGAAATTGGTAGAGGACTCCCCGCTCCCGATCTTGTTAGAGCTTATATGTGGTACGGTTTGTCTGCTATTGGTGGAGATCCTGATGCTGCAATTTCTCAGGAAGAAGTTATTAAAAAAATGACTCCTGAACAAATTGAAAAAGCTCATATTCTCATAAAAGATTATAAATCTTGGATATATCCTTTTAGATAATGAGGCGAAATTAATTCGCCCCATTATATTAATTTAAAATTATAAATCTTTTTTGTATGCGCTCGATGCTTTTTTCTCTGCTTTAGCTACAGCTTTAGTTAAAGCGTTGAAAATTTCTTTTCCACCTTTAACATTAGCTTTAAACCAATCATACACTGGGCTAGCTTCTTTTTTAAAACTAGCTTTTTGATCAGGCGTTGGTACGTATAAATCTCCACCACCTGCTACAAAGTCCTCATAAGCTTTGATTGATTTTCTCTTAGGAGAAGCAAAAGTTGCTTGCTGCAAAGCATAGAAACCATCAGTCACTACTTTTTTTAGATCTGGTGACATTGACTCGTATTTTGCATTGTTCATCCACCATAATGCTCCCATATATGCGTGACCGTCTAAAGTAACGTATTTTAGACCTGCATCAGGAAACTTCATGTTCATAATGTCAGTAATTCCATTTTTAGAACCTTCAACTACACCAGTTTGAAATGATGTAAATAATTCAGGCCATGGAATAGGAGTTGGAGATGCACCTAATGCTCTTACAAGTTCCTGAGGTAAATCAGCTACAACTGTTCTGATTTTTAAACCTTTCATGTCAGACGGATTTGCAATTCTTCTCTTTGTGTTAGCAAAATTTCTCCATCCTCCAGTATTTCCAATTGTCATCAATCTAATTGAGTCATTGGAATCTTTTAGTGCCATTTTTCTCATTGTTCTTACAAAATCACCTTGCATTACATCTTCAGCAATTCTGTCATCAGCCATTAGATAAGGTAAGTCTAAAACTTGAACATATGGGAATACACCTGCAGCACCTCCAGAAGTAGAAATATAAATATCTATACTTCCATCAGATACACCTTGTAAACATTCTGCACCTTTTGAACAAAGCTGCGTACCTACAAAAAGTTCTACAGCTATTTTTCCATTTGAAGCAGCTTCTACGTAGTTTTTAAATACTACAGCACCATCATAATCTTCATCTTGATCATTAGAGTTCATCGTCATTCTCAAGTTGTAATCTGCAGCTGAAACAGATGCAGTAAAACTGATTAAGAATAATAATGAAAAAAATGATTTTATTAATTTGCTCATAATTATTTCCCTCTCATTAAATATTTATGTATCAAAACTATACTTAAATTGAATTAGAGAGTCTATCGACTAGTAAAAAAAAATAATTAAAGTTATTTTGCGAATCCAGTAAGCAAAGGAATCGTCATCGAAATTGACGGAAAATATGTTATTAAAAATATAACTATAGCTTCTACTGCTAAGAATGGCAATATAGCTTTTGCTATTGTTTCTACTCTTTCCCCAGAAACAGAAGATGCAACAAATAAGACAAGACCCATTGGTGGCGTTGCTAAACCAACTGTTAAATTAACAGACATTATAATTGCAAAGTGTACAGGATGAACTCCAAGTTCAACAAAAACTGGACCGAGAATTGGTCCTAAAATAATTATAGCAGGACCTGCATCTAAAAACATTCCAACAACAAATAATAGAATATTTATGAGAAATAATAAAACATATGGATTATCAGTTAATCCCAAAACAAATGCAGCAAGATGCTCAGGTGCATGTGATAAGCTTACAACTGTTTTAAAAGCCATTGCAGCACCAACTAAAAGAAGTACCACTGAAGATACCATCGCTGCTTTTGTCATTACTTTAGGAACATCTTTCCATTTTAATGATTTCAAAACGAATAGACCAATAAACATTGCATAAGCAGCTGCAACAGCTGATGCTTCTGTTGGAGTAAAAATTCCACCAAGTATACCTCCTAAAATTATCACTGGTGTCATTAAAGGAAAAAAAGCTTTAAGAGATGCCTTGCCTCTTTGGCTCCAAGTTTTTTTTTCGGTTACTGCTGGAAAATTATATCTCTTAGCCATAAATTTTATTGTGACCATCAAACTAACTCCTACTAAAACACCAGGTACAATTCCTGCTAAAAATAATGCTGCAACACTCTCACCCATTACATACGCATAAATAATCATTATCCCTGAGGGTGGAATTATGGGTCCAATAACAGAGCTAGCTGCAGTAATGGCTGCTGCAAATTTTTTTGTATATCCCTGTTTTTCCATTGCAGGAATAAGCATTGATCCAATTGCCGAAGTGTCAGCTACAGCTGAACCTGATAAACCAGCAAACAACATTGAAGTCAGCACATTGACATGAGCTAATCCACCTTTTAAATGACCCATCATTGCCTGACTAAACTCAACAAGACGATGGGTTATTCCTCCTCTGTTCATTAATTCTCCTGCTAACATAAAAAATGGAATCGCCATCAAAGGGAAGCTATCTATTCCATTATAAATATTTCTATAAAGCATAGCTCCATCTCTAGCTTGATCATTTAACCAAAGTAAAATTCCTGGTGCTGCTAACAAACCAAAAAATACTGGTAAACCAATTAACAAAAATATTAAAAAAAGAGGGAGAAACCAAACTAACATTATTGTGTCTCCAGCTTTTGTTTATCGTAGTCTTCGGGTAAGTCTAACTTTGTAAAATTAGTAAGAATATTTCTTAAAATTAATTCTATGTTCACAGATATTAAAAAAATAATCCCTACTGGTAAGGACATATACATCCAAGCTAATTTAATTGGTTCTGCTTTTCCTCCAATCAAATGAAAAGGAATCTTTATCGAAGAGGAACTAAATATCCATCCAGCGTTAATATGTTTAAAACCTAACTCTAAACCTATAACTAATACAAAAAGAGATACTATTAGTAAAAATAAAGCTAATAATGTAGAGATCAGTTTTGGCAAAAATCTTTCCAATAAATCAATAGAAACAAATCCACCCCATCTATATGCAGAGGGTGCAATCAATCCTGTCATCCATAACATCAAAAATCTTGCGACCTCATCAGGCCATGGCAACGCATTATTTAATACATATCTAAAAAATACTTGTATCAAGATAACAATCACCATCAAAAGTATTGCTATCCATGCAAACTGTCTGCCAATTCTTAAAAAAAAAGTATTTATTTTCTCGAGGATATTATAAAAAGACAGGAGAATATTAATTGTCAAATTCACAGCTAAATTTATTTTAATTATTTAATAAATACAACTTTAATCAAAAAAGTAATTTACTTTATAGAATAATTCTCGTATTAAAAACGCTCTCTAAAAAAGTGACATATAATTATGGGTAGTAAAAAAAAGATATTAATTATTCAAAAAGTCCATGAAAAAGGTATGGAATTAATTAATAACCATCCTAATTATGATGTAGAAGTAACTGACGATACCTCTATAGAAAATTTAAAATCTAAATTAAAAGATTGTGATGGCGCATCAATAAGAATAGCAAAACTTCCAGGTGAAACATTTGAAGGAGCAAAAAATTTAAAAATCATTTCAAGACATGGTGTTGGTTATGACAATATTGATTTAAAAAAAGCAAAGGAAAAAGATATAAAAATAGCAATAACAGCTAACGCTAATGCTGTTACAGTTGCAGAACATGTAATGTTTGTTTTGTTAAATATTGCAAAAAGAAAAGACTTATTTGATAAAACAGTAAGAGACGGAAATTTTAAAGACAGAAATAAATTACCAAAAACTATAGAAGTATGGAAAAAAAATTTTTTGATAATGGGTTTTGGAAGAATAGGAAAGGCACTAATAAAAAGATGTTTGGGCTTTGAAATGAATGTCTTTGTTTATGATCCATTTGTAGACAAGGATAAAATTGAAGAGTTGGGTGGAATAAAAGTAGAAGATCTAGCTGAAGCAGTAAAAACAATGGATGTTATTTCGCTACATATGCCTTTGACGGATAAAACCGAAAATTTAATTAATTATAACTTATTAAAAACAATGAAAAAAACTTGTATTATTATTAATGCAGCAAGAGGTGGCATTATCCACGAAGAAGATCTTGATAAGGCGCTCAATGAAAATTTAATTTTTGGTGCCGGTATTGATGTATTTAAAAAAGAACCTCCTGATGACAATAATCCACTTCTTAAAAATGAAAAAGTTTACCTAAGTCCACATACTGCAGCCTTTACCGATGAATGCATGACAAGAATGGGTAAAGAGACAATTCAAAATATTATTGATTTTTTTGATGAAAAATTAGAAAAATCTAAGATCGTAAAATTATAATATAGAAATATTTTTAAAAAATTTAATTTTAAATCGATTTGAATTGCTCCTGAGATTGGTGAACTAACTATTATTTATAGACGGTCAGTTATTATAGATATCAATGTTACTATTATTTAAAGTTTCAGTTAAATACTTGTATCCTATTTTTGCATATTCAAATGGGTTTGCTTTGGCTGGATCTTGTTCTGCTTCTACAACTAACCATCCTGAATAATTTTTTTCTTTCAATACGTCAAACAATGGCTTGTAATCAATGCATCCATCACCTGGGACTGTAAATGCACCTTCTAAAAATGCACCTCTAAAACTTAAGTCTTCTTTTAAAGATTTTTCTAAAACACTTTTTCTAATATCCTTACAATGCATATGAATCAATCTTTCGCTAAAATCATTTAATATTTTTAAGGAATCTCCCTGAGCAAATAACATGTGGCCAGTGTCTAATGTAAGTTTTACACTATCATGCGTGTTTTCAAGTAATCTTATTGTATCCTCTTCAGTCTCTATTATAGTGCCCATATGATGATGATAAGCAAGTGGCATACCTTCATCTTCGAGATATTTTCCCATTTCTGAAATTTTTTTATAATATTTTTTAGACTCATCAAGATCCATTTGAGGTCTTGTAGATAATTTTCGATCTGGCTCTCCTTGAATTGAACCAGAAACTTCGGCAAAAACCATACAAGGTGCATTACAATCTTTAAAAAGTTTAAGTTGATCTTCAATAATTTTTTTTTCTTCATTCACACTATTTGTTCTTAAATTGGCGCCATACCAACCTGAACATAGATTTAGATTAAATTCATTAAGTTTAGGAATTAATTCCTCTGATTTTTTTGGGAATTTACCACCAGATTCAATTCCAATAAATCCCGCCTGACTAGCTTCAGACAAACACTGCTCTAGAGATGTGTCTCCACCCAATTCAGGCATATCATCATTACTCCATGCAATTGGTGCTATTCCTAATTTTACTGACATACAAAATTTATTAAAAATTAAAAACATTATTAAATGATGATATCTTTTGCATCAAGAAAATTATATTTTCAATTGATGCTTAATTAATAATAAAAAAATGTTTCTTGATTTTATTTTTTAATTCTGTTCTATTTTATTATGATTAACTTTTCTTTGATGGGTGCTGGACGAATTGGAAAAATGCATGCTAAATTTATAGCAACACATCCAAAAGCAAAATTAAAATACATATATGACATTAATTCTAAGTTTGCTAAAGAAGTAGCAAAATCAACAAATTGCTCAATAGTGTCTTCACCAGAGGAGGCAATTAATGCAGATGATATTGATGCAGTTCTTATAGCGTCTGCTACTCCAACCCATACTCAATTTATTACAATGGCAGCAAAAGCAGGAAAAGCAATTTTTTGTGAAAAGCCAATTGATTTAGATATCAATAAAGTGAATGAGTGCATGAAAAATATTAAAGGATCAAACGTTCCTATTCAAATTGGCTTTAATAGAAGGTTTGATGCCAGTCATTCAAAGGCACAACAAGCAAGGGTAAAAAAAGAAATTGGTGAATTGGAAATGGTTGTTATTACGAGTAGAGATCCTGAGCCTCCTGGAATTGATTATTTAAAAGCTGCTGGAGGATTTTTTAGAGATACTACGATTCATGATTTTGATTTAACTAGATTTATATTAGGAAATGATCCTGTAGTTCAAGTATCAGCATTTGGGGGTGCATTATTTGATAAAAATTCACAACAAGTAAAAGATCTGGATACCGCTATGTTTATTTTAAAATCAAAAAATGGTGTTTTAATTCATATTAACAACTCACGACGAGCAGTTTACGGATATGATCAAAGAGTTGAAGTATTTGGTAGTAAAGGAATGGTAATCTCTAATAATCAAACTCCTACTTCTTTAGAAAGATACACAGGCACATCAACAAATGAAAAAGAACCTATACATTTCTTTTTTATCGAGAGATATCAGCAAGCTTACAGAGATCAATTTAATGAGTTTGTAAAATGTGTTGAAAATAAAACAAAACCATTAGTGGGGTTTGAGGATGGAAGAAATGCTTTAATTATAGCTAATGCAGCATATGAATCCTTTGAAAGTGGTAAAGTAATAGATATAAAATTTTAAAATGTCTAATAAATATATATCTGAACAATCTAACCAATTTAAAAATAAGATAATAATTGTAACAGGAAGTACCCAAGGAAGTGGAGCTGAGACTGCAAAATTACTAGCAAACAGAGGTGCTAAGGGAATAACTATTTGCGGAAGAAATAATGAAAAAGGAAACAAGGTAAAATCTGAAATAGAAAGCATGGGTACGGAATGTCTGTACGTTCAAGCAGATTTAGAAAAACTTGAAGACTGTAAAAAAATAGTTTCTGAAACTGATAAAAAATTTAATACAGTGGATTCTTTTATAAATGTTGCCGCTTTTACTGAGAGAGGAACTATCTTAAGCACAACAGAGGAAAATTATGACAAAAATTTTAATGTAAATGTTAAAGCTCCTCTTTTTATGATGCAAGACGTTATAAAAATAATGATAAGAGATAAAAAAAAAGGAACTATAGCTCATATTTTATCAATGGCTGGATATAGTGGTATGCCTTTCTTAACTGCTTACAGCTCTTCTAAAGCGGCATTAGCAGTAATGATTAAAAATGTTGCGAATTCAGTTTCTGGTCATCAAATAAGAGTGAATGGTGTAAATCTTGGTTGGACGGATACACCAGCAGAAACAGTAATTCAGAAAAAATTTCATAACGCAGATGATAATTGGTTAAAAAAAGCTGAGTCAAAAGTTCCTTTTAAAAGATTAAACAAACCATTGGATGTTGCTAAGATTTTGGCTTTCTTGTGCTCAGATGAGTCAGGAATTATGACTGGTAGTATTGTTGATTTTGATCAAACAGTTGCCGGATGGCATTCTTATTCAACATATGACACAAAGGTATTAGATGATAGTATTTTAGGAGAGTGAACCTAATTAAATTAAATTATGAAAAAAAATAAAATCAAAGATACTGGTTTGGAAGTTACAGAATTAAGTTTTGGAACATCCTCTCTGGGGAGTATGCCAGATACTTATGGTTATGAAGTACCAGAACAAAGAGCTCAAGAAACTTT
>CACIHO010000009.1 GCA_902586485.1 uncultured Pelagibacteraceae bacterium | reverse complement strand
TGATCTACAATTTTTTTTGAAATAACAGTGATAAGAGAATTTTTTTTACTTTTATAAAATCTATGATTTATTTTTTCAAAATTAAAATCTAACCACGAGTCGCCATAAATTAATGAAAAATTTTCATCTAATTTTGAAAATGCATTTTTGATAGCACCACCAGTGCCTAACTTGCTTTTCTCTGAGTGTATTTTGATTTGAATATTTTTTGAATTAAATTTATTAATTTCTTTTTTTAAGGATTTGTTATTTTTTTTTGTAAGAATTAAAAATTTATTAAAACCTTTTTTTTTTAACAACTTTAATTGAAGGCTTAAAAAACTATGTCCATAAAATTTTATCAAACACTTTGGTCTATTTTTGATTAGTTTTTTAACTCTTTTGCCATCCCCTCCATTTAAAATAACTATTTGTTTAATTTTTTTTGTCATTTAATTTTTTTAAAAGAAAATAATTAGTCAAATAAAATAATAATAAAACAAAAAAGTAAATTTCAACTCCTTTAGAATTATTCTTAAAAAATAATAAAGGTACAATAGTTATAAAATAAAAAGCATTAATTACTATGCTGGTTAAATAATTAGATTGTTTGAAATTATTTGTTTTTTTATAAATATAATTAAACAAAAGCATATGTAGATGTTCTTTATCAGGTTTAAAAGGATTTTTATTTTGAAACAGCTTTCTGAAAACTGAAAAAAAAATTTCAAAAAATATATAATAAATTATTGATGCAAAAAAATATGGAGAAATCTCTACATATTCATTAGATACAGAAATTATTGAAATTGCAATCATAGATCCAATAATAAATGATCCACCATCTCCTAAAAAAATTTTAGCATATGGAAAGTTGAGAATTAAGAAACAAATAAGACTTGTAATAAAAATTATTATAAAAATTTTTAATTCAGAAATTTGATTTAAATCAAAATTTAAAACTAAAACGGATAAAACAATTATAGCATGCATAGTTAACAAACCATTAAATCCATCTATTAAATTAGAACCATTAATACAAAAAAATAAGCAAAACAATACAAGTAAGTATGCCGTGTAATCAGAGTAATTATTTATAAAATTTAAAATATTATTATTAAAATCTATTATTTTAAGTTTAAAAATAATTATTAAAATTAGATTAAATATTAAAAAAATTACAAACCTTTTGAATGGATTAACAATAATTTTTAAATCGTCTATAAAACCTAAAAAAAAATTAAGTATTAAAAATGAAATTATTTGATTTGATGAAAACTTAATATTTGTAAAAAAAATACTTATCAATATTGTTAAAATGATTAAAACCCCACCAAGTCTGGGAGTTGGTAAATCATGAAAACTTTGTGGTTTATTATAATCTTTATCATTTAATTTTGAGACAAATTTAGTTTTTTGTAGAATAAAATATAAAATGTAAAAAAAAAGGGGAATATATATTAAGCTACTCAACATTGTATTTTTTTTTTCTAATCAAATAAATTAAGAAGGGAACAGGTAATAAATTAATTATTGATAGATAATTGTTAAAAAAATTACCTGTGGGTATAAAAGGAAAAAAGTTTATAATCAATACAAATAAAACAAAACAGTAAGGAATATCAATTTGCTTTCTTAATAATTTTCTAATTAATAAAAGACATAATTCTTTTATCAAAAAAATTAAAGCAATTAGATAAAATATAAATCCTAAAAAGCCAGTTTCAGCTAGAAATTGAAATAAAAAGTTATGTGGGTGTGAGGAACAATAATCAAACTCTTTATCTTTTACTTTTTTGAAATTTTCACATTCATATCTGAAATTATTTGGACCAATACCTAATATTTTATTTTCAAAAAACATATTTAGTGATGTGATCCATAAAACTGTTTGATGTGGACTATAAAATAAAAATTTGAAATACTTATGCCTTTGGTCTTCTGAATACTCCTGGGGTTTAAATTTTGTATAATTTGATGTGATATCAGTAACCATCCGCTGCTTGTAATTTAAATTAAAATTAAAATTATAAAGTAAAAAAATTATTAACAAAAATAATGATAAATAATTAAACTTATTATGAGGAATAAAAATCAAGAAAAATGGTATAAATAACAAAGATAAATAAAATATAGATCTTTGCCCACTATAGAAAATTATTGGAATAACTATTATGTAAAATAAACCAATGTATAAATTTACATTTTTTTTAAGAATTAAAGAAACTATTAACAAAATAGAAAATATTCTTAAAAAATAAGTTCCTAATATAGGTTCGTCACCTAAAAAACCAGTAATTTTTAACTCTTCAGGAGATTTAAAACCCAGGGAATTAAATCCAAAAAACTTTTGAAACACAGCATCGATCGCTACAATAGATAATAAAAATATTAACCAAATATTTAAGTTTTTTAAAAAGTTTTTATTTTCATCAATTATAAAACTTACTAGGAATATAAAAATTATATGTCTTATATATCCAATAGAACTTTTTAAAGAAGTTAATTGATAATCAGAAATTAATGAAGAAATTATAAGTATAAACCAAACACAAATAAAAAAATAAAAGATATAATTTTTAAAATAATTATTAATACCAAGTTTAAATGAATAAAATAAGAAGCTAATAGATAATATTGTGACAAATAAATCTGGAAGAAATGGGCCAGTTAAGAGTACGACTGGAATTAAAAAAATTACAAAACTCACCACATTAACATATGAAAATTTTTCAAAAGTCATTTTAATAATTTAAATAAATAGCTCTTATTTTAAAAATAATTTTATTAAAAGAGTTTTTTACTAAAAATAAATAAATTTTTATAATTTTAAAGTAACTTAATTTATTGATTTTTTTATAAATAAAATAAAGATCTTTAAAGTTTTTAATAAAATTTTTTGATCTATTATCATTGGATAATCTTATATTTGTCAAATTTTCTTTTATTAAATAACAATCAACTTTCTTCTTCATAACCTCTAACCACCACAAATAATCTTCTGCATAGATATTGTACCTGTGTTTGCGTGCAATATTTAAAATTAATTTTTTTTCAATTAAAACGCTTGAATTACAAATTGGCCTATTATACAAAAAATAATCATAATTAATTCGTTCTATATTAGTGTCTGAATTAAACTTAGATGTTTTGCTTAAAATCGAAAATTTTGTTGCAGAAAATTTAATTTGTTTTGATTTCATAAAATTTAATTGATACTTTAGTTTATTTCTATTCCACAAGTCATCAGCATCTAGAAAAGCTATATAATTACCTTTGGATTTTTTTATTCCTGTATATCTTGCTTCAGCTAAACCTTTTTTTTTATTTAGAAAGTAAATCTTAAACTTTTTGTTATTAAATTTTTTAATTATAGAAATCGTTCGATCAGTCGAGTAACCATCAATTATAATTACCTCCCAATTTTTAAATGTTTGGTTTAAAACTGATTTAAGTGTCGACTTAATTGTAGATGAAGCATTAAGTGTTGGTACAATAATACTGATTAAATCTTTTTTCATTAATATAAAATTTCATTTTATTAATTTTAAATTTTTTTTTTTGTCGAAACAATTATAAAGATTAAATAACTTAAAAATGAAATTATTGTAGTAAAATAAATAAATTTTAATAGTGTAATTATTTTATTTAGAAATTTAGGTATTTGGTCTTTATAAATTTTATTGTCAGACTCTAGAATATATATAACTCTAGCTATTCCTGTCATTGGATAAATTGATTGATTTTGAAGATTGTATTCACCAAAATTTAAAAATTCTGTTTTATTAATTTTGGAGATTAAAACTTTATTAGCAAAAATAACGTGGTTAAAATAAATTTTTCTTACAGGGTATTCATGGCCTGTTTTAGTTGTTAAAATTTTAGGAGAAATACCTGTCAGTGCGGAATTTTTATGATATTGGGGTAAACTAAAATTTCGATATTCTAGTGTTGGTAAGTTTAAAATTAATAACAAAATTAAGGTATAAAATATTGTCTTATATCTTGTCAAAACTATACTAAATCCGTTAACAAATTCATCAATAAAAATAAATATTACTGGTAGGAAGTACCTTCCTCCAGGAACTTGGCCATGATTTCCCTCAAACAAAGAAAAAAATAGCATCAGTAATATTACCGCCAGGATTTTGAAAATTGTTTTATTTTTTTTGTAACCAAAAACAATTAATAATACCGGTATAATAGAAGTGAAAAAAATTCCATAACCAAAAGAAAATAATAAATCAAAAAAATTATTTAAACTAAAATAAATACTTAAATAAAAGTTACTATAATCAGAGGTATACTGATCGTAACTTACATCAAACAAAATTTGTCTTGTTATTACGATTGATAAAAAAAGTATTATTGGATAGACGGATTTAATTACAAAATTTTTCTTAGACAAATTAAAATAACTAAAAGCAATTAATATTAAAAAATAATAAGGTTTGATTAGTAGTATTAGATAATCGATTAAAAAGATAAAATATTTATTTTTTATAAGTTGTCTAGATATAATTAGTAAAACAATTAAACTTTCAATGTAACTTCCTGTAAAAAAAGAAATTAAACCAGTACCAAAAAAAATTAGTAAACTTAATAATACAGATAAATGTAAATCTAAAGATTTTTGAAAAAATTTTGTTAATAATAAAAAAGATAAACAAGTATAAATGCTTATAATTAGACCACATAAATATTGTGATAAAAACATAAAATTATCTTTAGACAATTGAAAGATTTCAACCAGGGAAATAATAAAATAACTTTGTAATAACCAAATAAATCTTACATGAAGTGTTTTAAAGTCTGGAAGAGAATTTGTATTTGCAAAATATTCTAAATTTAATTTTTTATCTTCAAAATTGTCTTTAATAAAATTTGAAAAATCTGATAAACTTAAACCCATTTCCTTATAGGCTATTACTAAATTAAATACTTCAAGATCGTCAGAGCCTAACCTGCCTCTAAAAAAAAATATAGAAAAATAAAATAATAACAAATATTGAAAATATAAAATTTTTTGATTTTTCATTAATTTTTATTTCTCAGATATACAAAATTAAATGTTTCTAAGAAATCTTTTGAAACTTTTAAAAATGAATTAAATGTAAGTGAAGTTGATTTATAGTCTTTTTTCGGGAAAAGCTTTAGTTTCTTCGAATAATCAAAACTAAATTTAAAAAAAAATGATTTTACTATTATCTCAGCATTTATAAAATAAGAATTTGATTTAATTTTAAATTTTTTGACCACTTTTTGGTTTAGAATAATAATTGTATTATAATCAAAAAGTTTGATATTAAAAATCAATGAAACTATAAATCTGAATAAATATGAAATAATTATTCTTCCCAAAGGTCTTCCTGGCATTTCTCCTCTCTGAACTACAATTACATCTCTTACAAAAGATATTTTATTTAGAAAATTCGTTAACTTTATTTCTCCATCACCTGGTAAAAACATAACATAATTACCTTTACTCAACTTATAACCTTTTTTAACAGAGTTTGCCCATCCCATATTTGATTTATTGGTTATAATTTTAATTTTCTTTTTTAAATTTCTATCTGAATTTTTAAAAAATTTTTTTACTATAAATAGAGATTTGTCTTTTGAAGCATCATTAATTAAAATATATTCTTTAATTAAATTACTTTTCTTCTCATAATTAGAAATGTCATTTAATAAACCATAAATCTCTTTTTCCTCGTTATAAAAAGGTGTAACCACGCTCAAAAAATTTGATTTTTTCATCACTATTTTAACCGTTGTTGTATTGTTTTTTTTAATTAATAGAACCTGTAAAATAAAATAAAATTAAGACTATTTTTCTCTTTTCATGCATATAATAGCTGGTACTTTTTCACTATAAACGTTTTTTATAATCTTAGATGTTTCATCTCTACTTTTTGGAAAAAAACCTCTTATATTTTTAAATATTTTAACTAAGTGCTCAGCATCAAGAGGTCTGTGTGTTGGTCCATGAGTTGGATAATCTGCATAACCTATAAGCATGACAGGCAAATTATTTTCATCAATATCAATTTTAATTTGTTCAAATGGTCTTTCAATTAAAAAGGGAGTTATAGAGTAAACAATTGGTCTTAATCCCTCTAAACACATTGCTGCAGCCATAGTTATCATTGTTTGCTCACAAAGACCTATATTAATATATCTTTCAGGAAATAGTTTTTTAAATTCTTCCATTTCATGTTCAACATCTCCCGAAATTAAAATTATCTTGCTGTCTTTTTTTGCAAGTTCAAGAATTTCTTTACCAAAAGCTTTTCTCATTCTGAAAGCTCCTCCCTTGCAATTTTTTCAAGTTCTTCAGATGGACCTTTGGCATGCCAAGGAGGAGAGTTTTCCATATAACTTACTCCTTTTCCTTTTATAGTGTCTGCGATTATGAAATGAGGTTTGTCTGTTTTAGTTTTTAAGGCTTTAAGTATTTCGTCATTGTCATGTCCATTAATTCTGGTCACTTCCCAATTAAATAATTTTACTACATCTCCTATTGGATCTATATTAAGTATATCTTTTACATAACCTGATCCTTGAATTTTATTAAAATCTAAAATTACTTTTAAATTATTTAACTTATGTTGAGATGCCGCTAAAATAGACTCCCACGTCGTACCCTCTTGACTTTCACCATCACCGATAAGTACGTAAACATTTCCATTTTTCTTTTGCAATTTTTTTGCAAGAGCCATTCCAATCCCCGCTGGAAAACCATGACCCTCACTTCCTGTTGTCCAATGAACACCATTATTCTCATCTAAGTGAGGATGACCTTCAAGTAACGGGTTAAAACCTTTTTCTCTTAACAATACATAATAACCCCAGCAACCATGTCCCTTGCTTAAAATAAATCTATCTTCATCTTTTAATATTTTGTCATATAAATTGATCAAAATTTCAGCACAAGAAAAACTTCCACCATAGTGATATCCACCATTTGATTTTGACAAATCAATCATATCCAATCTTAATTGTTTAGATCTTTTGTTTAATTTAGACATAACTATTTTAAATACTTGTTAAGTTGAATTTTTGGCCACAAAACACTTTTTTCAAAAGACATTTTTTTTATTTTTATTTTTTTGTTTAAAAGTTTTGATACTTTTAAAATAATATCGTTTTTATTAACATAATATAAACTCATTCCCTTTGGATCAGCTGGAGCAGGAATATTTTTGGGAGATAAAAAATAATTTTTAGACTTATCCTTAATATTTTTTAATACTCTCTCTGATAAAATTCCACTTAAAAGACTAAATTCTTTTGGGGCACTTTCTATGTAAATATTAAATTTATATTTACTTAAAATCTTAAATACTTTATCAGAAACTCTTTTGTCTGATGGGAAGTACGATAAATTTAATATTGCAACATCTACATTAAATTTTCTTAAATATTCTCTCGCAAAAATAGCATCATAAAATGTATCAGCATAAGTAATCAAAATAATGTTGGTTTTCTTTTTCTCTTTAAAAAATTTATATGTATCAATTTTATAATTTTTATTCTTTACATTAAAGATTTGTGAAATTTGAGACAAATATCTGTGCTCTAACATAACGCAGGGTTTATTTAATTTATTCATATATTTAATTTGATAAAAAGCCTCCTCTGGTGTTGCAGGTATAAATATCTCTAATCCTAAAGACTGAGCAAAAATTGAGTGATAATTCGCTGTATGTTGTGGACCATTTCCCCATTGTCTTCCAATTTGAACTCTAAAATTTGCATTACATATACTTTTTTTATCAAACATATAATTCCATCTAGATGCTTGGGTTAATATTTGGTCAAAAGCTAAAAGTGCAAATTCAACTCTTCCATATACTATAGTTGGGTTAAAATTTTGTGTCGAAAGACCAACAACTAATCCAGTATTTGATAATTCTGAACATGGAGTCTCAAATACTTGGTTTTTTGGGGCTTCAAGATACTTCGAACCTTGATTTGTGATCTCTAAGCCAAAAATTAAATTTTTTTTGCTAGATTTTATAACATCCAAACTAGCTTGATCAATGGCTTCTGGAAAGGATAATAATTTTTTCATTTAAACATTGTTTAATTAAATTTTTTTTAACTTTATTTTGTTAAAAACTCTATAAAATTTGTTATGTATATTATTTTCTAACTTTAAAATATATTTATCAATATTTTGAATTTTGTTATTTAAATGCTTATTTAAAATAATATTTAATGGATCATTCTTTTTAATTTTAATATGTTCATTTTTTACTCTATATTTTGCTAGTTGATCTTTTTTTGATAAATGAGCTCCACTATGTCTAGCAAATCTTAAACAGTCTAAATGAAGAACACCTGGTTTTTTTTTATTCAATATTTTTTTTTTCATCTTTAAAGTTGTTTTATATATTTTCTCGAAATCTTGGCCATTGCATCTTTCATAAATAGCCCCCAATCCACTTATAATTTTTTTAAAATTATAATCTTTTGATTTTCTTTTATTATGACCACTTTCAACAGCATATTTGTTATCCTCTATTACTACTAACAAAGGTAAATTGTAAAGACCTGCCATATTTACTGTTTCGTAAAATGATCCCTCTTCTGCGGAACCATCTCCTATAAAAACAACAACAATAGAATTTTTTTTTTCCAATTTTTTTGACATTGCCATTCCAGATGCTATTGAAATTGAAGATCCTAAAATTGGTACTGATCCTTGAAAATTCACGGATTTATCAATCAAATGCATTGACCCACCTATTCCTCCGCAACACCCTCTCCTATCTCCAAAAACTTCAAAGATCATCTTTTCGATATTTCCACCTTTCGCTAAATAATGATGATGCGAACGGTGATTACCAAAAAAAAAGTCACTTTTGTTAGCTGCCATGGATATTCCAACTGCACAAGCCTCTTGTCCTATTGATAAGTGTAAAAAAGAAAAAATTTTATTCTTATTAAATTCGTGCAAAATCAATTCCTCTATTTTTCTAATCAATAGTATTTTTTCAAATGCTTTCTTATAATTAATTTTCATAAATTAAAATTTAATTGAAACTCTTATCGCTTTACCTTTTTGTATTAATTCTATACCTTTATTTATGTCATTTAAATTAATTGTGTGTGAAATTACCTGATTAAACTTTTTAATATTTTTGAACATTAAATTATAAATTGTTTTCATTTGTTTTTCAGGATTAAATAGGCCCCCATCAGATGTTGAAATTTTTATATGGTCTGAAGGAGGGTTAAATAATCTTAGTGGATCTTTAATTTTTAAAATTTCATTTTTTTTAGGTTGACCTACTAAAACTAATTTACCATTTTTTCCTAACAAATTAAATCCCAATGAAATTAGTTTTGTATTACCAGTAGTATCAATAACATTATCAACAATTATCTTTTTTTTGTTTAAATCCTTGATGTTTATAAAGTCAATCCCTAGTTTTTTAAAAAAGGATTTCTTGGAATTAAATTTGTCTACGACAAAAATATTCTTTATTCTATAAATCTTAGCAATTAATGCTAAGTTTGAACCAACACCACCTGCTCCAAAAATAAGGTATTTTTTATTCAAATCTATTTTATTTTCATTATTTAAAATTCCCCAACTTGTAGGTATTGCACAACCTAAAAGGGGTGCTGTTAAATAACTCTTTTTAGAAATCTTTTTTACTTTTGTAATTCTATTTTCTGAAACAATCGAATATTCTTGAAAGGTTGTAACATTTCCTGCATTAATTTTTCCAAATTTACTATCATAAACTGGTGGTTTACCATTAAGTCCTGATCCTTTCCTCCAATGCATAATAACAAAATCGCCAACTTTTACTGTTTTAACTGATTTACTTTTCTCTTTGACAATTCCATAACCCTCATGTCCCATACAATGGGGAAGCCATTTATCTGGCCCTTTAATTCCTTTTATTTCTCCAATTTGTGCCCCACATATTGATGCTGAAATAACTTTGACTAAAACTTGTCCTTTTTCTAATTTTTTGGGCAAATTTAAATTAATAACTTTTAATTTATGATTTTGCTTAAACAAAACTGCAGACTTAAAAGTTTTTTGTTGAAGTTTCATGAATTAATTAACTAGATTATTTTAGAAAATATTCAATTATTTTTAATAAAATTTTTTTGTCAACACTTTGCGAGTTACCGATTGTTTCAACACTAATTGAAGCACCAATTGAAGCAATAAATAAACTCATTTCAACATCTACTTTAGAAAATACACATATAGAAAATAAAGCTAAAAGTGTGTCTCCAGCACCAACCTTATCGATTATTTTTGTTGCAAAAGCTGGAGCCTCATAAAACTTACCAGAATTAGTATTATAGCATATTGCTCCATTTGCACCTCTGGTTACAAGTATATGTTTGACATTTATTAATTGAGATAACTTAAGAAGTAGTTTTTTTACATTAGAATACCTATCTTTAAATTCATGCCTGAGCTCACTTTCATTAATAATCAAGCTATTAAAATTATTATAATTGCGCAGTGTATGGTATCCAATATTTGCAGCATTTAATTGAGTGTTTAAAAATATATTTTTAGATTTTGAACAAATTTGTTTTGCTAACTTTTTAGATATAAATCCATGACCATAATCTGAAATTATAAGAAGGGTATTTTTCTTAATTTTTCTAATTATTTTTTTTCTTAATTGATCTTCTTCTTTTTTATTCAAATCTCTATCGTTAATAGAATATACACCTATTAGTTTGTGATTTGTTAATTGATCAATATATCTTTTCTTAACTATAGTTGGGCTATCTTTTTTTTTTATAAAATCAAATTTGGTGTTTTTATTCAAATTTTTATTAACAAATGATAAATCTTTTCTGCTTTCACCCATAACTGAAAGGATTGATATATTTTTTGTAAAACTTTCTAAATGTTTTGCTATAGCAATTATGCCTCCTGGATAAGTTTCAGTTTTTAAGTCTCTAATTACTAAATGAGGCTCTTTTCCTGATTTGCCAATCGACTCACTAAAAACATATTGGTCTAAAATGGTTTCTCCTATAGCTAAAACATTTGATGATTTTAATTTATCTACATGTTCTTTAATTTTATCAAAAGAAAATTTTTTTTTGATTTCTTTTTGATATTTTTTCTGTTCATTATTTAAATTATTATAATGATTATTTAAAAGAGAACTCGAACTTAAAGTTGCATCATTAGTGTAAATTACTTTACCTCCGAACTTTTTAACTAATTTTATCTCTTTATATATATTTCCTGTAATATCTTTACTGTTATTTGCATAATCTGGACCTTTTACATAAAAATCTGGTTTAATTTTTTCAATTATTTTTTCTCCGTTATGAAAATCGCTCAGGACTATAAAATCAATCAAATCAATAGATGATAACAGTTCAATTCTTTGATTTTCTTTGTAAAAAGGCCTGTTAAAACCTTTTTTAACAAATCTATCAGTTGTTAATGAAACAATTAAAAAGTCACCGTGTGATTTTGCTGATTTAAGATATTTTAAATGTCCCAAGTGGAAAAAATCAAAAACACCATGACAAAGTACAATTTTTTTATTCTTCGCTTTTAATTTTGCAATTGTTTGACTAATCCTATTAGTATTAAGTAATTTTTTTTTATTCATATTTAATTTAAATATTTAAACCAAATTTTTGTTGCATTTTTTATTTTTGTTTTATCCCACAAAGGTGCTTTTTTCCAAAAATGAATATTATTCAAAAGTTCTGTTACTCCTTCTCTGAATTTTATCGATGGTTTCCAACTTAAAAATTTCTTTGCATTATCAATTTTCGCCATAGAAATATCTGGTTCACCTGGTCTTTTTGGAATAAATTGAATTTTATTACTTATCATTTTAGCTAAAGTTAAAACTTTAATTGGCTTAGATGAACCTATATTAATTATTTTATTTATATTTTTAGTTTTTGAGGCTTTTATAAAAGCATTGCAAACGTCTTTTACATTTATAAAATCCCTAGATTGGCTTCCATTTCCAACTACTGTCAATTTTTTATTTTCTAATTTTTGTTTCAAAAAAACACCCATAACGGCTCCATAAGCGCCGCTAGTTCTTGATCTTAAGCCATAAACATTAAACAATCTTAAAGAGATATACTCAATTCCATAAACTTTTGACCAATGCATTACTGCTTGTTCTCCAATATATTTTGTAAAAGCATAGGGGTATTGTAAATCAATCTTATCATTTTCTGATGTGGGAAATTTTTCAGGTAATCCATAACATGACGCTGATGCGGTATAAATTATTCTTTTAACTTTATAGAATCTCATTGCCTCTAAAATATTAATCGTTCCATAAATATTTGATTCACAGTACTTCTTTGGGTTGACTATTGACGGAACAATATCTGCTAAAGCTGCTAGATGAAAAACACAATCAATATTTTTGAAATTAATATCAGACGCTTTAATATTGTTAATGTCTTTTTTTACGAGTTTGACTTTCTTGTTTTTTTTAAGGTGTTTAATATTTCTAAAACCTAAATTAAATATATCTATTATAATTATTTTTTTTATTTTTTTTTCTTTTAACAGAAAATCTACAAGGTTACTTCCTATAAATCCACCGCCACCTGTTACAATAACTCTCATAAAATTAATTTATTAATCCTTTACACATTTCATTTAAAATATCTTTATAATTTTTATTTGGTTTCCATCCTAATTTTTTTAACTTTAAATTTTTTCCTGATGTATATTTTTCATCAAATTTCCTATATCTTTTTTTTTCTTGTTCAATTATAATTTTCTTTTTTGAATTATTTTTTAAATAAAGGAATAATTTTTTAATCTCCGTCAATTTACCTGTTGATACATTATACGATTGTCCAGATTTACCTTTTTGAGCAATTAAATTCAAAGCTTTCACTGTATCCTCATAATGTAAAAAATCTCTTTTATTTTTTAAATTTCCACATTTAAGTATAATTTTTTTTTTTTTTGATTGTCTGTTATATTGGTGACTTATATCAAAAAAGATATCATTATTTTTGCCAGGTCCAGAAGTATTAAATATAATTGCATTACAAATATTTAATTTGAACATTTGAAAGTATTGTTCAGAAAGAAAATTCTGGAAGTTTTTAGACAATCCATAAATATGTTCTGGTGAAAAACCAGCTTTTTCATCAAGGGGATGTTCAGATAATTTTCTTACTCCATATTGTGCACTAGAACATGCAATAACTATTTTAGATTTAAAATTTCTTTTTTGAACAATTTCTAACAAATTTGCAGTTCCTATTACATTTGTATGAAGGGTTTCAGAGGGATTTAAAAACGAAAAGTTTGGATGACTCTTTGCGGCCAAATGGAATATAATATTTGGTTTAGAGATGTTTAAAATTTTCTCAATATTTTTCTTATTTCTAACATCACATTTAATATATTTTACATTTGTTGAGCTTAAAAAATTTTTTCTTTTTAGGAAAGTCCCAAATATGAGATTATTTTTTTTTTTACTTAAAAATTTTATCAAATGCCTTCCTAAAAAACCCTCAGAACCTGTAATAAGAATTTTTTTTTGCATTACTTAAAGTTAGATATAAAACTTTTGCTAAACTGTCTATCTGTTAAACTTTTTTCAAATAGTTTTTTATTATTGACAAGTATTTGTTCCCTAATTTCACTATCGAAGTGAATTTTAATAATATTATCAAATAATTCATTATAATTATGAAATTTTTGAAAATCAGATAATAAAATTTCTCTTACACCTCCAGCATTTTTAGCAAAAACAATCATACCAAGTTTTTGCATCTCTAGAGTGCTTCTTCCAAAATGCTCAGAATAAAAACAGTTTAAGCCATATTTAGATCTTTTAAGTAAATTATCCCTTTTATTTAAACTTATAAGGCCATGGAAATATACTTTTTCAAAATCTTTAATTTTTAACTTTATTTTTCTTAAGTAATTTTTATCAATTGGTCCGATTATATGTAATTCAGCATCTTGTAGAATTTTTTTTATCCTATTAAAAAAATTTATTGCCTCAATAATTTTTTTATCCTGACTAACCCTTCCAAGTACAACAAATTTATTATCTCTTTTATTAAATTTTTTTAAATCATTTTTTTTATAAGTCGGTATTTTAAATGTAGGATATAATACTTTCTTATTATTTATAATATAGGTTTTATTAATCCGTTCTAAACTCCATCGAGAGTTTGTTAAAGTAAAAACTTTTTTGAATTTTTTTTTATCAATTCTTAAAAAAATTCTACACAAAATAGCTGATAAAAATCTAGCAAATTTTTTAAATGGGTTAGAAAGACCAAAATTTTTATATTCAAAAAAATTTAAAGAGAAAATACATATATGAATATATTGAATAGTTTTAAACTTTGAAAAGAACTCTCCCGAAGCTGAAAAAACAAATCGATAATTATTTTTATTATGTTTGTTAAAATAATAAATCAAGTAAGCTTGAGCAAACATCATAAACTTACTGCACAGCAAATCAATTATAAAATTTTTTGAGTTAACTGGAATTAAATTTGTTTTTTTTGAAATTTTTAATTTTTTATGAATTTTTTTTTTATTATTATAATAATACAAATTGGTACTAAAACTTTTCGTAAGTAAGTTGTTACAATATTCTAAAAAAACTTCACCACCTCCATATAAATTTAACCAAGGGTAAATTACTGCAACTAACCTATTTGATTTCATAGGTTCTGCTGCCATTATAATCTATATTAAATTTTAAATAATTTTTCTTATTGAAAGCTTTTAAAAATTTATTTTGTTTATTTTTATCTACATAAAACAAAACAAAACCTCCAGCTCCAGCGCCTAATAATTTACCGCCACTCGCTCCTGCTTCTATTCCTTTATCATAGATATTGTCAATTATTTTATTTGATACAACTTTGTGGATTTTTTTCTTTTGTATCCAAGTTTGGTGAAGTAAATCACCAAAAAAATCTATACTTTTAGATTTTTGAAAACAATCATAAGCTTCAAATGAAAGTTCATTTATATTATCAAGGTATTTTATTTTTTGTTTATTGCTTGGACTAAATTTTTTATTTTCAACATTAGATGCGGTTCTTTTGATTCCTGTATAAACTAAAAAAAGATTATTAATTAATTTTTTTATATCAAATTTTGTTTTTATTAGTTCTACTTTATATTTGTCTTTCTCAAATTTAATTGCATTTATACCACCATAACTAGCCAAAATTTGATCTTGATATCCTACATTTTCGTTTAATAGAAATTGTTCTGTGTATATAGCTTTATCAGCTAATTTTTTTTTATTGATATTTTTTTTTTTATAAGAATTTATTAATTTTAATAATCCAACAGTAAACGATGATGAGGATCCTAAACCAATATAAGATGGAAGTTCTGATAGAATATGAAGCTCAACATCCTTTTTTAATTTCTCATTAATAAAAATTTTGTTAATTACTTTATGTTTTATATTATAGTTGTATTTAACAAATTCATTTTTCGAATAAAATATTCTTAAATTGTGATCAAATAAATTTGAGTAAAATTTATTTAAAAATATATAAATATACTTGTCTATTGCAGTCCCTATTACTATTGAATTTTTTTTTCTAAAATATTTTTGGAAATCTGTACCTCCCCCAAAAAAACTTACTCTAAAAGGTGTTTTAGTAAAAATCATACTTAATAATTAGACTTTTAAAAATTTGTCATATGTCTCAAATCCTTCTTCAACATCTCCAAAATATTCTTGATTTCCTTTATTCAATACAAGTAATTTATTACAAAAAGACTTTATAGTCCCTCTCTCGTGAGAACATATAATTGTAATATTTTTTTTAGTTTCCTGCATTAAATGATTATAGCTTTTTTCTCTAAACCTTTCATCTCCTGTAGTTAAAAATTCATCTATAAAAAAAATTTCAGTCTTTAATAAAAAAACTATAGCAAAAATTAATTTTAATTTCATACCGGTTGATAATGATGAAAATTGGAAATTTTTATAATCTTTAAGCTCGCTGAACTCTAAAATATTTTCTAAATTATCTTTTATATAATTTTTTTCAAAACCTAGTATTAATCCAGTTAAAAAAATATTGTTTTCTACTGAGTCGGTTGGTTCAGATAATGACCATGGTTCAATAATAGGTAAAAATTTTCCTGATATATTTATTTCTGAACCACTTGTTGGGCTTAATATTCCAGACAGACATTTAATTAGTGTACTTTTTCCCGAACCATTTGTGCCTACTACTCCTAATCTGTCACCATTTGTTAAATTAAAATTAATATTTTTTAAAGCCCAAAATTGTTCGATTGTTTTTTTCTTAGAAAAAATTTTTTTAATAAGATTTTTTCTAAGAAAGCTTCCATCTAAATTTTTAATTTTGTATATTAACGATAAATTTTTAACTTCTACATGCATTTAATCTACCCAATAAGTTATTTTGTCCTTAATTTTATTTGACAAAAATGATGTAAATAAAACTAAAATTATTGTGCTAAAAAAAACTACAAACATTGAAATTGTATTAACGCTTGAATTAATCAATCCAGATCTAAAAAACTCTATATAATGATACAATAAATTTGGTTGTACGAGCAAAACTTTACTTCCTAGCTGATTTACTTCCCAAATGATTGGCGTAAAGAAAAATAGAATTCCAAAAAACACATTTATAGTATGCTCTAAATCTCTGTACTTAAGGCATAAAGTGCCAAATATATAACTTACACAGATGTTTGATATAAAAAATAAAAGTAAAAATACTAGACAATAAAAAAGTGAAATAATGTGGAAACTATCATTAATAAAAAGAACAATTAATATAATTGGTAAATTTAACAACAAAGTAACACAGTTTTTAAATGCTGACGAAATGCACAAAACAAACGGGTGAATATAAACATTTTTAATTAAGTTTATGTAACTATGACTTAACAACATATTTGCATCTGTTACTGATGACAAGATAGTTCTCCACAAAGTAAATCCGATAAATAAATATGTAAAGAAATCTAAAAAATTTTTATTCCAAAGTTTAGACCATAGAAAAGCAAGTAATAATAATAAGATAAGTGAACCAAATATTTCCCAAAGTGGTCCTAAAACTGTTCTGTTAAACCTTGCTCTTATTCTTGATTGAGCTAACTCGTACCATAAAACATAATTTAATAGTGATTTAATAAATATATTTAATTCTTTAATCATCAAAGCTATAAAGGCTTAATTTAATTTACTTTAATTTAAAAACAAATTTTTTATGTGTGGAATAACAGGTTTTTACATACAAGGCAAAGATTATAAAAGATCTAACTTAAATGAAAACTTAAATGAGATGACTAATAGTCTATCACATAGAGGTCCAGACGATATTGGGACTTGGTTAAATTTAGATAATAATATTGGACTAGGACAGACCAGACTTTCAATAAGGGACTTGTCAAAAAACGGATCACAACCAATGTTTTCAGCATGTGGAAGCTATATTATAGTCTATAATGGTGAAATATATGATAATAATAAAATAAAGTCCTTATTAGAAAAAAAAAATATAAGATTAAAATCAAGTTCTGATACAGAGGTGTTACTAGAAAATATTTCTAATTTTGGGTTAGATAGTGCCTTAGAAAATTCAAATGGAATGTTTGCTTTTGCATTATTTGATATTAAAAAAAAAAAATTATTTTTAATTAGAGATAGAATGGGCATCAAACCTTTATTTTACTATCAAAATAATAATAATTTTGCTTTTGCGTCTGAGATAAAGGCATTAAAAAAATTTTTAAATTTTAAAAGTTCTTTAAATGTTGATGCTTTAAACTCTTTCTTAAAATATGGCTTTAATCGTAATTACTCATCCATATACCAAAATATTAAACAAGTAAAACCAGGAGAAATAATCGAGATTGACCAAAATTTGATAATAAAAAAAAAATTATATTGGAAAACTAATAATTTTTTTAAAGATATCAAAAGTAATACCTCTTTAACTGAAAATATAAATGAATTAGAAAGTCTTATTAAAGACGCTGTTAAAATTAGATTAGAAAGCGATGTTGAAGTTGGTTCCTTTTTGTCAGGTGGAATAGACTCATCCTTAATTTCTCAAGTAATGAGTGAAGTTTCAGAAAAAAAAATTAATACTTTTTCAGTTGGTTTTATTGAGAAGGACTATGATGAGTCTAGAGATGCAAGAGAGATAGCAAAATATATAGGTAGTAATCATCATGAAATATTAATTGGAGAAAAAGAATTACTTAATGTTTTTGACAATTTACCAAATATCTATGATGAACCTTTTGCAGATTCATCTCAAATTCCAACAGCAATTGTCTCAAATTATGCAAGAAAATATGCTGGGGTAATTTTATCAGGAGATGGTGGAGATGAGTTGTTTGGTGGATATACTAGATATTTAGAGGCAAAAAAACAAATTGATAAAAAAGAAGATGTAAAAGTAAATTTTAAAAAAAAAATTGGTAGTTTAATATTAAACCTAAATCCAAATTTTACAAAATTAATTGAAAAATTAACCCAAAAACATAATTTAGTTGAAAAAAGTAAAAACTATTTAAAGTTTCATAATAAAAAAAATAAAACCTATCTAGATTTTTTATGTCAGTGGCACAACTTAAATGAAATACTAGAAAATAAATTTATTTCTGATGAATACAAAAATGAGAAAGATTACGACTTTATTAAAAATGATTATGAAAAGTTCATGGCATATGATTTAAATGAATATTTACCAAACGACATTTTAACTAAAGTAGACAGAGCAAGTATGAACTATGGTCTAGAGGTAAGAGTTCCACTTCTTGATTATAGAATTGTTAAATTTTCTTCAAGATTAAAAATAGATAACAAAATTAGCTCAAATTATCAAAAGAAGATATTAAAAGAAGTTTTGAAAAAAAGAATTCCAAATAAATTGATTAAAAATAAAAAAGTAGGCTTTGGTATACCAATAGATGAGTGGTTAAGGTCTTTTTTGAGGGAAAAAGTAGATTATTTATTATCCAAGGAATGTCTAGGACAGAATCCATACTTAAATAGTGCTACTGTACAAAAGTTATGGTTTGAGCATCAGAACAACCTACAAAATCACGGTATAAGGTTATGGAATATAATTTCATTTCAAAACTGGATTAACTCAAACAAAGAATTTTTGATTGAGAATTAAAAAATAAAAATGTTATCAAATTTAATTAATAACTTTAAAAATAAAAATAGAGAATTTTATCATTCCTACTTTTATAATTATTTAATATTAAAATCTTATTTAAAAAATCTTAATTTAAACTTTTTTTTTCTTAAAAAAAAATTGAATAAACTAAACAATTTTAATAAAAAAAAATTTATATTTAAAAAAAAAATTCTTATAATAACCCATTCATTATCTAGGGGTGGGGCTGAAAGACAAGTAGTAAAATTAGCAAATCTATTATTAAAAAAAAAATATTCAGTTGAATTATTATTAACTAATTATAATTATTTTAATAAACCAAATAATTCCTATATTTTAGATTTAAATAAAAAAATAAAAATTAATTATTTGGATAAACCAAAAAATGAATTTTCAAAATTAAAAAATTTTGACTCTGAGTTAAAAAAGACTCTTAGTTTTTTAAATTCAGATGATCTTTATACTGTTCAGTCATTAATTAAATTTTTTAAAACTAAAAAAATAAATTTAGTTCACTCTTTTTTAGATGATACTAATATCCTAGTCGGTTTAGCAGCTAAAATTTCTGGAACTCCTAAGATTATATTGAGTCTTCGTAATGCAGCACCATGGAGATGGACATTTTATAAATCATATTGGAAGGAATGCTATAAATTTTTCTTAAAACAAAAGAATTTTATTTTAGTATGTAATTCTCAAAATAACTCCAGAGACTACGAAAAATGGCTTAAAATTAAGAGAAAAACAATTAAAACTACATATAACATTTTTGATTTTGACAAAAACCAGGTGTCAAGAAAAAAGGTTTATAATAAAAAAATTATTTTTGGAATTATTGCAAGACTTGCGCCAGAAAAAAATTTATTTTATCTGTTAAAAATATTTAAAGAAATTAAATCAAAAAATATTTATCTTAAAATTTTAGGTAAGGGTTATTTATTAAATAGACTTAAAAAATATACTCATAAAGTCGAAATTAATGACAAAGTTTCTTTTTTATCAGAAACAGATAATGTTAAAAACTTTATTTCCAAATTAGATGTTTTTATTTTAACATCTTATATGGAAGGAATACCAAATGTATTGCTTGAGGCACAAAATCAAGGTTTACCAATATTTTCAACTCGAGTTGGTGGCATTGACGAATGTGTAATAGAAAATTATACATGCACTTTTATCTCTAAAGATAGCCCTAAATTGGCTTCTAAGAAAATTTTAAATAAAATTAAAGAAAAAAAATTTTTTGAAAAAAAGGACTTTGATAAAATTAAGTTTAAGCTTAATAAGTTCCAATCAAAAAATGTTTTAAAAACTATAGAAAAAATTTATAAATCTAAGATATAAAAAAATGTTTGAATTTGGCAAAAACTGGAACAATTATTCTAAAAAAATTAGATCAAAAAATATTCACATATCAATTGATGATTTAAAATATTATCTTGGTATTAAATTAAAAAATAAAAAATTTTTGGATATTGGATGCGGTAGTGGTTTATCATCTTTGGCAGCATGTAAATTAGGTGCAAGAGTTACTAGTTTTGATGTTGATAATTTAAGTACTGCTACAACAATTGCTTTAAAAAAAAAATATTTGAGCTCTTCAAAAAAATGGAAAATATTAAATCACGGTAATGTTTTAGATAAAAAATTTTGTAAAAATTTAGGTAAATTTGATATTATTTATGCATGGGGTGTTTTGCATCATACTGGCAATTTATGGTTGTCTTTAAGAAATATTTTTTTAAATTCAAAAAAAAATACTATATTCTTTATTGCACTTTATAATGATGAAGGTTTTTATTCTAGAGTTTGGTGGATAATCAAAAAAATTTATGACATTTTATATTTTGATATATTTAAGAAGATTTATTTTATTTTTGTACTGATATTTTGTACTTTAAAGAATTATGTGTTTACCATAGCTAATATTACTCAGTCTTTTAAAGATTTAAAAATTTTATTTAAAACAATTAAAAATTATGAAAAATCTAGAGGTATGTCTTATTGGAACGACCAACTAGATTGGATTGGTGGTTATCCATTTGAAGTGTCAAAACCAGAGGAAATAATTAAGTTTTTTAGAAATAGAAAATGCAAATTGCTTAAAATTTTTGTCAATCATGGATATGGTAATAACATTTACATATTTAAAAAAGAAAAATGAAAAAAATTTTAATTACTGGAGTTGCAGGCTTTATTGGATATCATGTTGCCAAAAAATTAATAAAAAAAAATTTTAAAATTATTGGTATAGATAATTTAAATAATTACTATGATCCAAAATTAAAGAAAGAAAGACTCCATCAAATTCAGAAAAAAATTATTTTCTATAAATTAAACATTTTAAACTACAACTTGTTGGAAAGGATATTTAAAAAACATAAACCAAGTATCGTTATTAATTTAGCGGCACAAGCAGGTGTTAGATATTCATTAACAAATCCGAAAAGTTATATTTCAACAAATTTAACAGGTTTTTTTAATGTTATAGAATTATCTAAAATATATAATGTAAAGCATTTTATATTTGCATCTTCCTCATCTATTTATGGACTTAATAAAAAATTACCTTTTAAAGAAACAATGAAAACAGATAATGTTGCAAGTATCTATGGAGCTACAAAAAAATCTAATGAGTTAATTGCTCACTCCTACTCACATATTCATAATTTACCATGTACAGGTCTAAGATATTTTACTGTTTATGGACCTTGGGGTAGACCTGATATGGCATTATTTAAATTTACTAAACAAATAATTAATCAACAAAAGATAACTGTATTTAACAAAGGTCTTATGTCTAGAGACTTTACATATATAGATGATATTACTGAATACACTTATAAAATATTAAATAAAATTCCATACAAGAGTAATATTCCATTTCAAATATTTAATTTAGGAAATAAAAAACCAATAAAAATTTTAAAATTTATTAAAATTCTTGAAAATGTTTTAAAAAAAAAGGCACGAATTAAATATTTGAATTTTCAAAAAACTGAAATTAAAAATACATCCAGTAATACAAATTTACTTTATAAAACTCTAAAAATTAAAAAGGTTACCCCAATTAAAATAGGAATTACAAATTTTGTTAAGTGGTATAAAAAGTACTATAAAAAAATTTAACTTGCAAAAAGTCGAGATCCAATATTTTCTCTAATTTCTTTAATAGAAAAGCGCCAAATAAAGGCATCAACGTAATAATGAAAAAATTGTGAAGTTAATGGTACTAGAATGAGTATCTCAATCATGGATATATTAAAATGATAAGTGTACAATATTACACCCATTATAATCGCATAAGAAATAATAAATAAAATTTGTAATTTTTTCTTGAGATCTAACTTTGATTTATAAAAGTAAATTTTATAATTTAATATCAAATACTGTGACCAATGAGCTCCAACCCCTATTATGATCGCATCATATATGTCATTTACAAATAAGTATGGTGAATATAGTAAAACACCACATAAATTTGAAAATTTTTTCTTTAAATCAGTTTTCTCTAGAATGGCAAAAGCAGAAAAAAGAATTACTATTGTGATCATCAAGATTTTATTATTTATTAAAACCATAAAATATTTTACATAAGTATTTAAATCTGAAGGTAAAAAACTAAACAAAAAATCACTGTAATCCTGATAATAGAATCTAATAAAACCAATAATTAGGAACAAAAAACTCGAAGTATATATCAACAATTCTATTAAACGATTTGTTCTTAAAGCATAAATTCTGGAAATACCAATTGACTGCCTTGTTACATGTATCCCTGAAGCAATAGCTCCCAACAAAATTGCAAGACTAAAATATTTTAATCCCAGTAAAAAATATAGAATAGCTAAAATTAAAGGAATATAAATAAGAATAAATTTATTATTTCTAACGTAAAGATTATTCTTTTTATCAAAATAAAATAAAAAAGTCGATGCAAAATGTGTTTCGCCAAGCAATATCAAAAATATTAAAAATGGAAGTTCGGGTCCATTAAAAATATGCTTTAATAAAAAATATATGGGTAAAATCCAAATAGGAAATAAAACAAAATTAAATTCTAATAGTTTATTATTTATAATTGTTTTCATTTGATATTTTTTTATGTATACAAAATTTATTTAAATGTACACTGTGGTTTAATATTTACATATGAAAATGGATCATAAAGAATCTTTTGGTGATTTTGGTGAACAATTCATTAAAGACAAAGAAATAGACGGCTATTTTGGAAGCTTAGAACTAATAAAAGATATAGTATATCCATTCGACTTAAATGAAATAAACAACAAGATTATTGCTGAAATTGGAGTGGGCAGTGGAAGAATTTTAAAAAATCTTATTAAATTTTATCCTCAAAAAATATATGGGATTGAGCCATCAAAAGCAATCAGCATTGCAAAATCGAACCTGAACTCTGATAAAATTGATTTTTTAAATATTAGAGCAGAGGATTTATCTTTTCAAAATGAAATTGATTATATTTTCTCAATTGGTGTAATTCATCATATCCCGAATTATAAAGTTGCAATTAAAAAAATTCATAATTCACTTAAACCTGGCGGTAAATTTATTATGTGGGTTTATGGTAAAGAAGGAAATGAATTATATTTATTTTTTTTTAATAATTTGAGGAGAATTACAATATATTTACCAGATTTTATATTAAGATTAGTTTCAAGACTTCTTGCTTTAACAACTTATTTATATGGATTTTTTTGTAAATTTTTAAAACTTCCTCTAAATAATTATTTTAAAAATGTTTTTAATAACTTTTCATTTCAAAAAAGAAGTTATGTGATTTTTGACCAGCTGAATCCTAGTTTTTCAAAATACTTTAGTAGACATGAACTAGAAAAACTTTTGGAGGAAGAAAACTTTAAAATTATAAAATTAATAAATAGGCATGGTTATTCTTACACGGTAATATGTCAAAAAAAATAAAATAAAATTTTAAGAAATCTCAATTTTTTCTTCCTCATTATCATCATTTTTTTTCCCAGGCTGAACATTTTGAGAAATTATTAGTTGACTAACAAATCCTATAAATAAAAATATTATTCCTGACATAAACAAAAAAACAGAAAGCACAGGTAATGGAGTTGAAATAAAAGATGAATTATAAACAAATTTCAAAATTAACATTAGTAAGAAAACACTAAAAGATAGTAAAAAGGAAATTACACTAAAAAATCCAAAAATATAAATAGATTTTGTTTTATAATTTTTAAATAACTTAATATAAAGCAAATCTAAAATCACGTAAACAACCCTTCTAAATCCATAATTAGATTCACCATAGATCCTTTGGCGATGATTAACGGTAACTTCTTCGACTAAATAATTATTGCTAGCAAATCGAGCTGCTAATAAACGATGGAAATCTCCCCAATTTGTCAGATCATCAAGTTTATTTTTTTTAAAAATTTTAAGTGCACATCCATGATCATGAATTTTTGATCCTGTAAAAAATCTTACAAAAAAATTTGCAATTAAACTTGGTAAAATTTTTCCAAAAAAATTGTCCTTTCTATGCTTTCTCCACCCAATAACCATATCAGAACCTTTTTCATAAGTTTGAATTAAATTTATGATATCATTAGGATCATTTTGCCCATCTCCATCTAATGTAATAATATTTTCGTATTTGCTATTATTTATTCCAGTTAAAATTGCTGATGATTGTGATTTATTTGTTTTATGTTTTATGATTTTTGTTTTAAATGTGCTCTGTGAAAAATTTTTAAGATTTTCAAAAGTATTATCTTTTGAACCGTCATCAACAAATATTATTTCAAAACTTCTATTGCTATCACTTAAATTTTTTAAAGATTGAAAAACTTCGTTCAAGAGAGTTTCAATATTTTTCTCTTCGTTAAAAAATGGGATAATTAGACTATAATTCATAGTAAAAATGATATACTAACAATTTCATGTGCGCAATATACGGCATAATAGGTAAAATTAATCAAAATTTAATAAATGATATTTCAAAAAAACAACTCTATAGAGGCCCTGATAAACAAAATTCTTATGAAAGTATCGACAAGTTAGCTATTCTTGGAAATAATAGGCTTGCAGTTATAGATAAAGAAAATGGCCACCAGCCAATGACATCAGAAGATGGTAGGTACACAATAGTTTTTAATGGCTGTATTTATAACTTTCTTGAAATAAAAAATTATTTAGAAAATAAAAATATTATTTTCAAAACTAATTCAGATACAGAAGTGTTGTTAAATGCTTATATATTTTTTGGGGAAATTATATTTAATTATTTAGATGGAATGTGGTCTGTAGCAATTTATGACTCTTTAAAAAAAAAATGTGTGTTAAGTAGAGATTATGTTGGACAAAAACCTCTCTATTATAGTTTACAAAATGAATATTTGCTTTTCTCTAGTGAGTTAACTGGATTATTTCAAGATAAAAATATTGATAAATCAATTTGTGAAGTTAATTTACAAAAATATTTTGCTTATTCTTTTGTACCAGCACCAAAAACTATTTTTAAAAACATATTTCAATTAAAACCTGGTGAGTTAATTGAAATCAATGCATCAACGCTTAGGCTTAAAAAAAAACAATATTGGGATCTTGCAGATGGACCTGATTTCAATATTTTTAATAAGCCAAATTCAAATTTTGAATTTAACAAGTATTTCGATGAAATAATAAAAAAATTTACAATTGCTGACAAAAAAATTGCAATCTCATTAAGTGCTGGATTAGACTCAAATATAATTTTCAATTCTCTAATTAATCAAAAATTTAATCCCTTATCTTTTTCATTAGGATTTGAAAATTCTTCCTATGATGAGACACATAATGTTATAAATAACAATAAAGAATTTAAAAAAAATATTACTCTTGCAGACACAAAAACTTTGAATACAAAATTTTTAGAGATTTCAAAATTAATTAATGAACCAAACGGTGATAGTTCACTTTTACCTACTTATATTATTTTTAATAAAATTAAAAATCATACAAATGTCTGCTTAGGCGGAGATGGAGGTGATGAGTCATTTTATGGGTATATTACTTTTGATGCTCTAATAATTGCTTCAAAACTTAAATCTTTATTTCCTAATAAAATACTAGATATTTTATCTAAGTTTTTTCAAATTAATGATAGCTCTGAAAATTATCTATCAAATAAAAAAAAAATTAAAAAATTTTTTGGTTCATTAAATTTAGAATATAAATATTTACTGCCTTCTTGGATGTCTGGTTTAAATGTTAATGATTTATCAGAAAAATTTAAAAAAAAAATTCATCTTGAGGATTTATACGATGAGACAGATATTATTTTTAACAAAAATTTTTCATTATTAAAAAGTGCTCAATTATATTATTTTAAATATTATTTGCCTATGGTCTTAGCAAAAGTAGATCAAGCTAGTATGTTTAATTCTGTAGAAAGTAGAGCGCCATTTTTAAGCAAAAAAGTAATAAATTTTAGCTTAAGTCAACAAGATAGTACTCTTTATTCTATATTTAAAAATAAAAAATTCCTAAAAAAAACATATAAAAATATTTTACCTAATAACATTATAAAAAATAAAAAACATGGATTTGCATTTCCTATACATACAATTTTAAAAAATCAGAAACTTATACGAGATTTGCTTAATACAAATTTAATTCAAAATGAAAAATTTTTTGAAAAAAAATATAATGAATATTTAAAAAATCAAAATGATAATTCACAATATTTATGGAATGAACTTATTTTAAATTTATCTTTAAATAATTTAAGAGTTGTATAATTTTATGGAAAAATTATTAGAAAATTTAGAAAAAATAGTAAAACATAATATAATTATAATTTTACTATTCTTTATTTTTTTATGTTTTAAACTTATTTTTCAAGTTCCAGTATTAAACGATGGTGGAGATGAAGCAGGACAATGGTTTTTAGCGCTTGATATTTTAAATGAAAATTATGATAGATTTAATTCATTACATCATAATTTAAGATGGGCCAACTGGATGCCATCAATATTAATTGGAATTTTTAATCAGAGTTATGAAGGCTACTACATTTTTAATTTCCTAAGGTCTACAATTGGTTTTTTTATTTTTTATTTTCTAATTGCTAAAGTCTTTACCCCATTAACAGCTATAGTATTTTTGTTCTTAATTTTCTTTGATCATGATTTAATGCTGTTTTATTTTGAATTAAATCCCCTAATGACCGCGATTTTCTATTTATCAATAATATTTTTGTTAGTTTATTTAAAAAAAGATAAAATTTTTGAGGGATATAATTTATTTTTAATTATTTTATTATTCTTTTTTCTTTATGGGGCGAAACTTCCTTTTATATTTTTCTTTGTAGGTTTTTCTTATTTTGCATTGCAACTTAAAGGTATAAAAACTTTTATAAAATCAATCATCATTTTTGGAGTTTTTTATATAATTGAAACAATTATTTTTAATTTTTTTAATCCTGAATTTAGTAATTTTGGAAGAATTCATGAAATTGCTTTTAATAAAACACTTCATGTAAATAGCATGTATGACCATTTTCCTAATGGTATGGATATAACATATATTTTTGAAAGGTGGTTGGTTAATGGAAATTCTATTGGCTACATATTAGGGATACTAATGTTGTGTTTTTTGTTTAATAGTAAATCAGAAAAATTCAGTATTTTACGAAATGATATTAACAAACAATTATTATACTATCTTGGATTGGCGTTCTTTTTTTGTAATACTTTCTTTATAATTTCTTTAAAGCCTTTTATGATGGGACAAGAACATCATACAAGATATGTTGCTCATTTAATTTTTTTACTTTTTCCATTTATAATTTATTTCTTCAAATATTTACTGATAAAATCGTCAATAATTCTATTACCTCTTTATTTAGCAATATTTACAATTATATTTTATCCACAGTTTACTTATATTTATCAGTTCATTAATAAAGGACAAATTATAGATTATAGATCAATCGTTCATCAAACAAATAAATATAAAAAATATTCATTAATTGTCGAAGAACAAGATTGCTTCTTATCAAACACTAAAGAGGGCAGATTAACTATTACACTTAATTATTTTGATAGAAATAATTTTAAAGTTTTCAAAGATGGTGATAAATGGCTTGCTCACAGAAACGGGGTCAATGAGTGTAAGGATTATTATTTATTAGATAATATGTATAATTTTATTGAATATTGAAATCTTAAATTAAATTTTTTTACAAGCTAACCACGAAACTCCATCTACTCTAAATTCATTAAATGTCATTAAAGTAACTTTTTTTGATAATTCACATTTGCGATTAAATCTTTTATCTAAAAAAAATATTTCAACTTCATTATTTTTTAAAAGAATGTCTAACATATGTCCTTTGGATTCTAAATTAGTAAATAAATATTTGTGCTCAGGATTTGAATAAAAAATTTTGCCTTTCATTTGATTATTAATTTCATTTATTTTAATTTCGTCATTTTGGATTTTATCAAAATAACTAATATTTTTTATATTAGGAATATTACGCTCAACAAACTTGTAAAAAAATATATTATTTTTTAAGTGATATTCTATTCGTAATAAAATTAAAAAAATAAAAAAAATAAAAATAAAATTGTTGTATCTTTTTTTATTGGAAAAAAAATTAATTGGAATTATAGATAAAAAATTTAACACGAGTAAAGGTATAAGTAGACTTAAATGATGCGCCCATTTATTTGGTATCAAAAAAAGGAAAACAATAGAAAACAGGATATAGTAAATCAGTATTTTATCATTATGTGACCTTTTTTTTATGTTTATTAATGAAAATAAATAAGGAACTAAGAGAACTACAAAAATATAGTAATTGAGAGAATTAAAATTTTTTAAATGATGTAATCTAGCTAAATCAATCAAATCTTTTTTGATATTCAAAAACACACCAAATAAGTCAAACTGACTTTTATATGAAACCTCAGATGAAACTTGAAAATATTGAATTGTTTTATTTACATACAAATATAAATTTTCTAAGTTTAATTTAGAAAAAATTGTGAGGTTTATTGACAAAATTATGACAATAATAACAAAGCAAATCTTAAAAATTTTATTCAAAAAAGATTGCTCTAAATAAAATATATTTCTAAATATAGTTGGCAGAATCAGTAAAATTGGAAGTAAAAAATTTGGATGCAATGAAATACATAAACATGAAAGTGTAAATGACAAATACGGTAAAACTATATTTTTATCGTTTTTAAACTTTAATAATGAAAAAAAAGAAAATAAAACACAAAGACTAACAACTGCATCGAATCTAACAGATAGTCCACCACTAAAAAAACAAAACCAAATTATAATTAAGGAAAATGGTATGAAAATATAACTTTCATATTCTTTATAATATTTAATTATTGTTATTTTGATTAAATATAAAATTGAAATTACAGAGAATACTGCAAATATTCTTAATATAAAATAAGTTTGAAAAATGTTTTCAATGCTAGGTATTTTAGAAAACAAAATATAATAAAACCTTCCAAAAGTAATTTCATGACCATGATCATTTATTAGCGCTCCATGTAAATTATAATTCAGTATTTTTTGATGCATTAATGCCTCATCATAATGAAAAAAATTTACAAAAACGGAGATCAATACAAAAAAGATATAAAAAAAAATACTATTGTATATTTTAGAGAATTTCATTTCAGACAAAACTGATTTAAATTAATCATATATGAAAAAAAATAAAAAGATACTTGTTATAGGATCTGGTTTTGCAGGTCTTGCATGTTGTTTAAAATTAATTGAAAGTAAATTTATACCAACGTTAATTGATACAGGAAAATCATTTGAAAAAGCAACAAACTTTGGTGATTTACAGAGTCAAAAAGAAAACTTTTTCTTTAAAGAAAGTTTTTATGGAATTGGAGGTCAATCCTCAATATGGGCTGGAGTTGTTAATCAATATACTAATAAAGAATTAAATCAAATAATTTATTCTAATAAAAAAAATAATTTTTATACGACAAAAATTTTATCAAAAATTAGTTCAAAAATTACAACAAAAAACT
>CACIHO010000008.1 GCA_902586485.1 uncultured Pelagibacteraceae bacterium | reverse complement strand
CATCTAAGATGAGATCATTTCTTTCTATCGTTCCTAAAACAATATCTTTAATAAATTTTTTAAATCTATGTTTTGGAAAATCTAAATCATCATCTTCATTATAAAATTTACTATATAGTTTCTGAATAATTATAACTCTAGGGTTGTTTTTGGGATTATAATGAGTTCTCATTTTTGAGACAAAACTGAAATCACAGCTTCTGCTGCCTCAGCACCCTTTTTTCTTCTAGCTCTTGCTTGAGACATATTAAGACAAGTAATTATTCCATTTCCAATTGGTTTTTTACTATCTATAGATAATTTCATTATGGCATCTGTTGAAGCTTGAGAAATAAAATCAAAGTGTGGTGTTTGACCTTTAATTACACATCCTAAAGCTAAAAAACCATCATATTTTTTTAAATTTTTAGAGATTGTAACTGGAATTTCAAAAGCACCAGGTACTTTAATAATTTTTATTATATTTTTTTTTGGAATTATTTTTAAAGCACTTGTTACTAAGCCGTCAGCAATATCTTTATAATAATCTGCTACAACAATTAAATATTTTTTTTTCATCAAATTAATTCCTGTTTAGTAATTTTTATACCATAACCATCAAGACCAATAACTTTTTTTGGTGATTTGGTGATTAATATCATGTTTTTAATTTTTAAGTCTTTAATAATTTGAGCTCCAATACCATAATTTCTTATTAACTTGTCATTTCCCTTTTTATAAAAGTCTTTGTTTTTATAATCTTTTAAAGTCTGAGTTACTGATTTTAAATTTGAGTCTTTAATAAATACTAAAACACAATTTTGATATTTTCTAAAATAATTTAAGGTCTTGTTAAATGAATTTGGTAATGATTGATTTATTAGATAGTTTTGAACGACATTAGATGAAATTACTCTTACTCTTGGAGTAATACCTTTTTTAATTTTACCTTTTATTAATGCAAAATGTTCTGAGCCATCTAAAAGATTCTCATAAATTCTAATATTGTATTTTTGATTTTTAACATCAATCTTGCTTTGCTTTTTAAGTTTAATGAGCTTTTCTTTTTTAAGTCTATATGCGATCAGATCTTCTATCTTTCCAATTTTTAATTTATGTTTTTTTGCAAAATTGAATAAATCCTGACCTTTGGCCATTGTTCCGTCTTCATTCATAATTTCACAAATTACAGCAGAATTATTTTTTTTTGCTAATTTAGATATATCCACTGAAGCTTCAGTGTGCCCTGCTCTAACAAGCACTCCACCGTCTTTGGCTATAATTGGAAACACGTGACCAGGTGAAACAATCTCATTTTTATTTACATTTTTTTTTGAAGCAATTTTGATTGTTTTCGCTCTATCTTTAGCAGATATACCTGTTGTTATTCCTTTTTTTGCTTCAATAGAAATTGTAAAAGCCGTCTTATTTCTTGATTGATTTACTGGAGACATTAAAGATAAATTTAATCTTTTTGCTTGAAGTGAATCAAGTGCTAAACAAATTAAACCTCTCCCGTATTTTGCCATGAAGTTAATGTTCTTTGCATTTGAGTCTGATGTTGAAATAACTAAATCTCCTTCATTTTCTCTTTTTTCATCGTCTACTAAAATAAACATACCACCTTTTTTGGCTACGCTTATAATTGACTCTATTGAGGTAAAGTTATTTTTTTCCATTAAAATAGTTCCTAACGTATTTAGACAAGATATCTATCTCTATGTTCACTAAACTAGATTTTTTTAAGTTTGATAAATTCGTTTCTTTGTAAGTGTGAGGGATAATCCAAATTTGGAAACCTTTTTTAGTCACTTTTGAGATTGTAAGAGAAATACCATTCACACAGATCGACGCTTTTTCTATTAAGTGTTTTCTTTCCTTTTTAGGTAAATCAAAGTCAAAAAGAAATGATTTATCTATTTTTTTAATACTTAATACTTTACCAACAGTATCAACATGTCCTTGACAAATATGTCCTGAAATTTTTGTCCCATATTTTAAAGGTAATTCTAAGTTTATTTTATCTTGTATTTTTAAAAATTTAAATTTTGATCGAATTATCGTTTCTTTCGAAAGATAAAATTCCATAATTTTAGATTTATATGAAATTAAAGTTAGACAAACACCATCACAGGCAACAGACAAACCCATGTCTTTATTGGATACTTTAACATTACTTTTAACAAAAATATTAAGACCTTTAGGTCTTTTAACAATTTTAGTAATAGTACCTTGGTTATAAATTATTCCATTAAACATTTTTTCTAACTATATAGTGTTATTCTGTCTTTTCGTAAATTGAGATTTAGATTAATTTTTGTTTTATATTTTTGATTTAATATATTTAGACTGCTAAATTTCAAATATTCGAAGTTTTTAGAGAGGTTTTTTGGACTTTTATATAAATAAAATTTATTAAATATTTTATTCTTAATAAGTGAATTTGTTAATTTATCTCCTCCTTCAATTAGTAAATTTCTGCATCCATGATTATGTAATTTTTTCAAAATTAATTTAATGTCAAATCTGTTATTTCGATCAATTCGAGATTTAATTAAATGAATTCCTTTTCTTTTAAATTTTAAAATTTTTGACTTGTCAGCTTTATTATAAAAAATTAAAGTATTTTTGTTATTAGAGGATCTAATTATATAACTGTTTAATTTAGAATTTAACTTGTTATCTAAAATAATTCTTTTTGGAGAAAATTTTTCAAAACCCTTCAAACGACAATTTAATTTTGGATTATCTTTATTTAGTGTTTTGTGAGTAATCATCAAACTGTCATTTTGATATCTCAACATGTGTGTAAATTGATCTGAATAAGAATTTGTAATCTTTTTTTGGTTCTTACTGTAAATAATATTATTTTTTGAAATAGCTATTTTTCCAGTAACAAAGGGTAATTTTCTCTTTCTATTAAAAAAATAAGGTAAATAGAAACTTTCAATTTTGCTTTTTAATAAACCTTTTTTTACGATTATTTTTTTTGACTTTAAAATTTTAAAACTTTTATTTCTTACTCTTTTATCTATATCGGTAACAGCATATATAACTTCTGAAATTTTTGATTTTATTATTGCATCAGTACATGGAGGAGTTAATCCATGATGACAACATGGTTCTAAAGTAACATACATTTTAGAACCTTCTATTCCTTCAAAACTATTTTTAATCGCATTAAATTCAGCGTGTGGTCTTCCATTAAATGAGGTTTGACCTATAGAAATTATTTTGTCATTTTTAACAATTACACACCCTACAGAAGGGTTTGATCCAGTAAGGCCATGACGAGATCTAGCCAAATCCAAGGCTATCTCCATGTAAAATTTATCTTTTAATGTAAATTTATGTTTTTTTGTAGACATTAAGTTTGTCCACGAATTGCACGAAATCTTTTTCTTCTCTAAAGTTTCTATAAACTGAAGCAAACCTTACGTAGCCAACAGGATCTAAATCCTTCAAACCATCCATAACCATTGTACCAATTGTATTAGTTGATACTTCACCTTGGCCAAGTTCCTCTAAAGACCTTGATATATGACTTATAAATTTTTCTATTGTTTCAGTATCAATTGGTCTTTTCTTAAGTGCAATATAAATTGATTTAGATAGTTTATCACGGTCAAAAACTGACTTTCTTCCATTTTTCTTAACAACCATTAATTCACGAATTTGAATTCTTTCAAAAGTAGTAAAGCGTTCACCACAAATACAAAGTCTTCTTCTTCTTATTGCTGTTCCATCTTCTGTAGGTCGTGAATCCACTACAGATGTATCACCCTTTTTTTCGCACGGACAAATCATTTACTAAAGGTTCTTATATATAGGAAATGACGAAGTTAAAGCAATAACTTCATTTTTTACTTCTTTTTCTATTTTACTGTTATCAGAAGGATTTTCTGACAATCCTTTAAGAGTTTTTGTAATTAATTCACCAACAGTTTTAAATTCACTTAATCCAAAACCACGTGTTGTAGCTGCTTGTGTGCCTAATCTAATGCCTGAGGTAACCATGGGTTTTTCCGTATCAAAAGGAATACCATTTTTATTACAAGTAATATTTGCTCTAGATAAACTTTCAGCTGCAAGATTACCTTTAACATTATATGGCCTTAAATCTACCAACATCAAATGAGTATCCGTTCCATCTGAATAAATTTTAAATCCATTGTTTTTTAAAGTTTCAGCCAACATCTTCGCGTTAGCTAAAACAGATTTAATATAATCTTTAAACTCAGGTTGTAGTGCTTCAAGAAATCCAGCTGCCTTTGCTGCAATAATATGCATTAAAGGTCCACCCTGATAACCGGGAAAAACTGCTGTATTAAATTTTTTAGCAAGATCTTCATGATTAGTTAAAATTATTCCTCCTCTTGCACTTCTAAATACCTTATGGGTTGTTGAAGTAACCACATGAGCATAATCACAAGGGTTAGGGTAACCTTTACCAGCAACCAATCCTGAGAAGTGAGCCATATCAACCATCAGGTAAGCTCCAACTTTGTCTGCTATCTCTCTAAATCTTTTAAAGTCAATTACTCTGGAATAAGCACTTCCACCTGCAATGATTAGTTTAGGTTTATGTTCTAAAGCTAGTTTTTCAACATTATCATAATCAATCAATTCGGATTCTTTGTCTACATCGTAACCTACAGCATTAAACCATTTACCAGACATTGAGATTTTTAATCCATGAGTAATATGACCACCTGAATTTAAACTCATACCCATGAATGTATCACCTGGGCTTAGCAATGCTAAAAATACAGCACCATTTGCCTGAGCACCTGAATGTGGTTGTGCGTTTGCAAATTTACAATTAAATAATTTTTTTAATCTTTCAATTGCTAGGTTTTCTGCAACATCAACATGCTCACAACCATTGTAATATCTTTTACCAGGATAACCCTCTGCATATTTATTGGTTAGAACTGAACCTTGTGCTTCTAATACTGCTTGTGAAACTATGTTTTCAGAGGCTATCAACTCAATATGTTGTTGTTGTCTTATTAATTCATCTTTAATAGCTTTATAAAGTTCTGGATCTTTTAGAGATAAACTATCCTCAAAGAAACTCTTGTAACTATCATTTAAATAATTTTTTTCGCTCGACATAATTATATTTTTTTAATTCTTTTTAAGTGTCTTCCACCATCAAATTTTGTATTTAAAAAAACACTTATAAATTTCAAAGCATTTTTTTTAGTTATCAACCTTGACCCTAATGTAATGATATTTGCATCATTATGCAATCTGGATAATTTTGTTGATTTTAGATTAAAACATTGTGCGGCACGAATATTTTTATGCTTATTTGCCGCAATATTCATACCAGTTCCAGATCCACACACTAAAATACCTACATTACTTTTATTAAGTTTTACTTTTCTTGCTACTTTATGTGCATAGTCAGGATAATCAACGCTACTATTATCCTTTGGACCAAGGTCCTCAAATTTTACTTTTTTATTTTTTAAATAATCTTTGATTGACTCTTTTAATCTAAATCCAGCGTGATCTGATGAAATAAATATTTTTTTCAATTTAGTTAAATTTGTAATCTAAAACACAAGCAACTAAATGTATTCTATTTTCTTCACCACCATTAAATGCGTTGTGATACTTGGTGTTATTTGTAATCCAAACAGAACCATCAGCAGGCATATGCTTTGCAACATTATCGATAACCATGATGCAGCCAGGATTAGTAATTAAAGGTATATGCAATCTCGGCTCAGGATCTCTATGCCAACTTAAAGTTGATCTTGGCTCTTTTAAAAGAATTCTTACTCTCCCAAGTTTATATCTAGATGAAAGGGTGTCATATACTTCTTTAAAATAAGTATTTTCATAATCTTTAATGAATTCTGAATATAATGACTCATCAAGAGATACATCTCTAACTACTTCTTTTCCTGATTTATCAGGTTTTGTCCAATATACTCCTCTCGACTTGTTACCTTTGATAGAATCTGGATCACCAGGTATTTGAGTTAATGATATCGCTCCAAAGTGAGTTACACCAGCATCTTCAAATTTTTTAATCTTAACTATTTGATGATAAGCTTCTTGCAACTTTTCAATATCAAATTTAACTTCTTGTTTCTGAAAATCGCTAAAGTCTAAAATTCTGTCTTCTTTTTTAACATTTAAATCTATTACTTTTGAATTTTCTACCGTCATCTTGATTGCTTTCTACTCTTTTTTTTGTATATGTGTATATTACATTTGTCGCAATTTAAAAGTAAATTAAAAACATGATTATTGGTAAATATCCGAGTCTTAGACTTAGAAGAAATAGAAAAGAATCTTGGTCAAGAAGACTGATTCAAGAAAATACCTTAAGTCCAAATGACTTTATATTACCTATTTTTTTAATTGAAGGGTCAAATAAACGGCAAGAGATTTCATCTATGCCGGGCGTATACAGATATACAATTAATCGATTGAGTCAAATAGTAGATAGAGCAATAAAAAAAAAGATACCAATGGTTGCACTTTTTCCAAAAACCCAAAATACACATAAAGATGAATCAGGAACAGAATCACTTAATGAAAAAAATTTAGTTTGTAGAGCAATTAAAGAAATTAAGAAAAGATACAAAAATCAAATAGGTATAATGTGTGACGTAGCATTAGATCCCTACACATCACATGGTCATGACGGTTTAATTAAATCTAACACTATTCTAAACGACGAGACTATAGAGGTACTGATTAATCAATCATTACTTCAAGCAGAGATGGGTTGTGATGTGATTGCCCCATCAGATATGATGGATGGCAGAATAGGAAAAATAAGAAAAGCTTTAGATAAAAATAAATTCCAAAACATTCAAATATTATCTTACGCTGCAAAATATGCCTCAAGCTTTTATGGACCTTTTAGAGATGCAGTCGGTTCTAAAAATTCGTTAAAAGGAGACAAAAAAACTTATCAGATGGATTATAGAAATTCTGATGAAGCTTTAAGAGAAGTTGCATTAGATATCAAAGAAGGTGCAGATATGGTAATGGTAAAACCAGGTATGCCCTACTTAGACATAATAAAATCAATAAAAGAAAAATTTAAATTACCTGTATTTGCCTATCAGGTATCAGGAGAATACAGCTTAATTGAAACTGCTATAGCGAAAAAATTAATTAATAAAGATGCCAGATATGAAAGCTTAGTTGCTTTTAAGAGAGCTGGTGCCAATGCTATAGTAACCTATTACGCTGATAGAATTGATAAAATACTAAAATAGTTGTTTTAATGTATTTAAAAATAGTAACCTGCTATTTGGATAATTTAAATTATTTGGTCTTAATATAGTTTTATCCAAATAATCACCTACTAATTTCAAACCGCTCAATAAAGTGCCGAGATCATTAACTTCTATATCTTTTTCAATCAAAAAATTAGGTACATATTTTTTTTCATTCAAAGAACTAGCGTAATACACAGTTTTGTTACCTTCTAAATCTTTTTCAACTAAATTTTCAAGTGCTAAGTCATATCCTAATATTTTGAATAACTCTAATTCCCAAAAAACATATTTTTTTAACCAATTTTTTTCTTTTAAAATTAAAAATAAATTTTGAATTATTAAATAAACTTTATCATTAAATTGTGACTCTGCTGTTAATATTTTAATCAAATTCATTGCAGATGCGATACAAGTCAACTTTTGTTTGTGATCAAAATATAATGGAGTATAGGCATTTAAAATTTCAATTTTAAAATAACCTATTTTATTTTCATTTTTAGAATTGTAATTTACATGAAGTTTGTTGCCAACTTGAAGATAATTTTTAATTTTTTTTGAAGTACCACCAAATATAATTCCAGATATCTTTCCATTTTCTTTGGTAAAAAATTCAGCAATTAATGAATTTTCATTATATCTTGTTTTGCTTATTAAAAATCCTTCGTCTGACCAATTCATTTTTTATTTGTATTTTTCAAACATTCTATTGCAGCATTTTGTTCAGCTTCTTTCTTTGATTTTCCGGTAGCTATAAAATATTTTGTATTGGGTAATTTTACTCCAACTTTAAATATAGGTTTATGTCTTGGACCTGTATTTGAAATCAATTTATACGTAGGTAATTTTTTAAAATTTTTTAGAGTTAGTTCCTGTAGTTCTGTTTTTGCATCTATTTCTGTAACTACACTTTTTTTAATATGATTCTTCCACAAGTTTAAAATTGTTTTTTCTGCAATTGTAAAACCTTTATCAAGATAAATAGCACCAATTAATGCTTCACAGCTATCAGATATAATTTTATCCTCAATTTTTATTTTTTTATTGTTAGGATTAAATGTTTTAACATAACTAGATAAATTGATTTTTTTTGCTATATCCAAACAAGTTTTTTTATTTACTAACGATGCAAATTTTTTATCAAGAATGCCTTCTTTTTCCTCAGGATAAATTTCTAAAAGTTTTTTTGCTATCACCAAACCAAGAACTCTATCGCCAAGAAACTCTATCTTTTCATTATTTTCATTTGGATTAAAGCTTTTATGTGTGAGGGCTTTGATAAGTAGATCTTTATTTTTAAATTTTAAATCAATTTTTTTTTCTAAAATCTGATAGTTAATTTTCATTAATTAATTTTATTAAATGTTCTATTAAATCTTATTGACTTATGCCATTTCCAAAATTCTATAAAACTGCCTATTTTTTTATCAGAAGAAAAAAATATAAATTGAGCTTTTCCTACTAAATTATCTTTATGCACATATCCTACACTTGTTAAGTATCTGCTATCTTTAGAACAATCCCTGTTGTCCCCTAAAAAGAAATAATGATCTTTTGGCACAATAAACACATCAGAATTTTGATAGGTATAATCTTTTAGATAAACAGTATGAAACTTTTTTCCATTTGAAAGCTTTTCCTCAAACCTATTAACATCAATGCTTTTGTCTCCACAGAAAATAGTAGTTTTGTTATTAATTTTAGATTTAAGAATTTCAGAATTATTTAAATACAAATTAGAGTCTATGAACTGAATTTTATCACCAGGCAAACCAATTAATCTTTTAATATAGTCTGTTCTATTATCTGCGGGAGTTTTAAACACAATTACATCACCCCTTTCTGGAGCACTAAACATAATTCTTTTGTTTAGTATTGGAGGGCTAAAAGGAAAAGAATGCTTACTATAACCATAGGTATATTTTGTTACAAACAACCTATCACCTACTAACAAAGTAGGTTCCATGGATGAGGATGGAATATAAAAAGGTTGTACTAAAAGCGATCTAATTATAACTGCAATTATTAATGCATAAATTAAAGTTTTTATATTTTCAGAAAAAAAATTTTTATCTAATTTCATGATGTTTGAATAATTGCAAATGCCGTTGAGTAATTTTTTTCGTCCGAAATTGACAGAAAACATTTAAAATTTTTGATTTTAAAATTTTTTTGTATGATTTTTGTAATTTTTTTATTTTTAACATAATAAGGCTTTCCCATTTTATCATTAACAACTTCTATATCTTTAAAATTTAAATTCATACGAAAACCTATGCCAAGAGCTTTAGAAAATGCTTCTTTTGCAGCAAATCTCTTCGAAAAATAAGCTACTTTATTGTTTACACCATTAGATTGTTTCAATTCTTTAAATGAGTAAATTCTTTTTTTAAATAAAGGATTTTTAATCGATTTTTGAATTCTTTTATTTTCAACAATATCAAAACCAATACCAAGAATTTTCATCTATTTTTTTATAATTTTTTTAAAGTTTTTTATTACTTTTGAAAGTCCATCAAATATTGACTCTCCAATTATAAAATGTCCAATGTTATACTCCTCAATATCTATTATTTTTGCTAACATTTTGGTGGTTTTATAGTCTAAACCATGACCAGCATGAACTTCTATATTTAAACTTGATGCTAATTTCACACTTTTATTAATTCTGTTTAATTCCCTAGAATAATTTTTTTTTAATTTAACTAGGTTTGCTAATTTTCCAGTATGTATCTCAATACAATCAGCATTTAATTTTTTAGCAAGTCTAATATCATTTGGGGAAGGATTAATGAATAAGCTTGTTCTTATCTTTGCTTTTTTAAATTTTATAATTATTTTCTCTAATTTATTAAGATTTTTTTTTATATTTAAACCTCCCTCAGTAGTAATTTCTTTTCTATTTTCTGGAACTAAACAAATAAAATTTGGTTTAATCTTAAGGGCTTTATTAACAATTTCTTTATTCATAGAAATTTCAAGGTTTACAAGCACATTTTTTAAACGACATATTTTTTTGGCATCGATATCATTTATATGTCTTCTATCTTCTCTCAAATGAATTGTTACAGAATCGGCTCCATAACTAATTACTTTTTTTGCTGCATATAGTGGATCTGGATGTTTCTCTCCACGAGCGTTTCGTAAAGTTGCAATATGATCTATATTTACACCTAACCTTTTCACTTAATAAATCTGCTTCCTGGGGTTGTTATTGGTATTGATTTAAGTTCTGGTGGTAATTTATTTGCTTTAAAAGTTGGAACATCTATTTTTAAATGAGATGTTATTCTAGTTTTTAATTTTAAAGATTGTTTGGTTGATCGATCAATTATAGATGCAAATCCAATTAATTTTGCTTTTGATTTTTTAATTAACTTTACACACTCTAAACTTGATTTTCCTGTAGTGATTACATCTTCTATAATTAAAACTCTTGCATCTTTTTTAATATTGAATCCTCTTCTAAGGGCAAATTTGCCATTTACCCTTTCACAAAAAATTGTTTCTTTTTTTAGCAATTTGCCTATTTCATATCCTATTATTACTCCTCCCATAGCAGGAGCTAGTATTAAATCAATTTTTTTAAATTTTTTTTTAATTTTATTAGCTAAAGATTTACAAATTTTATCAGCTAAATTAGGGAAACTTAAAAGTTTTGCACACTGAATATATTTAGAAGAATGTAGACCTGAGGATAGAACAAAGTGACCTTCTAATAATGCATTAGTTTTTTTTAAAATATTTAAGGATTTTTTGTGTGAAAGCATTTCTTTTTTCTTCGTGTCTAATTATCTTAAATTTTATACTCTTTTGTTTTAGCTCTGCAATAAAATTAGTGAAATTCTTAAGGTTTCTAATAATTAATTTAAATTTAAAATTAATATAATTGGGATTTTTACCAACCATTTCTAAACTTGATATATTTAATTTGTGACTTCCAATTAGTGAGCTTATATCTCCTAATTGCCCTGGCTTATCAGGTAGTGACATCCATAAAGTGGTATTGTATTTTTTTGTTTTTTCCTCTTTTTGCTCTCCTTTATCATGCCAATATCTTCTTATTGCTGCTCGAGCTTTACCTGTTTTAGTTGTTGGTATCCAATGAAGTGATGGTGAATTATTTTTAGATGTTATAATATTTACACGATCACCATTTCTTAAAATAGTTTGAAGTTCGTTTTTGTTTCCATTAATTTCGCAACCAACTGCTGAATTACCAATTTTAGTATGAACAGCATATGCAAAATCTATAGCTGTTGCGTCTTTAGGTAATTTTATTACTGAGCCTTTTGGCGTGAAACAAAATACGTTTTCTTGAAACATTTGTAGTTTTGTATATTCATATGAGTCTTCAGGGTTTTCATTTTTTTCTATAATCTCAACAAGATCTTTTAACCAATCATACTCTTTCCAGCTTAAAGAATTAAAATTTTCAGAAGATTTATACTGCCAATGAGATGCTATACCTCTTTCTGCAAATTCATGCATTTCGTGTGTTCTAATTTGAATTTCTATTGGTTTTTTATTTGAACCAATTACAGAAGTATGAATAGATTTGTACCCATTTATTTTTGGAGATGAAATATAATCCTTAAATTTTCCTGGTATACAATTCCATTTTTTATGAAATATTCCAAGAGTTTTATAACAATCGTCAACATTTTTTAAAATTATCCTAAATCCAATAATGTCTGTTATTTGCTCAAGTGAAACCCTTTTTTTTTGGACTTTTCTCCAAATTGAAAAGGGTGTTTTTTCTCTACCGTGAATCTCGGCATTAATTTTATTATCATTTAATATTTCACTTAACTCAAAAGATTGTTCTTCAAATAAATCTTTTCTATCTAATTTTATTTCATCAAGTCTTTTTTTTATTAATTTTCTTGCGTCATTATTTAAAATTTCAAAAGATAAATCCTCTAACTCATCTCTTATTCTATGCATACCCATTCTATCAGCTAATGGCGCATAAATTTCCATAGTTTCTTGAGCTATCCTTTTTCTTTTGTCTGCTTTTGTAATCGCTTTAATGGTCCTCATATTATGTAGTCGATCAGCAATTTTAACTAACAAAACTCTAATATCTTTTGATGTTGCTAAAATTAATTTTCTGAAATTCTCAACTTTAGAATTGGCACCAGCTGAATTTTCAAATGCTGAAATTTTAGTTACACCGTCAACTAAATCAGCAACCTCATCTCCAAATTCTTGTTTGATTGTCTCATAAGTTGCAAAAGTATCTTCTATAGTATCATGCAATAGACCAGTTGTAATTGTAGCGCTGTCTAATTTTAATTCAGTTAAAATATTTGCAACCTCAATTGGGTGAACTGAATAAGGATCACCCGAAGCTCTTTTTTGACTCTTGTGTGCATTTACGGCAAAATTATATGCTTTATCCAATTTTTCAGGATTTAGAAATTTATTATAATTTTTAACTTTATTTATAAGTTCATTTGAATTAAGCATAATTGATATTATACCACTAAATCAAATTTGTTTAATAGATCTAATGTCTCTATCAGGAAGTAGAGAAATCAAGGTTTTAACATCAATTTGTTTATCTGGATGGATCCAATTCTTTTGGATCTCGAATAATGGAAATAATACAAAGTTTCTTTTGTGCATCATTTTGTGAGGTAAATTAATTTTAGAATTTTTTTTTGATACTAATTTATTAAAATCAATTATATCTAAATCACAAGTGCGTGGAGCGTTTTTTTTTGCTTTTTTTCTACCTAATTGATTTTCTATTGATTTACATATTTTTAATAATTCTTGAGGACTGTAATAACATTTTAATTTTAAAATTATATTTAAGAACTTGGGTTTTTGTGGATTAGGCCAGGAAGGGGTTTCATAATAACTAGATACCGAGAGAAAATCTAAGTTATGTTCTGATAATAAAAATTTTGCTTTTTCTATATTTCTTTTTCTTATACCTAAATTTGAACCTATTCCTAAAAAAACAATTTTAACTTGATTTTCTAATATATCTTGCCTTTTCACGATTCCAATCTCTACTTTTTTTTGTTGCTCTTTTATCATATTGCTTTTTTCCTTTAGCAACTGCTAATTCTATTTTAGCTTTTCCTTTTTTAAAATACATTTTTGTTGGAACTAATGTGAAGCCATCTCTTTGCATTTTACCTATTAATTTATTTATTTCTTTTTTATTAAGAAGCAATTTTCTATCATCTGTTGGGTTATGATTAGAGTAACTGGCTTGCTTGTATGGTGCTATGTGTGAATTAATTAAAATAATTTCACCCCCCTTTTCAACAGCATATGACTCAGCAATATTTACTTTGCCATCTCTTACTGATTTTATCTCAGATCCCTTTAAAACAATTCCAGCTTCAAAAAGATCTTCAAAAAAATAGTTAAAACTAGCTTTTCTGTTTAAACAAATGATTTTCAAACCAGGATTGGTTTTTTGTTCATTAAATTAACTTAGCAGACTGAAGAGCTTTTTTTACAATTTCTTTTGTTGTCTCTGTTACTGTAACAAGTGGTAGTCTTACATTATCATCACAAAGTCCTAAGAGTTTTGCAGCATATTTTACAGGACTAGGATTGCTCTCAACAAACATTGAGTGATGAACTGGTTGTAATATTTTATCTAATCTTTCTGCTTCTTTCATATCGTTATCTGTGTTTAATTTAGAGAAATTTTGAAAATCTGAACAAAGTTTAGGTGCAATATTTGCTGTTACACTGATGGTACCCACACCACCACGTTTATTAAATTCAAAAGCATTATCATCATTACCTGTTAATTGAATAAAATCTTTACCCATCTTTTCAAGTGTTTGATTAACTCTATCTAAATCACCTGTTGCATCTTTAACGCCTACTATATTTTTTAATTCATACAGTCTGGCCATTGTGTCAACCGACATATCAATAACAGATCTGCCAGGAATATTATAAATTATAATTGGAATACCACACTTATCATTGATCGCTTTATAATGTTGATACAAACCTTCTTGGGTTGGTTTATTGTAATAAGGTGTAACTATCAAAGCACCGTTAGCTCCTGCTTTTTCTGCATGTGTGGTTAAAGAAATCGCCTCCTCTGTTGAGTTGGAACCTGTACCAGCAATAACTGGAATTTTTCCATTACTTTCTTTTATGCATAAATCTATTACTCTTTGATGCTCATCATGACTTAAAGTAGGAGATTCACCTGTTGTACCCGCTGGAACAAGACCGTTGGTGCCATTATCAATGTGGAAATGGATTAATTTTATATATGCTTCCTCATCTAGACCATTATTTTTAAATGGTGTAATTAAAGCAACATTTGATCCTTTGAACATAAATACTTATAACATAGTTTAAAGATTCATGTACTAAAAGATTATGCTCAAAAAAATATTATTTTTAGGTTTCACCGTATCAATATTAATATTTTCAAATAATCTCTTTGCTGAAATCAATTCAATTGTACCTTTAAAAAAACCTGCTTTAAGTAAAGAAGAAATTCAAAAGAAAATATCTATAAATATCCTTAAGCCATTAAAGAAGCCAACGAAAACCAAAGAAATTAAAATCGAAGAAGTAATTGTTAAAAAAGAGTTGGTTTTAAAACAAAAAAAATTAAGTTTTAAAATACCGAAGAAAAAACCGACTGTGGCTGGCATTAGCTCAGCAATGAATATAAAGATTTCAAGATATTATAGTAAAAGAGACTTCGGGTTAGCTAAAAAAGCCATTTCAGAAATGCAGAAAAGTAAATGGTCATCTGCACTAAAAATTGCAAAAAAAGCAAAAGATAAGTCAATTTATAATTTTATACAATGGAGACACCTTTTAACCTCTGGTAATCAAGCTTCCTTTTACGATTATCAAGTTTTTTTAAATAAAAATTCAGATTATCCTAGAATAAGCAGAGTTAAATATCTTGCTGAGCATAAATTATCCACAGAAAGTGTTTCACCTAAAAAAATAATAAAATGGTTTGGAGAAAATGATCCATTAAGTGGTTATGGAAAAATGATACTTGGAGAAAGTCATATTTTAATTGGGGACAAAAATAAAGGTACAAAATTAATTAAAGAAGGTTGGGTCACATCAGATTTGTCTAAAAATGAATTAAAATATTTTAGAAAAAAATATAAAAAATATTTAAATACAGATGACTATATTAAACGAGCTGATTATTTAGCTTGGAACGGGGATCATTGGGATTTAAGAAGATTGATAAGGTATCTGCCAAAAGATTACGAACTTTTATATAATGCAAGACATCTTTTAATGAGCAAAGGTTATGGGGTTGACCAAGCCATAGCAAATGTTCCTCAAAAATTTAAGAATGATGCTGGATTAAACTATGATCGATTGAAATGGAGAAGAAAAAAAGGACGTGTAGATTCTTCAACGGAAATCTTATTGAAAATAAGAAATGATAAAGAGTATTTAGTTAGGCCAGACAAATGGTGGAAAGAAAGAGAAATTATCTCAAGAGCATTGCTTTATAAAAAGAAATATGAAATTTCATATAAAATTTCAAGCAATCATGGAATGACTAAAGGATCTGAATATGCAGCTGCTGAATGGATGAGTGGATGGATAGCTTTAAGTTTTTTAAATGATCCAATAACTGCTAAAGATCATTTCAAAAATTTTTATGAAAATGTTAGTTATCCAATAAGCTTGTCTAGAGGTGCCTATTGGCTTGGAAGAACATATGAGAAAATAGGTGAAAGAGAGCAATCAAATAAATGGTACAGAGAAGCCACAAAATATCTTACTACTTACTATGGTCAGCTAGCTTTTTTAAAATTAAATCCAAATGGAAAATTTGAGTTAGAAAAAGATATGGCAATAGATCCAAAATACAGAATTCAATTTTTTAATAAAGAGCTTGTAAAAATTTCTTATCTTCTAGATGAATTAAAGAAAGATAAATATACAAAACATATTTTAAGACATTTAGCTAATGATAATATAGCAAAAGGTAGTGAGGTTTTGGCTGCAGAATTAGCTACAAGTATTAATAGATATGACTTTGCAATTCAGGTTTCAAAAATTGCGTCTTATCAAAAAAGATTTCATAATAAATACAATTATCCAATAATTAGCACTCCTAAATATATTAATAAAAGAAAAATTCCAGAAAGTGCTTTGATCTTATCTATAATTAGACAAGAAAGTGAATTTGATTTAGAAGCTAATAGTCATGCTGGTGCAAAAGGGTTAATGCAATTGATGCCGTACACAGCAAAATTAGTTTCAAAACAAGCCAAACTTCCTTATTCAAAATCAAGATTAACCACTGATCCAGAATATAATATTAATTTAGGCTCACATTATATTGCAGGTTTAATTCTACAATATGATGGTGCATACCCTTTTGCAGTCGCTGCGTATAATGCTGGACCCAACAGAGTTAAATATTGGAAAAAAATAAATAAAGATCCACAGAAAAAGCAAGTTGATTATATTGATTGGGTTGAATTAATAAAATTTAGAGAAACAAGAAATTACGTACAGCGTGTAATGGAAAATTATAATGTCTATAGATATATTTTGGAACAACGACCTGTACCTATGAAAAACTTTTTTAAAGATCAACCTCTATTTTAGTGGCGGAAGAGGAGGGATTCGAACCCTCGGTACAAGTTTCCTCGCACGGTCATTTAGCAAACGACTGGTTTAAGCCTCTCACCCACTCTTCCGTATGACATTGTGTATTAAGCGATTGTATTGAAAATTCAATATATATAAAGTAATTATTCAATTATTATGAGAAATAAGTACTCAGTATTTTCGTTAATCAAAAATGCTCTTTCATATCATGAAAATTGGCAAAGAGCGTGGAGAGATCCTGCTCCTAAAAAAGAGTACGATGCAGTTATTGTTGGTGGTGGTGGCCACGGATTAGCAACAGCCTACTATTTAGCAAAAAAACACAATATGAATAATATTGCTGTAGTCGAGAAAGGTTGGATTGGTGGAGGAAATACCGGAAGAAATACTACAATTATTAGATCAAACTATTTATGGGACGCCAGTGCAGGATTATATGATCATGCATTAAAAATTTGGGAAGGTTTATCTCAAGAACTAAACTATAATGTAATGTTTAGTCAAAGAGGTGTAATGAACCTCGCTCATAATTTACAAGATGTTAGAGATTTAAAAAGACGAACTCATGCTAATAGACTAAATGGAATTGATGCGGTCTACTTGAGTACAGAAGAAGTTAAAAAATTTTGTCCAATTATAAATACATCACCAGATATTAGATACCCTGTTTTAGGAGGAACTTTACAACGTAGAGCTGGTACAGCAAGACACGACGCAGTTGCTTGGGGATATGCTAGAGCAGCTGATGCAATGGGTGTTGATATTATTCAAAATTGTGAAGTTAAAGGAATAAAAAGAAATGGAGATAGTGTGGAAGGAATAGAAACAACAAAGGGATTTATAAAAACTAAAAAAGTTGGTGTTGTTGCAGCTGGTCATTCTAGCGTCATAGCTAATATGGCGGGTCTAAGACTTCCACTTGAAAGCAAACCTTTACAAGCTTTAGTTTCTGAGCCAGTAAAACCAATTATTGATACTGTTGTTATGTCTAATGCCGTACATGCATATGTCAGTCAATCTGATAAAGGAGAATTGGTCATTGGTGCTGGAACAGATGATTATGTTTCTTACACTCAAAAAGGAAGTCATCAAATAGTTGAAGGAACATTAAATGCAATTTTAGAATTATATCCAATTTTTAGTAGAATGAGAATGTTAAGACAATGGGGAGGAATAGTAGATATTTGTCCTGACGCTAGTCCAATTTTAAGTAAAACCTCAATTAAAGGATTATACTTTAATTGTGGTTGGGGTACTGGAGGATTTAAAGCAACTCCTGGATCTGGAGATTTGTTTGCACATACTATTGCAAATGATGAACCACACAAACTTAATGCTGCATTTAATTTAAATAGATTTGTAAGTGGAGACCTTGTTGATGAACATGGGGCTGCAGCGGTTGCTCATTAATGTTTTTAATAAACTGTCCATACTGTGGAGAACGAGATCAGCAAGAATTTAAAGCTGGTGGTGAAGCTCATATCGATAGACCTAAGCAACCAACAGAATTAAGTGATGATGAATGGGCGGAATATTTATTTATGAGAAAAAATATTAAAGGTGTGCAATTTGAAAGATGGAACCATGCACATGGATGTCGTAAATGGTTTAATATGGTCAGAGATACATCTAATGATGAAATAAAAGCAATTTACAAAATGGGTGAAAAACCACCTGCTCAATAAAATGACTAAAAACTTAAGATTAAAATCTAGTGAGTATATTGATGAAACCAATAGAATTTCCTTTAAATTTAATGGCAAAACTTACCATGGTTTTAAAGGTGATACTTTAGCCTCAGCATTACTTGCAAATAATGTTCATTTAGTAGGAAGAAGTTTTAAATATCATAGACCAAGAGGAATTATGACGTCTGGTTCTGAAGAACCAAATGCTATAGTTCAAATAAACCCTGGTACAAACAGAACAGAACCTAATGTTAGAGCAACAGAAGTCGAGATTTACGAGGGTTTAGAGGCAACCAGTCAAAATTGTTGGCCAAGTGTAGAATTTGATATTGGTGGAATAAACAATTTTCTCTCCCCTTTTTTTCCAGCAGGTTTTTATTACAAAACATTTATGTGGCCTGCCAGTTTCTGGGAGAAATATGAATTTTTCATACGTCACTCAGCCGGTTTAGGAAAATCACCAACATCAAGTGACCCTGACATTTATGACCACCGAAATATTCACTGTGATGTATTGGTTGTAGGCGCAGGTATATCAGGAATATTAGCAGCAAAAAATGCAGCTAAAAATAATTTTAAAACATTGTTAGTTGATGAAAAAAATGAACTAGGAGGTTCAACTGTTTATGAAAACAATGAATTTAACAAAATTGATAATAAAACTCCTTCTGAATGGTTAAAAAAAGAAATAGAAGAACTTAAAAATATTAAAAATCTTGAAATAAAAACTAGAACAAGTGTAGCTGCTTACCATCAATATAATTATCTATTGGCTAAAGAAAATCTAACTGATCATTTAGAGGCAAAAGATAAAACAAATAAAATTAGACAAAGACTTCTTAAAATTAGAGCTAAGAAAGTTATTTTGGCTACAGGTGCATTAGAAAGACCATTGATATTTAATAATAATGATAGACCAGGAATAATGCTTTCATCTGCTGTAAAAAAATACAGTGAATTTTATGGAGTTGCATGTGGTTTTAAAAACGTATTTTTTACTAATAATGATAGTGCTTATGAAAGTGCTTTGTCATTATATAACAAAGGTATCAATGTTGAAGCAATCGTTGATATTAGAGACCAATCTGAAAGTAAAATTGTAAAAAAAATAGAAGAAGCAGGTATTAAAATTTACTGGTCACATACAATTGTTGATACAGCTGGATACAAAAGATTAAATAGTGTTTCAATAATGAAACTATCTAATGATAGTACTTCAGTTACTGGAAGTAAAATTTCTATTTCATGTGATTGCCTAGGAGTTGCTGGTGGTTGGACGCCTGCAGTGCATTTATATACACAATCAGGTAGTAAACTTAAGTTTGATCAGGAAAAGCAGATTTTCTTACCAAATCAAAATACATCCGAACAAATAAGTGTAGGATCTTGTGATGGAGATTTTAAAATTGATGAAATCATTAAAAATTTAAATCAAAAGCTTAAAGATAGTCTAAATATTAAAGAAACAGATTTAGATAAAATTAAAGTTGAAATTGATCAGGAAAATTCAAAAAGAAATATTTGGTTGCTACCTTCTGATAAACCTTTGGGTAAAACTAAATCATTTGTAGATTATCAAAACGATGCAACCGCTAAAGATATCAAATTGGCATTAAGAGAAGGTTTTAGATCTATCGAACATGTTAAGAGATACACAACTACTGGAATGGGAACTGATCAAGGTAAACTAGGAAATATGCATGCGTTGGGCATAATTGCTGATACAGCCGGTGTTAAAATGGGTGAATTAGGAACGACTACATTTAGACCTCCTTACACACCATTAACATTTGGAACTATTGTAGGTCGAAATGTAGGAAAGTTTTTTGATATTTTTAGAAGAACACCAATGAATGATTGGCATGTTGAAAATAAAGCCGAATTTGAAAATGTTGGTCAATGGAAGAGAGCATGGTACTACCCTATTGACGGAGAAACTATGCATCAGGCAGTACAAAGAGAAAGTAAAGCTGCTAGAGAAAGTGCTGGTATATTAGATGCCTCTACTCTTGGTAAAATTGATATTCAAGGAAGTGATGCTTCTGAATTTTTAAATAGAGTTTATACAAATGCTTGGTCAAAATTAGCTATAGGGAAATGTAGATATGGCCTAATGCTAAATGAGGATGGTATGGTTTATGATGATGGAGTTACAACAAGATTAGGTGAAAATCATTACCTTATGACCACAACAACTGGTGGTGCTGCTAATGTTTTAGGTAAACTTGAAGATTATCTTCAAACAGAATGGCCTGAGCTTGATGTTTACTTAACCTCTGTGACAGATCATTATGCTACAGCTAGTTTATGCGGACCTAATAGTAAAAAAATTCTTAAAAAAATAATTCCTGATTTAGATTTATCAGATGAAAATTTTCCTCACATGTCATTCAAAGAAACAAATATTGGAAGCATTCAGTGCAGGATAATGAGGATTAGTTTTACTGGTGAACATAGCTACGAAATCAATGTTCAAGCAAGTTATGGAAAAGATTTATGGAAAAAATGCATAGATGCAGGTCAGGAGTTTAACATTACTCCTTATGGAACTGAGACAATGCACTTATTAAGGGCAGAAAAAGGTTTTATCATTGTTGGTCAAGATACAGATGGAACAATGACTCCTATCGATCTTCAAATGGACTGGATAGTAAGCAAGAAGAAATATGATTTCATAGGAAAAAGATCTCTTTATAGATCTGATACAATGAGAGAAGATAGAAAGCAATTAGTTGGTTTATTAACTGATGATCCAAATATTGTTTTGGAAGAAGGAGCACAAATAGTTTCTGAGTTAAATCAAAGTCCGGTTGAAATGCTTGGACATGTAACTTCAAGTTATTTTAGTCCGAACTTGAACAAATCTATTGCACTTGCAGTAGTTAGAGGTGGAAAAGAAATGATGGGGAAAAAACTTTTTGTGCCAATGGAAAATAAAAATATTAATGTTACTGTTGCAAATCCAGTCTTTTACGATGAGAAAAATGAGAGGTTGAATGCTTAATTATAATTCAGTTATTAAAAATGAAATTAATCAAAGAAGTATTTCTATAAAAGAAATCTCTCCAGTAATGAAAATTAATTTAAGAGGAAAAAAAAGAGAGTTTTTAACAAATGTTGGTAAAAATCTTAATATGATTTTGCCTACTGAAGCAAACACATCAACAACAAGTGATAAATTAACGGCAATATGGCTTAGTCCAGATGAATGGATGATAGTTTCTAATGAGCTTGTAAACAAAGACACCAACAATTACGAACTAAAAGAAATGTTATTTAATAGTATTTCAAAAACCACGTTAGGTGCAGTTGTTGATGTAACAGATCAATTTGTTCAATTAGAATTTAAAGGTGAAAATGTCTATGAAATCTTTTCAGCAGGATCTCCCTTTAATTTTAATGAATTTAAAGAAAAAAAAGGATCAACAACTCAAACAGTTTTAAATCATGTAGATGTAATTCTGCACCATAAAGATGAAAATATTTTAAATCTGTTTGTTAGAAGATCTTTTGCTGAACACCTTTTCTCATGGATTGAAGACTGTGCTTCAAGATTATAAACTTATTTTTTTCTTCTAAAGTCCCATGGCATTTCAAATTTACCTTGCCAAAGGCCTTTTTTTTCATTTTTAGCATTAATTTCGTTTGATATATATTTTTTTGAGTATTTTCTATAAGCTACTGCATAACCGTTTGAAACTAGCCAAGAATTCAGATTTAAATTTCTTTTATAGCACTCTCCAATTAATCTTTTATATCTGTCAATATCCAAAATTTTACAAGTTATTACTTTGTTGTTTATTTTTTTTTGTAATTTTTGAGTTGAAATTTTTCCACATGGATAATCTTTAGTAAAAGTAAAAAAAATTATTGTTAAATATGGTTTTTTACAGATTTGCTTGAATTCAGGTGCATCAATTCCATGCAATCTTATTTTTTTTGAATTTATTTTTATTGTATCACCATCAATAATTTGAGCATTTCCAGAAATTTCTTTTATCTCTTCAGACTTAACATCTTTATATGTAAGAATAAAAAATATCGAACAGATTATAATTAAAATTATCGCTTTCCTTTTTGTAAAAAACATATTTAAAAAATATTAAATATTAGCCAATTTATGTTTAATATAATATTTAACATAAAATAGTAATATCAATGATATCAACCATTGAAAGATAGCCCAAATATAAAAAAAAGTTTTAAAATCTGCATTTAAATACTTTGCAATGTAAAAGGATAAAACTGGTACCATCACATTTCTGACAATATTATTAACCATGGCTTTTTCAGATTTTTTTAATGCCATAAAAAATCCATTTGATAAGAAAAATATTGGATAAGCAGGTAAAATAAATGCAGAAATCTTAAGGTACATCGAGCCATGCATAATTACCTCTGGGTTTGAAGAAAAAAATTTAGGAACAATGTCAGCACTTATAAAAATAACTACACCAGCAATTAACATTATAAATAGACCATATTTTATTGAGGTAAAATAGGATTCCTCCACTCTATCGTAATATTTTGCACCAATATTTTGCGCTATTATAGAAATTATAGCTGTATTTATTCCTAATATTGGTAACAAAACTACTTGCTCAATTCTTGTGGCAGATCCATACCCTGCTACTGCATATTCACCAAATAAACCAACATATGTAAAAACAACTGTTGCGGCAATAGAATATCCTAATATGGCAATTGTAATTGGCATTGATTGAAAAAAAATATTTTTTAAGAAAAAAAATTTAGCTTTGAAATGGTCTAAAGTTATTTGTTTAATTCTTTGATTATTTAATATTTTTATCAGAATAACCAAAAAAGATACAAATTGAGCAATTAAAGTTGCTATCCCAATACCAGTTATTCCTAATGGTGGTATAAATAAAAAACCAAAAATAAAAATTGGATTTAAAATAATGTTTAAGAAAAAAGAAAATATTAGAACATTTCTGTAAGTTTTAGTATCTCCTTCTGCATGTAAGAAAGAATTTAATGCTACTACTAAAATAAATAATATCGTACCTAAAAAAATTACATTTATATATTCGAGTCCAAGAATTGTTACTTCTTGAGAAGAATTCATTAATAAGAATATCTTTTCTCCAAAATTAAATCCTAAAATAGATACAACTACCGAAATTATAATCGAATAAATGATTACATTTCCAAAATAACTTAAAACATTTTTTTCGTTTTTTTCGCCAATACTGCTACCAATCAATGATGTACCCGCTACGGTAACTCCAATAGATGTCGCAATTATCAAAAAATATATCGGAAAAGACTTGCTCAAAGCAGATAAGGCTTCTGGTGATATTTTTCCTGCATAAAAAGTATCTACGATTGTGTAAAGTGTTTGAAATAAGGTTCCTACACTTGCTGGTACAGCAAGTTTTCTTACTAACAACGAAACTTCATCTTTTAATAAATTCATTAATTTAAGATTTGTTAATACTCTTTTTGGAAGATATGTCTTTTTCCTGCTTCTTTAGCAAGATTAATTTGTTTCTGTCTCATTCTAAATCTTGATTTTTGATTATCTGTTAGATTATCGTGACAATTTGGACATGAAACGCCCTCTTCATATTTTTTTGATTTTTTATCCTTAAGAGAAATAGGCTTCCTACAACCACTGCAGATCGAGTAAGAACCAACTTTTAGACCATGTTTTAAACTAATTCTGTTATCAAAAACAAAACATTCACCTTTCCATAAACTTTTTTTCTTATTAGTTTTTTTCAGATAATTTAAAATTCCACCATTTAACTGATAAATGTTATTAAAACCTTTTTTTTCCAAATATACAGATGCCTTTTCACAACGAATTCCACCAGTACAAAACATAGCTATAGGTTGATTTTTTTTCAATTTTTTTAGATATTTTGGAAAATCTCTAAAGTTATCAACATCAGGATTGATTGCTCCCTTAAAAGTTCCAACATCGTATTCGAATGGTTTTCTCGCATCTATTAGAACAGTATCTTTTTCTTTAATCAGCTTATTCCATTTGATTGGATCTACATGGCTATCTTTTTTCTTTATTCTTTTATTTAAAATTAAGTTCATAGGTACAACCTCGTTTTTGATTTTCACTTTAGGTTTATGAAATGGTTGGAATGAGCTTTTAGAGACATTGCTAGTGTTAAATTTTTTAAATTTAAGAGTTCTTTTTAAATTGTTAATTATAAATTTAATATCTGCAGCTTTACCAGAGATAGTTCCATTTACACCTTCTTTAGAAATAATTATCGTTCCTCTAATGTTTTTCTTTTTTAAATTTTCTAATAAAACTTTTTGATTTTTCTTTAGATAGGAAATTTTAACAAATTTATAAAAGCCAACTACTTCAAACATTATAATTTTCTACAAACGGTCATTCCATCTCCAAGAGGAATTATTAATTTTTCAACCCTTATATCCTCTGAGATATGGCTATTAAACTCTTTAATATTTTTAGTAAATTTATCATTATTGTTTTCATTAACAACTTCTCCATACCATAAAACATTATCAATGATTATTAGACCATTTTGGTTCAATAATTGTAAAGAACGTTCATAATATTCAATATAATTTGTTTTATCAGCATCGATAAAAACTAAATCAAACTTTTCATTTTTAATTTCGTCTAAACTTTCTAAAGCAGGTTTAATCAATGTTTTTATTTTATGGTCTTGATTAGCTTTTTTAAAAAAATCTATTGCAACTTTATTGGTTTCTTTATTTTTATCTAAAGCAATTATTTTGCCATCATCTGATAATGCCAAAGCCATCGATAAAGTACTTAATCCTGTAAATGTACCTATCTCTAAAACTTTTTTGATACCTGAAATTTTTATAATTAAATGCAGAAATTGACTTTGTGAAATTGAGATTTGCATTCTTTTGATATCACCAAGAGATGTGTTATAATCAATTATTTCTTTTTGGACCGGATGTAAATTAAATCCATGACTTAAAATATACTCTTGGAGTGCTTTAGTTATGTTTAGGTCTGAACCCATAAATTCTAAAGTTTTTTCTTTAAAATCTCATTAACTAATTGAGGATTTGCTTTTCCACCAGAAACTTTCATTACTTGGCCAACAAAGAAACCAAATAATTTAACTTTACCTGCTTTATATTCGGTAGCTTTATCTCTGTTATCATCAATAACCTTATCTATCAGCGCCTCAAGTGCTTTTGGATCACTCTCTTGTTTTAAACCTTTTTCCTCAACAATTTTTTTAGGATCCTTGTCGCCTTTCATCATTTGTTCGAAAACTGTTTTCGCAATTTTTCCTGAAATTGTTCCATCTTTAATTAAATTGATTAACTTTGATAAATTGCCTGCGCTTATAGGGCTTTCAGTTATTTCTAAATTTTTTTCATTTAACGCTGCAAATAATTCACCAATTATCCAATTTGTTGCAAGTTTTACATCAGATTTCTTAATTACATTTTCAAAGTAATTAGATGTTTCAATATCCGAAACTAAAATGTTAGCTTCATAAGGAGATAACTTGAATTTTTCTATAAATCTTTTTTTCTTTTCATCCGGTAGTTCTGGAATTTCTGATTTTAATTTTTCAATAAAATCATCTGAAACTTCTAATGGCAATAAGTCTGGATCTGGAAAATATCTATAATCATGAGCATCCTCTTTTGATCTCATTGATCTAGTTTCATTCTTTTTAGTATCAAAAAGTCTTGTTTCTTGATCAATTGTTTGACCATCCTCAATTAAATCAACTTGTCTATTAGCCTCATATTCAATTGCCATCTGCATGAACTTTATTGAGTTAACATTTTTGATCTCACATCGGGTTCCTAAATCTTTTGAACCTTTTTTTCTAACCGATACATTTACATCAGCTCTCAAAGATCCTTCCTGCATGTTTCCATCACAGGTACCTAAATATCTCATTATAGATCTTAATTTTTTAATATATGCATTTACTTCATCTGGAGATCTTAGGTCGGGTTTGCTTACAATTTCCATTAAAGCCACACCAGATCTATTTAAATCTACAAAAGTATTTTTAGGATCTAGATCATGAATACTTTTACCCGCATCTTGCTCCAAGTGTAATCTTTCTATACCTACCTCTTTTTGACCATCAGGCATATCAAGTATTACTTTGCCCTCACCTACAATTGGATCTTTGAATTGTGAGATTTGATAACCCTGAGGTAAGTCAGCATAAAAATAATTTTTTCTATCAAAGACAGATCTATTATTGATTTTAGCTTTTAAACCAATTCCTGTTTTAATAGCTTGTTTTACGCAATACTCGTTTATTACCGGTAACATTCCTGGAAATGCTGCATCAACTAAACTTACTTGAGTATTTGGTTCAGCTCCAAATTTGGTTGCTGATGTGGAGAATAATTTGGATTCCGATGTAACTTGTGCATGAACTTCTAAACCAATGACAACTTCATATTGATTATCATGTCTATTAATTAGATATTCAGATTTATTATTACTCACTTAATCCACCAATCAGTAATATTGTTTTTAAAATTAATTTTTTCTTCCATAGCATATGCAATGTTTAAAATATTTTGTTCATCAAAGGCTTTACCAATTATCTGTAATCCTAATGGATACCCTTTAGCATCATGGCCTGCAGGTATAGAAATTCCAGGTAAACCTGCTAAATTTACAGGAACAGTAAAAATATCATTTAAATACATTGAAACCGGATCATTTGTTTTTTCACCAATTTTAAACGCAGAACTTGGAGTGGATGGGGTTAGAATTGCATCTACTTTTTTATAAGCTTCATCAAAATCATTTTTAATAAGTTTTCTTACTTTTTGCGCTTTGAGATAATAAGCATCATAATATCCTGAAGATAAAACATAAGTTCCAATCATTATTCTTCTTTGAACTTCAGCGCCAAAGCCTTCAGATCTAGTTTTTTCATACATATCAATAAGATTTTCCCCATCTGCTCTAAAACCATATTTAACACCATCGTATCTAGCTAAATTAGATGAAGCCTCTGCCGGTGCTACGATGTAATAAGTTGGCAGTGCATAATTAGTATGAGGTAGAGATATATCTTTAATCTCAGCACCACAATCTTTTGCATATTCAATACCTTTTTTCCACAGGTCCTCTATTTCTTTAGGCATACCATCCACTCTATATTCTTTGGGTATTCCTATTTTTTTTCCTTTTATATCTTTAGTTAATTCTTTGCTGTACTCATTTCTTTTAAAATCTATAGATGTTGAATCTTTTTCATCATAAGTACTAATAACTTCCTGTAATAAAGCACAATCCTTTACATTTTGTGCCATGGGTCCAGCTTGATCTAAAGATGATGCAAAAGCTACAATTCCATATCTTGAACAACTTCCATAAGTAGGTTTTAATCCGACAGTTCCAGTGAATGAAGCAGGCTGTCTTATAGATCCACCTGTATCTGTTCCAATAGTTATTGGAGTTAATTGAGCTGCTACAGCAGAAGACGATCCACCTGAAGAACCCCCCGGAACTAAATTATTATCAATTGGGTTTTGTACATTACCAAAAAAACTAGTTTCATTAGATGAACCCATTGCAAATTCATCACAATTTAATTTCCCCATTAAGATAGCTCCTTCATTCCAAATGTTTTGTGTGACTGTTGACTCGTAAGTTGGAACAAAGTTATTTAAAATCTTACTACCTGCCGTAGTTCTTAAATCTCTTGTACAAAATAAATCTTTTACAGCTATTGGAATGCCAGGTAATTTCAGATCAAGATTAGGTTTTTCATCAAACCTTTTTGCTTTATTTAAAGCATTTGCATAATCTTCAGTTATATATGTATTTAATTCTTTAGATTTGTCCGACCTTTCAACAAATGCTTCTGTAACTTCACTTGAGGAAAGTTTTTTACTTTTTATATTTTCTACTAACTCAGATAATGATTGTTTAGTTATATCTGACATTATTCAATCACCTTTGGTACTACAAAATAATCTTCATTTTCCTTAGGAGAATTTTTTATTACTTGATCTCTTAAGTTTTTGCTTTTTACTTCATCTGATCTTAGTTTTAGAGTTGTTTCAGCAACAGAAGTTAATGGTTCAACATTGTCAGTTTTTAATTTGTTAAGTTTTTCAATAAAATCGAAAATTGAATTTAAATCTCCTGCAAGTTTCTCTGCTTTTTTCTCATCTACAGAAATTCTTGATAGTTTAGATATGTGCTTTATTGTTTTAAGATCGATGGTCATATGGTATTTAAATATGTCGCAAACTATCACTTAAGTTTAAAATATACAATATGATCACTATTGAAGAATTCAAAAAAAAACAGTCTGAAACCTCTAGATTGATTGGTTTAGATCTTGGTTCAAAAAGAATCGGTGTATCAATTTGTGATGAAAAACAGTCAATAGCCACACCCTTTAAAACAATCAATAAAACTAATAGCGACGATCTAATCTACGAATTAAAAAAAATAATAGAGGAAAACAATATTAAAGGAATTATCATTGGATATCCAATTAACATGGATGGTTCATTAGGTCCTTCTGCTCAATCAGTAAGTGATGTGTCTAAAAATATAGACCAAAATGTTGATGTAGATGTTTGCCTATGGGATGAAAGGCTTTCAACTGTTGGTGCTTTTAATCTTTCCAGTCAGCTTGATATTAATGTTTCTAAGCGTGAAAAAAATATAGATCAAAACGCAGCTGCATTTATTCTTCAAGGAGCTATAGATTATTTAAATAATTAATCCTTGCCATTTAAGTGCTTTATAGCTATAGAGTTAATTTTAATGGCAATTAAAACCACTAAAGCTGTTAAAATCTCACAAAAACATCTGTTAGGTATCCAAGATTTATCGGTAAGTGATATTAATTATATCCTGGATGAATCGGAAGCTTTTATAAAATTAAATCAGAGTAAAAATAAAAAAATTGATGTGTTAAGAGGTAAAACTCAAATTAACTTATTCTTTGAACCATCAACCAGAACTCAAAGCTCATTTGAACTTGCTGGTAAAAGACTTGGTGCAGATGTTATGTCAATGAATATGGGTAACTCTGCAATTAAGAAAGGAGAAACTTTGATTGATACTGCAATGACTTTAAATGCAATGCATCCTGATATAATTGTAATCAGACATCAAGATTCTGGTGCCTGTAATCTATTATCTCAAAAAGTTAATTGTGTTGTATTAAATGCTGGTGATGGTAGACGTGAGCACCCTACCCAAGCATTATTAGATGCATTAACAATTAGAAATCGAAAAAAAAAAATCCAAGGATTAAAAATAGCAATATGTGGAGATATACTTCATTCAAGAGTAGCTAGATCAAATATTTATCTTCTTACAATGTTAGGAGCTGAGGTTAATATAGTTGCTCCATCTAATCTTATGCCAAAAGAAATTGAAAAATTTGGTGTAAACACTTTTACAGATATGAAAAAAGGTCTCAAAGATTGTGATATTGTAATGATGCTTAGATTGCAAAATGAAAGGATGTCCAGTTCATATCTTTCATCAAATAGAGAATACTATGAATATTATGGATTAACCCCTGACAAACTTGATCATGCAAAATCAGATGCTCTAATTATGCATCCTGGTCCAATGAATAGAGGAATTGAAATTGATACAAGATTAGCAGACGACATAAACAAGAGTGTAATTAAAGAACAAGTTGAATTAGGTGTTGCTGTAAGAATGGCATGTTTAAAAATATTTTGTGAATAAATGAAAAAACAATACTTTATAAATACAAATATTATAGATCCTCATAACTCTATAAACGAAAATGGTGGATTAATAATTGGAGAGGATGGAAGGATAGAGGCTATAGGAAAGAAGGTAAATATAAATAATTTACCGACTAGAGAAAAACCTACTGACTTAAAAGGTAAATATATATTTCCTGGTATAGTAGATATGAGAGTTTTTGTAGGCGAGCCAGGATATGAATATAAAGAAAATTTTAGAACTTTAAGCAATGCTGCATTGTCTGGTGGAGTTACGTCAGTTGTAACAATGCCTAATACAGATCCAATTATAGATAATGTGTCAATTGTAGATTTTTTAAAAAGAAGAGGACGTGATAAGTCTAAAATAAATATTTTTCCTTGCGCTTCATTAACTCAAAACACTGATGGCACCAATATGACTGAATTTGGGTTGCTAGCTAAAAAAGGAATTATTGCATTTACTGATGGAGTGAAAACAATTCAAAATACTAGACTTATGTCTAGAATTATGAATTCTGCTAAAGATTTGGGATGTCTTATAATGCAACATGCTGAAGATTTCGATTTAGCTAAAAATGGAATGATTAATTCTGGTATTATTGCAACAAAACTAGGCTTATCAAGCATACCAGATATTGCTGAAAGAATTATAATTGAAAGAGACCTTACTCTCTTAGAAAAAACTAAATGTCGATATCATATATCTCAACTTTCAGCAGGAAAATCTGTAGATATAATTAAGGAACGTAAACAAAATGTTAAATTTTCTTGCGGTGTATCAATAAATAATCTCTCATTAAATGAAAATGATATTGGAGATTTTAGAACATTTTTAAAATTATCACCTCCACTGAGAAGAGAAGAAGATCGTGAAGCTTTAGTGCAAGGATTAAAAGATAAAACTATTGATGTAATAGTTTCTGACCATAAACCTGAAGATGAAGAATCAAAAAGATTAACTTTTGCTCAAGCTGCAACAGGTGCATCTGGTATTGAAACATTGTTATCTTTAAGTTTAGAATTATTTCATAATGGATCTGTAAAACTTGAAACTATAATTCAAGCTTTAACCTCTAATCCAGCAAAAATATTAAATATAGATAAAGGAAACCTATCTATCGGTAATGATGCAGATTTTTGTATAGTAGATATCAATAAACCATGGATTGTAAAAAAAGAAAATTTAATCTCTAAATCTAAAAATACTTCAATTGAAGATAAGAAACTTCAAGGAAAAGTAACCAATACATTTGTAAAAGGTAAAGAATTATTTAAAATATAAAAATGGAAATTTTTATAATAGGTATAATCTCTTACCTAATGGGGTCAATTCCTTTTGGATTAATTTTAACTAAAATATTTTTAAAAAAAGATATTAGAGAAATAGGTTCTGGTAATATTGGCGCAACAAATGCTTTAAGAACTGGCAATAAATTTATTGGTTATTCAACACTAATACTTGATGTGTTAAAAGCAGTAATACCTGTTTTATACGTAAAAATTAATTTCCCTGATGCAGTATATATATCAGCTTTATGTGCTTTTATAGGTCATGTTTTTCCAGTATGGTTAAAATTTAAAGGTGGCAAAGGTGTAGCCACATATGTTGGGATACTTTTTTCTTTAAATATTATTTTTGGTTTTGTATTTGGTATTTGTTGGTTAATAATTTTTTTTATTTTTAAATATTCATCTTTAGCTTCCTTGATAGGATCACTTTCTATACCAGTTTATATTTTAATTTTTGAGAGTTTGGAAAATGTATTTTTTTACGTAATAATGTTTATTTTAATATTTTTTACCCACAGAGAAAATATTAAACGCTTGAAAAATAAAGAAGAAACTAAGACAAAAATTTATTAATTTGACTATCAAACTCTTTTGAGTAGTTTGTTATTTTATGAATCTAGTCATAGTTGAAAGCCCTGCTAAAGCTAAAACAATTAATAAATATTTAGGTGATAACTATACTGTTTTAGCTAGCTATGGTCATATTAGAGATCTTCCTTCAAAAAATGGATCTGTTGATCCTGATCAAAATTTTAAAATGGAATGGGAAGTTGACAGCTTTTCAAAAAAATATTTAAAAGAAATTACTGATGCTGCAAAAGATTCCTCAAAAATAATTCTTGCTACTGACCCAGATCGTGAGGGTGAAGCAATAGCATGGCATGTAAAAGAATATTTAGATGAAAAAAAACTTTTAAAGGATAAAGAAATTGAACGTGTTGTATTTAACGAAATAACAAAAAAAGCTGTCACACATGGTATTGAAAATCCAAGACAGATAGAACCCTTATTAGTCGATGCATACATGGCTAGAAGAGCACTAGATTATTTGGTAGGATTTAATATATCACCAATACTTTGGACTAAACTACCTGGTTCAAAATCTGCCGGTAGAGTTCAATCTGTTGCACTTAAATTGATCACTGAAAGAGAGCATGAAATTGAATTATTCAAACCTGAAGAGTTCTGGACATTAAGTATTAATTTTCAAGATAAAAATAAAAGCAAAATTACAGCAAGTATTTCTCAACTTGATGGAGAAAAAATTGAAAAATTCTCATTTAAAAATAAAGAGGAAATTGAAAAGGTAATTTCTAATATTAAGACCAAAAGATTTATCATAACTGATATTTCCTCAAAAGTTGTTAGCAGAAATCCCTCAGGACCATTTACTACTTCAACACTTCAGCAAGTTGCCTCCAGTAGATTGGGTTTTGGTGCATCAAGAACAATGCAAATAGCACAAAAACTTTATCAAGGAATAGAAATTGAGGGAGATACAGTTGGGTTAATTACTTATATGAGAACGGATGGAACTAATTTATCTGCTGATGCTGTCACTGATTTTAGAAATTTTATTAAAAAAGAATATGGTAACGAATACTTGCCACAAAATCCAAATAATTACTCAGGAAAAAAAGCAAAAAACGCTCAGGAAGCTCATGAAGCAATAAGACCAACTGATATTAATAGAAATCCAGAGTCCATTAGAAAGTATTTAAGTTCTGACCAGCAAAAATTATATTCTTTGATATGGTCTAGAGCTCTATCGTCTCAAATGGAAACAGCAAAATTTGATAGAAATACAATAACGATTGAGTCTGAAGACGGTAAAACTATCTGTAAATCAAGCGGATCGGTTTTGAAATTTGATGGATTTTTAAAAGTTTATTCAAATCAAAGCAAGGATGATGATGAGCAAATTTTACCTGAAATGTCAAAAGGACCAGTTAATATAGAAGCTCTTATTGATGAGCAACATTTTACTCAACCTCCCCCACGTTACTCTGAGGCGAGTTTGGTTAAAAAATTAGAGGAGTTAGGAATTGGAAGGCCTTCAACTTATGCAAGTATCATTTCAACAATAGCAAATAGAGGATATGCAGAAATAATTAATAAAAGATTTTTCCCAACCGACAGAGGTAAATTAATTTCTGCGTTTTTAGAAAAACTATTTTCAAAGTATGTAGATTATAACTTTACAGCTGGACTAGAGGATCAGCTAGATGAAATAACTTCTGGAAAAGAAAGCTGGTTAAAAGTCTTAGAAATGTTTTGGAAAGATTTTAATAGCAATGTTTCAGAAGTAAAAGAAAAAAGAACTAGAGAGGTTTTAGATCTTTTAAATGAAAGTTTGGGAGCATTGATATTTGACACTGATAAAGAAGGAAAGATAGTTAGAAAATGTCAGTTATGCAGTACTGGTTCACTGAGTTTAAAAAATAGTTTTAGAGGAGGTGCTTTTATTGGATGTTCAAACTATCCAGAATGTAAATTTACAAGACCACTATCAAAAGCTAAAGCGGCTGCTCAATCACAACTAGCTGAACCAAAATTTCTTGGAAAACACGAAAATGGAAATGATATTTTTTTAAAAAATGGAAGATTTGGTCCTTATCTTCAGTATGAGAAAGTTCTTAAGGAGAATATTGAAGAAGAAAAACCAAAAAAAAGAAAAAAAACCAAGAAAAAGAAACCTGAGGTAAATGAACTATTGAAGAATGTTTCTATACCAAAAGGTATCGAATTAGAAAGTATTGACATAGAGAAAGCAAAATTTCTATGTTCGCTTCCTAAATCATTAGGTGTTAATCCAGAAAATCAAAAAGAAATCACTTTAAATACTGGTAGATTTGGACCGTATTTAAAATGTGAAAATAAATCGGCTAGATTAGAAAATGTAGAAGAAATTTTTTCTATAGGTTTAAATAGAGCTATTACATTAATAGCTGTAGCAAAACCTGGAAGAATGTCCTCATCAATCATAAAAGATTTAGGAGAACATCCTGAAGATAAAAAGCCAGTTCGAATCATGAAAGGTCAATATGGACCATACATAAAGTATAAATCTCTAAATGCGACAATACCAGAGGAAAAAGACCCGGTAGAACTAACGATGGAAGAGGCACTTATACTAATTGAGAAAAGAAGAGAATACGATAAAAATAAAAAATCAAAAAAAAATAAAAAATGAAAATAATTAAAATCGTAATTTCTGTTTTATTCATTTCTTTATTTAGCTTAACATTTTCATCTGCTGAGGATTGTTCAAAATATGATAAGTTAAGTAAAGAGTATGCAAAATGTACATCTGATAAATTAAAGAAAGAAACCTCACAAAAAGCGGAGGAAATAAAATCTAAAACAGCAAAAAAAATTGAGGAAGGTAAAAAAAAATTAAAGAATTTTAATTTAAAAGAGAAACTAAAAAAATTTAAAAATAGTAAAACACATAAAGAGTTTTCTGAAAAATAAAATGGATTTTGAAAATAAAATTAAAGAATTACAAATTAATTTACCAGAGGCTAAACCACCTGTTGGATCTTATGTTGCAACAAAAATTGTTGGTAATTTACTTTATATTTCGGGACAGATTTCTATTTCAGAAAATGGTGAATTAATTAAAGGAAAAGTTGGAAAAGATTTATCTGTAGATGATGGTTACAAAGCGGCTGAAAGATGTGGTTTAAGTATTATATCTCAAGCAAAAGTAGCTTGTAGTGGAGATCTTTCTAAAATTAAATCGTGTGTAAAATTAACTGGTTTTGTTAATTCAACTGATAACTTTACAGAACAGCCAAAAGTAATTAATGGTGCTTCTGATTTAATTGCTTCTGTTTTTAGTGAAGCAGGAATGCATACAAGAGCAGCAGTAAGTACAAATAGCTTACCTCTTGGTGTGTCTGTTGAAGTTGATGCAATTTTTGAGTTAAATTAAATTATCTTCCAACACCAAAGTATTTAAAACCTAGTTTTTTAATTTTATCTGGTGAGTAAAGATTTCTCATATCATAAATAATAAGTTTTTTATTTTTTGAAAATTTTTTGAAATTAATTGATTTAAAATCATTCCATTCCGTATGTATAATTACAATATCTGATCCTTTAATTGATTCTTTTATTGAATTAGAAAATTCAACATTTTTTAATTTTTTAAATTCTTTTTTTGACCCTGTAGGATCATAATATTTAATTTTTGCACCTTTTTTGGATAAAAAAGGTATTAACTTTAAGCTAGACGAGTCTCTCATATCATCAGTATTTGCTTTAAAAGTTACACCTAAAAAAGATACGACTTTATTTTTAGTTTTATTATTTAAAATTAAACTAACTCTTTTAGATAACAAATCAGATCTTAAATCATTTGATCTTATAACGCTTTTTACGACTGATAAATTAGTTTTGAATTTATCAGAAGTTGAAACTAAAGCCTTGGTATCTTTTGGAAAACATGAGCCACCGTATGCAGGTCCAGCTCTTAAAAATCTACTACCAATCCTTTTATCCAGTCCAATTCCTATTGAGATATCCTCAATATCTATGCCAGTTTTTTCACACAAATTTGCTATTTCATTTATAAAGGTAATTTTCGTTGCTAGGAAAGCATTCGAGGCATATTTAATTAATTCTGCTGCTCTTCTTTTTGTAGAAACAAATTTTGCACCTTTTGATATTAATGGTGAATATAGATTTTTTAATATTTTCTGTGATTTACTATCATTTGACCCAACTACAACTCTATCTGGATAGATAAAATCTCTAATAGCCTCTCCTTCTCTTAAAAATTCAGGATTGGAAACAACTGAAAAAAATTTTTTATTAACTTTTTTAGAAATAATTTTTTCAATCTCATCACCTGTTGTCACAGGTACAGTGGATTTATTAATAATAATTTTAAATTTTTTAATAGATTTGGAAATTTCCTTCGCAACAGCATATACTTGACTTAAATCTGCACTATTACTTTTTTTCTTAGTTGGTGTTCCCACACATATAAAAACAATATCTGATTTTTTTACCGACTCTTTAAGGTTGGTTGAAAAATTCAGTCTTTTATTTTTATAGTTTTTTAAAACTAATTCTTCTAGACCAGGTTCATAAATAGGAATGATGCCTTTCTTTAAATTGTTAATTTTTTTTATATCTTTATCTACACATATTACATCATTACCTAAGTCAGAAAAACAGACTCCACTTACTAAACCAACATAACCTGTACCAATCATACATAATTTCATATTTTTCCGATTTCTTTTGAGGAGTTGACGTAGCCTCTCATTGTTCCACAATCAAGGTACTTACCTTCAAAATTATGAGCTACAAATTTTTCTTTATCATTTATTAATAACTGTATTGCGTCAGTAATATGTATTTCTTTACCTTTAGCAGGTTTAAGAGATTTTAGTTTTTTAAAAATTGTTCGTGGCAATATATATCTTCCAATAACAGCGTTGTTAGATGGAGCTTTTTTTAATGATGGTTTTTCAACAACACCATCTATAACATAATTTCTTTTACTTAATTTTTTATTAATTTTATATATTCCCCATCTTGAGACATTGTTTTTTTTTACTTTCATGGATGCCATAACTGAGGCTTGATATTTTTTATGAACCTTGATCA
>CACIHO010000007.1 GCA_902586485.1 uncultured Pelagibacteraceae bacterium | reverse complement strand
AAAACATTTTTGGGAAGAAATTTATTTAAAAAATAAAAATAAAAAAAAAGACATCTATGAAAGAATCAATGTTTCTGGAGCTGTAGGCTTTACTAATCAAGTTGTTTCTAGACATAAGAAAAAATTAAAACACTTTGATAAAAAAAAAATTGTCGATTTGGGATGTGGTGCTTATGGAGTTATTATGGGCTTTTTAGAACTTGAAAAGAAAAAAAATTTTAAAATAAAAAAAATTATTGGAATTGATCCTTTAATGAATTTTTTTAAAAAACTTAAATTGATTAATACAAATAAAAAATTAAGTTTAGTCCAAGGATCTGGAGAAAAAATTACTTTAAAAAAACATGAGGTAGATTTCATATTTTGTGTGAATGTCTTGGATCATGTAAAAGATCCACAAAAAGTAATAAAAGAGTGTAGAAGGGTACTTAAAAAAAATGGAGAATTTTATGTTTCAGTTCATGTAATATTTCCATATTTGAGGCCTATAAAAGGGTTAATCAAGTATTTTGATAAAAATCACCCACATCATTTTTTGGAAAGCCAATTTTATAATTTACTAAAGAAAGATTTTAAAAAAGTTGATCGTAAATATTCATGTAAAATAATAGAGGATCATAAAGATTTTAATTTCAGAAACATCTTTAAACATAAAAATATTTTAAAAGGAATTAAAAGAGCTATTTCAAATTATGTACTGTATACGGTTTATTATAATTGTAGTAATTGATGATTGAAAATTTCGCAATATTTTTCGACAGAGATGGTGTTTTAATTGAAGCGCCAGTATTAAATGGTTTACCAAAATCATCTCATAGACTTGAGGATATAAAACTATGCAAAGGTATTGAGGAAATTTGTAAATTTTTAAAAGATAAGAAATATAAACTAATTATGATTACTAATCAGCCAGATGTAGAAAGGGGATTAAATTCTGAAAAAAATATATCAGAAATAAATACATATTTAAAAAATAAACTTTATTTAGATGACTTGTTTGTCTGTTTTAGTGATGATGATAGATGTTATGACAGAAAACCAAATCCTGGTATGCTGGAAAAAGCATGCAAAAAATACAATATAGACCGCAAAAAAAGTTATTTTGTAGGTGATAGGTGGAGGGATGTTGAAGCTGGAAAAAAATTTGGCTGCAAGACAATTTTTATAGATAGAAAATATAATGAGAAATTAAGTGTTCATCCAGATTATACTGTAGAAAACATTAAAGAGATAATTGCTATTATAGACAAATGATTTAATAAGTAACAATGAAAATATTAATTACAGGTGGTGCTGGATACTTAGGTTCAGCAATCGTACCAAGACTTATAAATAAAAATTACAATGTAACAGTTATAGATAATTTATATTTTAAACAGTTTACACTCCACGATATGTTTAAATATGAAAACTTTGAATTTATCTTTGAAGATGTTAGAAATTTTAAAATAGTAAATGATATTGCAAAGCAATTTGATGTGGTCATTCCATTGGCTGGTTTAGTTGGAGCTCCTTTATGTGATCTTCACCCAATAGATGCAGTGAAAATTAATCAAACGGCAGTCGAGGAATTATGTAATACTCTTTCAAAAGAAACTAAAATGATTATTCCAGTTACAAACTCTGGTTACGGGATAAGTAAACCAGATGAAATTTGTACGGAAGATACAAAATTAAATCCAATTTCTATATATGGAAAAACAAAGGTTGCTGCAGAAAAAGTAACTATGGAGAGAGGAAATGCTGTATCTTTTAGACTGGCTACAGTATTTGGTGTAACAAGTAGAATGAGAACCGACTTACTCGTAAATAATTTTGTTTTAGAGGCGGTAAAAAACAAATACTTGAAAATTTTTGAAGGACATTTTATGAGGAATTATATACATGTTCAAGACGTAGCTAGAGTCATGTTATATGCCATTGAAAATTTTGATAAATTAAAAAATAATTCTTATAACTTCGGTTTAGAGGATGCAAATTTATCAAAAATTCAATTAGCAAATTTTATTAAAAAATATGTTCCTGATCTTGTTATAGAGGAATCTAAGCATGGCAGGGATCCAGATCAAAGAAATTATACTGTTTCAAATAAAAAAATTATTGCAACAGGCTTTAAATTTAAATACTCACTTGATTTAGGTGTAAGAGAATTGATTAAAGCTTATAAAATGTTACCAGAAAAAAATTTTTCGAATTTATAATTTAAAATGAAAAAATGTCCTTGTTGTAATAATAAAAGCTATTATAAAATTTTTGATTTTGGTTTACATCCTTGGTGTGGAGATTTTAGAGACTTATCGGATAGAAATCCTGTTAAAAAATATCCTTTAAAAATAGTTATGTGTAAATCATGTAAATTAGTACGGCTGACACATTATATTCCAAAAAAAATTATGTTTAGTAAAACTACCTATCTGAGTGGATCGTCAGATGAGCTTTTACAACATTTTAAGAATCTAAGTTTAAAAATTAAATCTAAATTTAAGTTAACAAAAAATTCTAATATTTTAGATATTGGATCAAATGATGGTAGTTTTTTAAAGTATTTCAAATCATCAAAGATTTTGGGCGTAGAGTCAGCAAAAAATTTATGTGATATTTCCAACAATAATGGAGTTAAAACTATAAATGGCTATTTCAATTTTTCACTAGCTAAAAAAATTAAAAATAAATTTGATGTTATACATGGCTCTGGAGTTATGTTTCATCTTGAGGAAATTAATTCTGCATTTAAAGGCATAAAATTACTTTTGAAAGAAAACGGCATATTGGTGATTGAATTTTTATATTTAAAAACAATTATAGATAAATTTTATTTTGATCAAATATATCATGAGCATTTGTTTTATTATAACATTGAAACACTAAATACATTTCTAAAAAAATATGATCTAGAAATTTTTGATTTTGAATTATCACCCATTCATGGTGGGCAAGTAGTTGCTTATATAAGTCATAAAGGTGGAAAAAAAATCAATAGAAGACTGCAAAATGCTCTTTTTAAAGAAAAAAAATATAAAGTAAATACTCCAGGTTATTTTAAGAAGTTTTGTTCGACCATAGATAAATCAAAAAATACAGCTGTTAAAAAATTAGATCAATACAGAGATCAAAATAAAATAATCGTCGGTTTAGGGGCTCCTGCAAAAGGCAATACTTTAATGAACTACTATAATTTAAACAATCAACATATTGATTTATTAATAGAAAAAAATCCACTTAGAATTAATAAATTGTCACCTGGAAGTAATATTCCAATCATGATGGAAAGTGATCTAAGAATTAAGCCTGACATTTTTTTAGTACTAATTTGGAATTTAAAAAATGATATTAAGAAAAAAATCAGGAAAAAGTTTAAAGGTTCTAAATTTCTATTTCCTAAAAATTTTTTAAAATATAAATGAAAAGTATATTAATTTTAGGAGCTAGTGGATTTCTTGGAAGATTTTTAGTTAAAAACTTTAATCATAAAAATATTAATTTACTTTCTCCAACCTCAAAAGAAGTAAATTTGTTGAATTATTCTGATTTACTAAATCTTAATAATGCTTACGATGAAATTTATTATTTAGCTGCATGGACAGAAGCAGGAGATTTTTGTCTTAAAAATTCTGGAAAACAATGGATCATTAATCAGGCTATGAATACGAATATTATTAGATGGTGGACTGAAAATCAAAAAAAAGCAAAGCTAGTATTCATAGGATCGAGTTGTGGGTACGGAGAAGATAGTGAATTAAAGGAGAAAAATTTTCTTTTTGATGTCCCTCACGAAAGTTTAATGGCTTATGCTATGTCAAAAAAAATGTTAGTTCACGGAGCAATGTCATGTAATAAACAATTTGACATGAAATGGATTTGTGGAATACCAGCAACATTATACGGACCAAATTATCACACAGATAATAGACAATCACATTTTATTCATGATTTAGTTAAAAAAATCTTAAGGGCAAAAATTTTAAATGAGGAAGTTATATTATGGGGTGATGGAAATCAAAGAAGAGAAATTATACATGTAAATGATTTTTCAAAATTATTGATTGATATAAATGAAAAGTTTGAAAATGAAATTATTAATGTTGGTGCATTATCTGATTACTCTATAAGAGAATTTGCAGAAAAAATTTGTGAAATTGTTGATTATGATGCAAATATTATAAAGTATGACAAAACAAAATATGTTGGTGTTTTCAAGAAAAAATTAAATATTTCCAAAATCAAGCAAAAAATTCAAAATTATGATGAAAAACTAACTAATATTGATGATGGTTTAAAACAAGTTGTAGAATGGTACAAATTAACCAAAGCATATAAATGAAAAAAAAAATATTTTTTTTTTTTCCATCTTTTTTAAATAATTCAGGACATGAAAACTCTTTTGTTAATTCATTAATTCAAATCTCAAAAAAAAATAAAATTCATTATTCTTTTTTAACACCACTTTCAAATAATATAAAAAATAAAAATTATAATTTATTTTATAAATCATCTAATTCTTTATTAAAATTTAGAAATATTTTTTTAAATTTATTTATACTGAATAAAATCTTAAATAACGGGAATATTAAAAATAATACTTTGTATGTTGATGGTTATTCTTTATATGATTTAGCAAGTGTTTTATTTTCTTCATTTAAAAATAATTTTAAATTAATAATTTATGTTAGACACTTATATAAAAATACATTTAAAGATTTAATTTTTAGTTTATTGATAAAAATATTGAAAAAAAATTGTTATACTTTTACGATTTTAACAGATACGCAAATTCTAAAAAAATATTTAAATAGTCAATTTTTTTGTAAAATTTTATTATTACCAATTCCACATACATTATCTAATTCACAAATAAGAAAAAAAATAATAAATAACAAAATAAAAATTTGGTGTCCTGGGCCAATAAGAAAAGAAAAATATGGACAAAATCTAGATTTATTTATTAGAAATAACTCGAATTATAAATTTAATCTTTCACTAAGTAAAAATTATAAAAATTTTACTAAATTAGAAAATATTAAATTTAAAAAACTTAAGTCGAACATGAATAGAGTAGAGTATGAAAAAGAATTTTATAAAAATGATTTAATTATTTTGCCATATCAAAGTGATCAATATGAAGAGAAAACTTCTGGTATTTTTGTTGAAAGTATATCAATTGCAAAATTAATCTTAGTTTCAGACAAAACTTGGATGTCAAATGAACTAATAAAAAATAACTTAAGAGAATTAGTTGTCAAAGACTGGAACAAATTTGATTTAAAAAGTTTTTTTGAAAAACTAGATGTGATAAAAATAAATAAAAAACTTAAAAAAATGAAATACAAATATATAAACTTTCATAATGAAAAAAATTTCATAAATATTTTATCTAATGCAATTAAATAATTCTTATCCATTAACTTTTGACTCTTGGGATATTAGTGAGCTAAATGCAATCAAAAGAGTAATTAAGTCAAATCAATTTACTTATTCACAAAATGTATATTCTTTCGAAAAAATGTTAGCAAATTTTCATAAATCAAAATATTGTGTGTTAACAAATTCAGGATCTTCAGCGAACTTAATTGCCATATCGTCATTATTTTACAAGAAATCTAATCCTTTAAAAATTAATGATGAGGTTATAGTTCCAGGTGTTTCTTGGAGTACCACATATTCTCCACTACAACAGTTAGGACTAAAATTAAAATTAGTTGATATAGATATTAATACGTTAAATATTGATTTTCCCTTAGTAGAAGAGAGTATTTCAAAAAATACAAAATTAATAATTCCAGTAAATATTTTAGGAAATCCATCAGAGCTTCCTAAATTAAAAAAACTATGCGATAGAAAAAAAATATATTTAATGGAAGATAACTGTGAGTCATTTGGAGCTGAAATTGAAAATAAAAAAAGTGGTACTTTTGGATTAGTAAACACCTTGAGCTTCTATTATTCTCACCATATTTCTACTATAGAAGGTGGAGCAGTTTTAACAAACGATAGTGAAATATATGAAATACTTATGTCATTGAGATCACATGGTTGGGCAAGAGATTCTAAAAAAAACAAAAAAAAACAAAAGGAAATTTATAAATTTTTATACCCAGGTTTTAATGTAAGGCCTACAGAATTTACTGGAGCAATTGGAGCTCAGCAAATAAAAAAAGTAGATAAGTTTATTGATATAAGAAGAAAAAACTTTGATTATTATCAAACTCTTTTCTACAACCATCAATTATTTTCTATACAAAAAGAGAATGGAAAAAGTTCGTCCTTTTCTTTTATTTTTATTTTGAGAGAAAAATATAAAAATTTAAAAAAAAAATTATTTATACATTTAAAAAAAAATAAAATTGAATATCGTTTAATAACAGGAGGAAGTTTTATTAAACATCCTTCGAAAAAATATTTTAATTATAAAATTCATAAAAATCTTAAGAACTCAAATTATATTCATGACAATGGTTTTTTCATAGGAAATACGGCAAAGAATTTAAAAAATAATTTAATTTATTTTAAGAAAGTGATAAACAAATTTCTTATTGATCAAAATATAAAATGAGGTAATCATGAAAATACAGTTGTATGCAGATGGTGCAAACGAGAAAGAAATATTATTTTATAATAGACAAAAAAAAATAAAGGGTCTAACTACAAATCCAAGTTTAATGAGAAAGTCAGGAATAAAAAACTATGAAACGTTTGCAAAAAAAATTCTTAAAAAAGTAAATAAACCTATATCCTTTGAGGTATTTTCAGACAATTTTAATGAAATGTATTCACAAGCAGTTAAAATTTCTTCATGGGGAAAAAATGTGTATGTTAAAATACCGGTAACCAATTCTAAAGGAAAAAGCTCAGTAAATTTAATTAAGAAATTATCTAAACTAAAAATTAAGCTTAATATAACTGCAATCTTTACTAAGGATCAAATTTCAAAAGTTATAAATTCATTAGATAAATCAACACCATCAATAATATCAATATTTGCTGGAAGAATTGCTGATACTGGAAGAGATCCAGAACCATTTATGAAATTTGCATACAAGAAGTTAAGAAATAAAAAAAATATAAAAATTTTATGGGCAAGCACAAGAGAAGTTTTCAATATAAAACAAGCTATGAGATGTAATAGTCATATTATTACTGTTCCAACTAATATTTTAAAAAAGATAAAATTAAACTCTTATAGTTTAAAAAATTATTCAAGAGACACGGTTAAAGAATTTTATAAAGATGCTAAAGCAGCTGGTTATAAAATTTAAAAAATGATAATTTCAAGAAGTCCATTACGCATATCTCTAGGTGGAGGGGGTACAGATCTACCGTCATACTATAAAATTAATGGAGGAAGGCTTATTGCTGCAGCAATCGATAAGCATGTTTACATAACTATTGCAGAAACATTCAATAAAAAATTTATTCTTAAGTATTCAAAATTAGAGACAACGAATAATATAAAAAAAATTCAACATCCTATCTTCAGAGAAGCACTTAAAGAATTTAATATAAAAAAACCTTTAAATATAGCTAGTCATGCAGATATTCCAGCAGGAACAGGTTTGGGGTCCTCTGGTAGTTTTGCAGTTGCATTATTAGGAGCCTTATCAAACTATAAGAATAAAAAAATAAAAAAAAATATAATTGCAGAAAAGGCATGTGATATCGAAATAAACAAATTAAAAGAACCAGTAGGCAAACAAGATCAGTACATGGCATCTTTTGGTGGAGTTAATGAATTGGTTTTTTTAAAGTCTGGAAAAGTTATTGTAAAAAAACTTAAAATTAAAAATTTAAAAAAATTTAAAAAAAATTTATCAATTTTTTTCACTGGTTATACGAGAAATGCTTCACAAATTTTAAGCAGTCAAAATAAAAAGACAAATTTAATGGACTCTAAAATGATTAGAAATCTGGATGAAGTTAAAGAAATAGGATTTAATTCAAAAGCTGCATTAGAAAATGGTAATTTTAAAGAATATGGTGAAATATTAAATTATCATTGGAGCTTAAAAAAAAAAAGATCTAACAATATGTCAAATAAAAAAATAAATTATTTATATGATTATGCTCTTAGTAATGGTGCTATAGGTGGAAAGCTGATAGGAGCTGGTGGTGGTGGATTTTTGATGTTTTATAGTGAAGATTCAAATCAGCTCAAAAAAAAAATAAAAAAAAAAGGGTTGGTAGATTTAAATTTTGATTTTGATTATGAGGGTATTACAATAGTCGGTTAAATTAATTAATTTAAACTTTTTAAGTATCCTAAGATTGGTCCATTTTCTAAAAGTAAAAAATATTCTAATTTTTTTTCTTTTGAGATAATGTCTCTTACTCTTTCTCCAATAACAATAATTTCTTTTTTTATTATTTTATCTAAATCATTTAAAGTAATTAAATGAAGAGACATTCTTCCTTGTTTTGCATCATGCCCCATCGATCCAACTAAATATTTTTTATAATCTGAATTGTCGTAAAATTTTTCAACTTGAGAAATTCCTATTCCTGGTGAGAAATATTTTACAGGTTCAGCAAAACCAAAATCCAAATGTGATTTATGCAGGGGTGCAATTTTATAAAGCTCATTTTTTTCATCTCTTGATTTGAATCCATAATGTTCTCCATAAGAAGAGATTGGCCATCCAAAATTAAATACTTTAAGATCATTAATTTCTTGTAAATTAATCTCATCACCACCTTCTGGACCATGATCTGTAGAGATTATTAGAGAATTTAAATTATCTACGTATAATCCCTGAGCATTTCTTAAACCTTTAGAAATAATTTTATATTGCTTATTTTTTATGTTAATTGCAAGAATTTTACCAAATATACTATTATCGTTTTGGGGTAAAGAAAAATTTTTAAAATCTCCTGTAGACAACAATATAAAGTTTTCATCCAAAACTTCTATTCTACCACCTGAATGATGAGGATTAAATTTTGTAAAATTATTTTTTTTTAAAACACATTCATCAGGTTCAAAAAATTTTTCAAAAAATAATTCTTTAAAATTTATTTCTGCAACTAAAATAGAAATATTAAAACAATTTTTTTTAAATTGATTTGTATAAGAAAGGTAAAGTTTATTTTTAATTATTTTTACATCCTTTATTCCATACTTTGAATCTATGTAAAAATCCTGATATTTAATAATTTCTTTTAAATTATTTTTAATTGTATAAAAATTAATTTCATTTTGTCTGTTAAAATTATTACTATCTATAAATGATATAATACCTGTAGCCGATACAAGAAATATATAATCTTTATAAATATCTATGTAAGATGTCCCTTTTGCATTGATATTCTTTGATGTATTTAAAAAGTTTGTTTTAAATTTTTTAAGTGAGAATTCTTTATTATCTAATAAAATTTCCTTATCAGAAATTTTATTAAAAAAAATCTTTTCTATTTTTCCCTCTCTCTGCAAATCTTCAAAATTAGTGATTAATGAATTAATTTTTTTTTTGTTAAGTGCAATTTGATTTTCTAAATTTTTTATTTTATCAAAAACAAAAATATTTTCTTTTACAAAGTTTTTAAAATTTTCAGGTAAAATATATACAATTCTAAGATAGATCTTACTCTTGTCTTTTGCATTATAATTATAATTAAAAAAATTTATTAAAAAGAAAATTACTAATCCAAATATTATTAATGATATATATATTTTTTTTTTCACAAATTAATAATTATAACGTTGTTATAAAGCTTTTTTTATATATATATAGCTCTGATATGAAATATATAAAAAGTTTTCTTAGTGAGGCAACTTATACCTGTTCAAATTTAGATAATAAAATTATTAGTAAAATAGTTTCAGAATTAAAAAAATTACAAAAAGGCAAAGGAAGATTAGTTATTTTAGGAGTTGGTGGAAGCGCAGCCAATGCTTCTCATGCAGTTAATGATTTTAGGAAATTATGTAAAATTGACGCTTATACACCTGTAGATAATGTTTCCGAACTTACAGCAAGAACTAATGACGAGGGATTTGAAACTATTTTTGACTCATGGATGAAAATTTTTAAATTAAATAAGGATGACAAGATTTTGATTTTTTCAGTAGGGGGAGGGAATTTAGAAAAAAAGGTAAGTATGAATTTAGTTCAAGCAATTAAATATGCAAAAAAATGTAGATCAAAAGTTTTAAGTATTGTTGGTAAAAAAAATGGTTATGCATATAAACATTCAGATATATGTCTTTTAATTCCGGTTAAAAATAATAAAAACGTAACACCAATTTCTGAGGCATTTCAAGCTGTCATATGGCATTTATTTGTTTCTCATCCCAAATTGCAAAAAAATAGTACTAAGTGGTAATTTATTAGTTTATTTTAAGTTTATACTTTTAGAAAATTTTTTAAAATATTTTAGATTTTTGAGGGTACCAATATCAATATGATTACCTTTAAGCAACTTACCTTTAATTTTTTTTTTAATTATCAATTCATGAATTACATTATTTTCTAATGAATTTTCACCTTTCTTTAAAAATTTTTTAAATTTTTTTGAAATTAAATAAAAACCTGAATTCATTAAATTAGATTTAGAATTATAATTAATAATATTTTTTTTTAATGAAAGTTTCGAGAGTTTATTGTTTGTTTTATAATTTTTATTTTTAACTAAAAATAAAAAAATGTCATTAAATTTAATATTTTTTAATTTTGTAAAGTCATAATCGAAATAAGTATCTCCATTACAAACTAATGTAAAATCAGTTATAAATTTTTTAGAGTTTTCTAGACTTCCACCCGTTCCTAATAATTTTTTTTCTTTAATACAGATCAACTTACTTTTACCTAAATTTTTATTGTTGTATTTTTTTTCAAAAAAGTTTGTTTTGTAACCACAAAGCAATATGATTTTTTTTGGATTTAATTTTTTTAAATTATTCAATTGGTAATCTAAAAAATTTTTACCATTAAATTTTATTAAGGGTTTTGGAACTCGTTTAGTAATTTTTCCAAGTCTCAAGCCTCTACCACCAACAAACACAATTATATTATTTATTTTAATCAATTTGAATTATATTTATTTATAGTTATACAGTATAGGTTCCATTAATTTTTTAAAATTGCTACGTTGCGAAAAAATATATTTAAATTTGTTTTAACATTTTTTTTAATTTTTTTACTATACTCTATTTTGATATTAATAGATATCATTTTGCCGAGAATTTCAAAAATTAACAATCAAGATGTGATTGAGTCACAAAAGATTATTCAAATTAGAAAAGCAAAGGATGAACAAACCCTACAAAAAAATCAGCTTAAAAACAAATATAATTCCATGATATTTCCAAGTTCTTATAATTATTATCCATTAAATAAAATTGTTAAAAAAGAAAAATTTATCAATTATTCATCTTTAAATTTTACAAACTTTATTTTATGCAGTGAAGGTTATGGTATTAAAAAATTTACCACTGATAGATTTGGATTTAGAAATCCAGATTATTTATGGGATAAAAAAATTGACACAGTTATAATTGGAGACTCATTTGTAGAAGGACAATGTGTCGATTACAATGAAACTTTGTCAGGAATTCTGAATAGTAAAAATATTAGAACAATAAATTTATCCAGCGGTGGTAATTCTTCAATTCATTATGCTTCATTAGCTAAAATATATTTAAGTTATTTGAAACCTAAAAATGTAATTTTACTTTTTTTTGAAAATGATAACAGTTTAGTTGATAGTACAGAACTACATAGCAAATATTATAAATTCCTAAAAAAAGAAGATTATATTACTCAAGAAAATGGAAAGATTAGACCATCAGATAAAGTAAATGAATTTAATTTAGAAATTAAAAATTACTTAAAAAGTTCTAAAAAAAATAATTTTTTATTTAAAATGAAAGTAAATTTAAGCAAAACTAAAAAATATTTTTTATTAACTCATATTAGGGAATATTTTTATATAACTTTTAATAAAAATGAAATTTTCGATACAACTAAATTCGCAATAGATGAAGTTAACGATTATTGTATAGTAAATAACTGTAATACTTATTTTGGATTATTGAGATCTAGTAGTTTTTGGGATCCAAGGTTTTTTTACAAAAAATTTAAAATATCTTTATCAAAGTATTTACAAGAAATAGATAAAGAATTGATAAATTTTGATGATATATTGAAACATGATGATAAATCAAATTATGCACCTAAAGGTCCCCATTATTCAATAAAAAGCTATGAAATAATATCAAATAGATTAATAAATAAAATTAATGATGCCTACAAATAAAAACTTTGGAATAACTTTTGGTATTATTTTTGTAATAATATTTTTAGTTTGTGTTTTATACGATAAGTACATTTATTATTTATTAATTTTATCAATTATATTTTTTATATTGGGTATTATAAATTCTAAAGTTCTTTTTCCATTAAATTGGATTTGGTTTAAGTTTGGTATCATTTTATCTAAAATAATTTCTCCAGTAATACTCTTCGTACTTTATTTTGTTATTGTAAGCCCTTATGGTTTAATTATAAAATTATTCAACAAAGACCTAAGAAATATAAAAAAAAGAAAATTAAACCCTAACATAAAAAGTTATTGGCATATTTCAGAAGAGGATGAGGATATTAAATTTGATAAACAGTATTAAATTATGTTTGAAATACTAAAAGAATTATTTATTTTTCTAATTGAGAAAAAAAAATTTTGGCTTTTCCCTCTTTTACTCCTTTTGTTGTTGATAGGATCCTTATTGATATTATCTCAAGGATCAACATTATCACCATTTATTTATACAATTTTTTAAATTTTTATGAAATTTTTTAATAAACTTATTAATTTAAAGTTTAATTAAATGATCAGAATATTAGGAATATCAGCTTTTTATCATGATAGTGCCGCAGCTCTCTTAGAAAATGGAAAAATCGTAAATTGCATTCAAGAAGAAAGGTTATCAAGAAAAAAAAACGACTCTTCATTTCCCACTTTATCAATAAAAAAAATATTAAATATTCAAAATATTTCACTATCAGAAATTGACTATATAATTTTTTATGAAAAACCTTTTCTAAAATTTAATAGGATTCTCGAAACATGTCTTGCGTTTGCACCTTATGGATTTGTTCAATTCATGAAATCAATACCTATTTGGATAAAAGATAAACTTTTTTTAAAATTGAAAATTATTGATGAACTAAATAAAATAGAAAAAATAAAAGATATACAAAAAAAAATAAAATTTTCGGAACATCACTTGAGTCATGCAGCTAGTGCCTTTTATGCATCTAGCTTCGATGAGTCTTTAATTTTAACAATAGATGGTGTCGGTGAATGGGCAACTTCATCAATAAGTATAGGAAAAAAAAATAAGATAAAAAAAATTGGTGAAATAAAATATCCACATTCTTTAGGTTTATTATTTTCAGCATTTACTTTGTATTGTGGTTTTAAAGTTAATGAAGGAGAATATAAATTGATGGGTCTAGCTCCTTATGGAAATCCAAAATATAAAGATTTGATATATAAAAATTTAATTCAAATTGAAGATGATGGTTCATTTCAATTAAACATGGATTATTTTGATTATTGTGTAGGTTTAAATATGATAAATAAAAATTTCTGTAGACTATTTGGAAAAAAAAGTAGAAAAATTGATGATCCAAAAATTGATGTTTTTTATATGGATATTGCAGCATCAATTCAGGAGGTGATCGAAGAAGTCATTTTAAAAATTTGTAAGAGCCTTAAAAAAAAATATTCTATTGCAAATATTTGTCTAGCAGGAGGAGTGGCACTCAATTGTGTAGCAAATGGCAAAATAGTCAGTAAGAAAATTTTTAAAAACATTTATATTCAACCTGCCGCAGGCGACGCTGGAGGTTCATTAGGCGCTGCTCTAGCGTATTGGCATATAGGTTTAAATAAAGAGAGAAATATCCAATCTTACGATAACATGAATGGATCTTACTTGGGTCCAGAATATACCAATGAATATATTAAAAATATTTTAGATAAATCACATCTAAACTATTCATTTTTTGAAACAGAAGAGTTGCTTCCCAAAGTATCAAAATTATTGTCTGATCAAAAAGTAATTGGTTGGTTTCAAGGAAAAATGGAGTTTGGTCCCAGGGCTTTAGGCAATAGATCTATATTAGGAGATCCAAGGTCTGAATTTATGCAGAGTGTTATAAATCAGAAAATCAAATTTAGGGAGGGTTTCCGTCCGTTTGCGCCAGCTATTTTAAAAGAATTTGCTAGCCAATGGTTTGATTTGGAAATTGAAAGTCCATATATGCTATTAGTCTCAAAAGTAAAAAAAAATAAGTTAGTTAATGTTAACGAAGATAATTTGATTGGATTAGAAAAGTTAAATGTAAAGCGATCTAATATTCCCGCAGTAACCCATGTTAACTGCACTGCAAGAGTTCAAACGGTTGATGAAAATACAAATTTTTTGTTTTATAGATTAATAAGTAACTTTAATAATCTTACAGGTTGTCCTATTCTAATAAATACATCTTTTAATGTTAAAGACGAACCCATGGTTTGTGATCCAAAAGATGCAATTGATTGTTTTTTAAGAACTAACATGGATTATTTGGTTTTAGGTAATTATTTACTAAGTAAATAAATATTTTTTAAAAAATTGACAAATTAAAAATTAAATATATAAGTTTTTTGCCTGGTAATTATTGCGAAAGGGTTATACCCGATCCCATTCCGAACTCGGAAGTCAAGCCTTTCAGCGCCGATGGTACTTTGTCTTAAGATATGGGAGAGTAGGTCGTTGCCAGGCTATTTTTATCTTTGTTGTTATTTTTTTCTAAATAATTAGATATCATGATCTCATGAATGATTATATTATTATAACTGGTGGGGCCGGTTTTATAGGTTCAAATCTAATTGAGTTTTTTTTAAAAAAAACAAAGAAAAAAATAATTAGTTTAGATAACTATTCCTCAGGTTTTAAACATAATCATATAATAAATAAAAGAATAAAATATATAAATGGAAATACTAAAGATATAGAAACCTTATTAAAAAAATATAAATATAAAATACACAGCTTGTTCCATTTCGGTGAATTTGCTAGGATATATCAAAGTTTTAAAAAATTTGATATATGTTTTGACTCAAATACTATTGGGACAAAAGCAGTATTTAAATTTTGTTTAGATCATAAAATTAAACTTATCTATTCAGCTACCTCAGCAAGTCTTGGAAATAATGGAAAAGATAAGAATTTGTCTCCTTATGCATTTACTAAATCTAAAAACTTAGAACTTTTAGAAAATTTAAAAAAATGGAATAATTTAAAATATGAGGTAATATATTTTTATAACGTTTATGGTCCAAAGCAAATTTCTAAAGGTGAGATGGCAACAGTCATTGGAATATTTGAAAATCAATTTAAACAAAAAAAACCCCTTACTGTTGTTAAACCAGGCAATCAAACAAGAAGATTTACTCATGTAGACGATACTGTCTACGCTTGCTACCTTGCGTGGAAAAAAAATAACTGTAGTCATTATTCAATAACAAATAAAAAATCATTCACTATTTTGGAAGTAGCTAAGTTGTTTAATTCTCCAATAAAATTTTTACCTAAAAGAGAAGGCGAAAGATATGCGTCTAAATTAACCAGAATGAACCTTAATAACAAAGTAATAAGGATTTATGGGAAAATTAAACTTAAAGATTATATATTGAAAATTATTAATTGATTTATTTACAAACACAGAAATTTTCTATATTAACCCTGGATTATGAAAATAAAAAGTTCATTAAAGTCCATAAAAAAAAGAGATTTAAACTCCAAATTAGTAAGAAGACGTGGAAGAGTTTACGTTATAAATAAAACAAATCCAAAATTTAAAGCAAGACAAAAATAAGTTTTATGGATAACGATAACCATAAAAATACATGGAACAATTTTACCAAGTTCGTTCTTTGGGGTACTGTTGCTGTTGTGCTGGTGTTAGTTTTAATGGCAATCTTTTTACTATAAACTTAAGTTATGAAAATTGGCTCTATTTTAGAAAATCAACAGTATGAAAAAAGAATATCAGTCACACCTGATGTCATAAAAAAATATATTTCACTTGGATGCCAGATAAGTTTAAGTAAAAATTATGGACTTCACCTTGGTATAAAAGATAGTGAATATGCTGACTTAGGTGTAAAATTGATAGATGACGATAATGAAATATTAACAAGTTCTGATCTAATTCTTCAGATGGAAATGTTATCTGATGAAAAAAGTTCATTACTTAGAGAAAATCAAACAGTAATTGGAGTTCTAAATCCATATGAAAACAAAGAAAATTTAGAAAATTTAGCAAAAAAAAAAATTAACTTATTTTCTTTAGAACTTCTTCCAAGAATAACGAGAGCTCAATCTATGGATATATTATCCTCCCAGGCCAATCTAGCAGGATATAAAGCTGTAATAGAGTCATTTACAAACTTTGAAAAGGCTATTCCAATGATGATGACTGCTGCAGGCACAATTCCAGCTGCAAAAGTTTTAGTTGTTGGAGCTGGTGTAGCTGGACTTCAAGCAATAGCAACTGCAAAAAGGATGGGAGCAATAGTTTTTGCTACTGACGTAAGAATGGCATCAAAAGAGCAAGTTGAAAGTTTGGGAGGTAAATTTTTAACAGTTGAAGGTTCAGAAAATCTTGAAACAGAGGGGGGTTACGCAAAAGAAGCTTCGGAAGATTTTAAAAAAAAACAAGAGGAATTATTATCAGAAACTTTAAAGAAAATTGATATAGTAATATGTACCGCATTAATTCCCGGTAAAAAAGCACCTATTATAATTAAAGATAATATGATTAATAACATGCAAGCTGGATCTGTGATATATGATTTAGCAGCAATTCAAGGAGGAAATACCTCACTTACAGTTGTAAATAAAATTATTGATAAAAATGGAGTAAAAATAATGGGTGAGAGCAATATTTTAAATAAACTACCTGTGTCTGCATCTAACCTGTATGCAAAAAATATGTATAATTTTGTTCAAAATCTATTTGATAAAGAAAACAAAAAAATCAATATTAATTTAGAAGATGAAATAATAAATAAAACTCTAATTAAATAATAATATGGAAATAGATCCTTTAATATTTAGATTAAGTATATTCATCCTGTCAATATTTGTAGGATATTATGTTGTTTGGAGTGTTACTCCTTCTTTGCACACTCCACTAATGTCAGTCACTAATGCAATATCATCAGTTATTATTGTTGGAGCGATAATTGCGGGATTATCTGGAGGTACTGAACAAATATTTAACTTTTCAAGTATTTTTGGTTTTTTAGCAATAGCTTTAGCTGCAATAAATATTTTTGGAGGATTTCTCGTAACACAAAGAATGTTGTCAATGTATAAAAAAAAGAAAAAGGATAAAAAATGATATCTGCAAATCTATCAGCAATTTTTTATCTAGTTTCTGGTGTATTGTTTATTCTAGCATTGAGAGGCCTGTCATCTCCTGAAACATCCAGACAAGGGAATCTGTTTGGAATTTTAGGTATGATTATAGCTGTTACGGTAACATTTTTATCTATTGGAAATTTTTCAGGTGGATTTATATTTGTTTTAATTTTTATTTTATTAGGTGGGTCTATAGGAGCCTTCATAGCATATAGAATACCCATGACGGCAATGCCAGAGTTAGTTGCAGGATTTCATAGTTTAGTTGGTCTTGCAGCAGTTTTTGTAGCTATTTCTGCTTTCTTGAACCCTGTAGCATTTAATCTTGGATCACCAGGAAATATTAAACTTGGTAGCTTAATTGAAATGTCTATTGGAGCTGCAGTGGGAGCTATAACTTTTTCAGGATCTATAATTGCATTTTTAAAATTACAAGGGATTATGTCTGGCTCACCAATTACATTTAAAGGTCAACATCCACTTAATGCAGTTATCTTAATCTCAATTATCATACTAATTTATTTGTTATGTTCAACACAATCATCACATTTATTCTGGTTCTTGTTAGCTATTTCTTTTTTAATTGGTTTTCTTTTAATCATTCCAATTGGTGGTGCAGATATGCCAGTAGTAATTTCTATGCTTAACTCATACTCTGGGTGGGCTGCAGCAGGTATAGGGTTTACATTAGAAAATACTGCTTTGATAATCACAGGAGCGCTTGTTGGATCATCAGGTGCTATTTTGTCTTACATAATGTGTAAAGGAATGAACCGATCTTTTTTTAATGTTATTTTGGGTGGATTTGGAGCTACAGACGAAACTTCCTCAGGAACTTCTCAGAAGGAAAAAAAACCTGTAAAAAGTGGTAATGCAGATGATGCAGCATTTTTGATGAAAAATGCCTCTTCAGTAATAATAGTTCCTGGATATGGAATGGCTGTTGCTCAAGCTCAACATGCACTTAGAGAAATGGTAGATACACTAAAAAAAAATGATATTAAAGTTTCCTATGCTATTCATCCTGTGGCAGGAAGAATGCCAGGACACATGAATGTTTTATTAGCTGAAGCAAATGTTCCATATGATGAAGTTTTTGAATTAGAGGAAATTAATAATGACTTCGCTAATGCTGATGTTGCATTTGTAATAGGAGCAAATGATGTAACAAATCCTGTTGCAAAATCAGATCCTCAAAGTCCAATTTATGGAATGCCAGTTTTAGATGTTGAAAAATGTAAATCAGTTTTATTTGTAAAAAGAAGTCTTTCCCCAGGTTATGCTGGTATAGATAATGATCTTTTTTACAAGGAAAACACCCTCATGTTATTTGCTGATGCGAAAAAAATGACAGAGGATATCACAAAAAATTTATAGAATTGGTTGCGGGGGACGGATTTGAACCGCCGACCTCAAGGTTATGAGCCTTGCGAGCTACCAGGCTGCTCCACCCCGCGATGGTTCTTATACATAAAAAAAACAAGTAATAAAGAAAAAAATTTTTAATTAGCTTTTTTATATTTTTAGCCTATTTTATAGCATGTCTAATTTAACTTTATTTTTTAAAAACTATGTAAACAGATTAAATCAAGCCATTTTAAATTTGGATGTCAAAAAACTTAAGTTAGCTTCAGATTTAATTAAATCAGCAATTAAAAAAGGTAATACAATTTATGTTTGTGGTAATGGTGGTTCTGCAGCTATAGCTAATCATTATGTATGCGATTTTCTAAAATATTTTAGACAAAGATCAAAGTTTAATCCTAAAATAATTAGTTTATCAAATAGCATCGAAACAATGTCGGCAATAGCAAATGATATGGATTATAAATATGTATTTAAATATCAGCTACAGTCTTTATATAAAAAGGGAGATATACTTTTAGTTATTAGTTCATCTGGTAATTCTAAAAATATTAAGGAAGTAGTAAATTTTACAAATAAAAAAAATATCAAAACTGTAGGTTTTAGTGGATTTAATGGTGGTTATTTGAATAAAAATGCAACTATTTCACTTCATGTTAATGCTAAAAATTACGGTCTCTCTGAAGACTCCCATCATGTTTTAATGCATGTTCTTTTACAGTTTTTAATTGAGGATATGAAAAAAAACTGATTTTTTTAGACCCTATTCTTCAACTTGTTAAGTTTTTTAACTCTTTTAATGTTTTCTTGAAGAATTCTTTTCTTTTTTTCAGATGGTTTTTCATATGTATTCTTAAGTTTAATCACTTTGAAAAAACCGTCTCTTTGAAGTTTTCTTTTTAAAACTCTCAAAGCCTGCTCAACATTATTATCTTTAACCTCTATTTTAATAACAACCTCCAAAAAAATGGTTGAATATCATTTTTAATATTTGATGTCTATCAATTTTATTCATTATATGGCTTTAAGATTAGCTTGTTTTTCCTTTTCTTTTTTTTCTCTTTTTATCCTTCTTGCTGCTTTTTCTAAGGCTTCAATTAAATCTTTTTGAGTAAATAAATTTAAAGCCACTGGATCTTTTGGATTTAAATTATTGTAGTTCCAATAACTTTTATTTCTGATAGAAGTCACTGAATTTTTTGTTATTCCAACGAGTTTTGCAATTTGGCTATCTTTAAGAACACTGTGATGCTTTATAAGCCAAAGAGCTGAGTCTGGTTTATCTTGTCTCTTTGAAAGAGGAACATATCTTTTTATCTTTTTTTCGCTGTTTGATATCTCAATATCATTACTTTTAATCTGTAATTGTCTGTTTTCATCTTTAGATGATAGCTCTATTTCTTCTCTAGTTAGCTGACCTGAAATAATGGGATTATATGCTTTTATACCTTTGGCTACTTCTCCGTCAGCAATGCCTTGTATTTCAACTTCATGTAGTTTACAAAAATTTGCAATTTGTTTAAATGTCAATGTTGTATTTTCCACTAACCATACAGCTGTAGCCATTGGCATTAAAGGTGCATTTGACATTTAGCTTTTCTTTTCTGATTTAAAATTTTGAAATTTTTTGTTAAATTTACTTATTCTACCTTTATCCATCAATTTTTGTTTTCCACCTGTCCAAGCTGCATGAGATTTAGGATCAATTTCAAGCTTTAATATATCACCCTCGGATCCCCAAGTTGATTTAGTTTCAAATTGAGTACCATCGGTCATCTCAACTTTTATCGTGTGGTAGCTAGGGTGTATGTCTTTTTTCATGACGAGACTTATAACAAAAGTTTATTTTAAAACAATTAAAAATTATCAATTTTTTCTAACATTTTCTGATGAATATCAGGATTAGATGCAATTACATCTAGATTTTTAGTCTGAGAAAGGTTAATTTCGTTAATTAATCCACCAGCCTCTTTAATTAGTATAATTCCTGCTGCAACATCCCATATATTCAAATTGTTTTGAAAAAAACCATCATATCTTCCAGCTGCAACATATGCCATATCCAAGGCAGCACTTCCTAATCTTCTAAATTGAAAATAAAGTTTTTTATTTATTTTTCCCCCTGCTCCAAACAAACAATCGTTGATTTCACTTTTTTTTGAAACTCTTATTCTTTGGTTATTGAAAAAAGCACCATTGTTTTTTTCAGCATAAAATAATTCATTTTTTATTGGATCAAAAACTAATCCTGAAATTATTTCGTCATTTGATTTGAGAGCTATAGAAATTGAAAAATGTGGAATACCATGCAAAAAATTTATCGTGCCATCAATTGGATCAATTATCCAAACATTATCTTTGTCTTTATTGCTTTCCAAACCACTTTCCTCACTTAAAATAGAATAACTTGGCTTTGCTTTCTTAAGCTCATCTATAATTATTTTTTCTGCTTTAATGTCTGCATTTGAAACAAAATCAGCAGGACCTTTTTTTGAAACTTGTAATTTTTCTACTTCACCAAAATCTCTAATTAATAATTTAGATGCTTTTTCGCTAGCCTTAATCATTACGTTTAAATTTGCTGATATTGAATTCATTAATTAAATTTTTTTTACGTATTCTAAATTTCTCGAATCAATTATCACTTCATCCCCAGCTTCAATAAACGGAGGTACTTGAATGTTTAATCCATTACTCAAAGTTGCTGGTTTATACGAAGAAGATATAGTTTGTCCTTTAAGTGCTGCATCCGTTGTTTCAATTTTACATTGTACTTGATTAGGAAGTTCAATTGAGATTGGATTTTCATTATAAAAACTTACTAAAACTTCAAGATTTTCAGTTAAAAGTTTTCCTTTATCACCAACTGTTTCTTTTTTAATTTGTATTTGCTCAAATGATTTTGGGTTCATAAAAAAATAATTATTTTCGTCTCCATAAATATAATTAAAATTTGTTTCGTCTAAAGAAGCTTTTTCAACTGTTTCACTAGATCTAAATCTTTCATTTAATTTTGTATTTTTATTTAAGCTTTTCATTTCAACTTGAGCAAATGCACCACCTTTTCCTGGTTTTACATGTTGGGTTTTTAAAACTTGCCATAAGTCATTTTTATATTCTAAGAGCATTCCAACTCTTATTTCTCCAGCATTAATTTTCATTTTAATCTCTCTACAGCTTGTAATGGTTTATATTTTTTATTTTTCCAAATGTAGCCTGAGATAGCTAAAAAATTCGCATTATTCAATAATAGATTTTTATAATTAACAGCATTAATTCCACCAATAGCTACTGTTGGTATATTTGTAAGTTTTTTAACTTTATTTAAAATCTTTACAGAAGCTACATACTTAGTTTTTTTAGTTTTAGATTGATTAAAAGCACCAAAGGCAATGTAATCAGCTTTAGCTTTAATTGCTTTTTTTGCCAAAATCATAGAATTATGACAAGTAATTCCTATAATTTTTTTACCAAGTATTTTTTTGGCAGCCTTAATATTCATATCTTTTTGACCTAGATGACAACCATCAGCATCTAGTTTTAAAGCAAGTAAAGGGTCATCATTAATTATAAATTTTACGTTATTTTTTTTACAAATATTTTTAATTTTTTTTCCAATTATTATTTTCTTATTCTGAGAATAACTTTTAAGTCTGAGCTGAAAAAAACTTACTTTTCCAGTTTTTAAAACCAACTTTAGATTGCTAAAGAAAGAATTAGGTATTTTATTAGGCGAAATAAGATAAATAAATTTATTTTTATTTATTTTCAAGTTCGCTCGACCATTTTCCTTGAGCAGCTAAGGTACACATTTTAGCTCTATGATTAAAAGTATTTTGAGTTGCCTCTACATTTTTAATATCTTTAGACCAAACTTTCAAAGCACTTTGTTGAAGAGCTCTTCCATATGAATAGGTCATTATAAAATTAGTGTTGTTATTTTTATTTATTAAATTTAAATTTTCTGTAGCCTCAATTTCAGATTGCCCTCCAGATAAAAAAGCTATCCCTGGAACTTCATTGGGTACAGAATTTTTAAGACATTCCAATGTTTTGATAGAAACTTCTTCATTAGAAATTTTATTTTCTGATAGGTTACCAGGCAAAATCATATTTGGTTTTAATATTATGCCTGAGAGATCAACTTTATGTAAAATTAGTTCCTCAAAACACTTTTTAATTACCTCTGATGTTTTGTTTAAACAAATTTCTGCAGAGTGGTTTCCATCCATCAATACCTCAGGTTCTACTATTGGAACCATTCCACTTTCTTGAACTAGTGCAGAGTACCTAGCAAGTGCATGAGCATTACTACTGATTGCAAGTTTGCTTGGATATTTTTCACCAATAGAATAGACACCTCTCCATTTTGTAAATCTTGCTCCAATATCATAATATTTTTTTAATCGATCTCTAAGTCCATCTAATCCCTCTGTAATTTTTTCTTTAGGGGAATTTGCTAAATCTTTCGCACCAGTATCAACCTTAATTCCAGGAACTGCACTAAAACTAGATATTAAATCTGTTATTGATTTTCCTGTGCTTGAAATTTGATTTATGGTTTCATCGTAAAGAATAACACCACCAATACAATCTTTCATTCCATCTGATGAAAAAAGAGTTTCTCTGAAGGCAAGTCTATTTTCTGGTGTTGACTCGACATTTACTGCTTCAAGCCTTTTTGTCATAGTTCCATTGCTTTCATCAGCTGCAAGAATGCCTTTGCCATTGGAAATTATTTTAAGTGCAATTTTATTTAATTCAGACATTTTAATTTAATGCGGTTATACCAGGAAGGTTTTTACCTTCAAGATATTCTAAAAAAGCTCCACCTGCAGTTGAAACAAAATTAAACTCATTAACAGCATTCAAATTATTTAATAAAGAAACTGTGTCCCCACCACCAGCAACTGAAAAAATTTTGTTTGCTTTATTATTTGCAATTATTTTTTTTGCTATTTGAATACTTCCATAAGCAAAATTTGGATTTTCAAAATATCCTGCGGGTCCATTCCAAAGTATAGTTTTACTGTTATCAATAATTTTTGTTATTTGATCTATAGTTTTTGGACCAATATCTAATATCATTTCATCAGATAATATTTCGTTCAATATTTTCTTTTGAGGAGATCCATTTAAATCTTTAGATACAATCACATCCTCTGGATAGATTATTTTACATTTTTCTTTTTTTGAAAGAGAGATGATTTCTTCAACTATTTTATCGCAATTTTTTTCTTTAATAGATTTTCCAACATTATTTCCAAAATATTCTATAAAATTATTAGCCATACCTCCAACAATTATAATATTATCAAATTTAGAAATTAAATTTTTAATAACATTAATCTTAGTTGAAATTTTAGACCCCCCAATAATACAAGTAATTGGTCTAGTAATTTCAGAGGTTATTTTATTAAGCGCACTCACTTCTAAGTCTAGCTGTAACCCAGAAAACGAGGGTAAGAATTTTGGAATTTCACAAATTGAGGCATGAGATCTATGGGAACATGAGAAAGCGTCATTGACATATATATCTCCAAGATTTGATAGCAGTTTAGCAAACTTATTTTCATTTTGCTCTTCTTCAGAATAAAATCTAATATTTTCTAAAATAAAAATGTCTTCATTATATTCATTAAAGAAATTTTTACTTTTTATTTCTTTAATATTTTCACTAATAAGTTTTACTTTTTTTCTTAATTTATTTTGCAATTCTTCACAAATTGGTTTTAGTGAGAGTTCTTTGACAATTTTGCCTTTTGGTCTTCCAACATGAGATAAAATTATAATTTTAGCTTTTTTTTTAATCAAAAAATTTAATGTAGGTAGAATTTTATCTATTCTTGTTGTGTCTGTTATCTTATCTCTTTCCAAAGGAACATTTAAATCTAGTCTTAATAATATTTTTTTATTGTTAAGATTTTTTTCGTTTATAATACTTCTCATTAAGAGATTTTATGAACAGTTTCAGCAATATCACACATTCTATTAGAAAAGCCCCATTCATTATCATACCAGGCTGATATTTTGCCCATATTGCTTCCAACTACACTTGTTAAAGAAGCATCTACTATTGCAGAAGCAGGATGATGATTAAAATCTATAGATACTAATTTTTCATGAGTAACTTCTAAGATATTTTTTAATTTATTTTTTGAAGCTTGTTCAAAGGCATCATTAATTTTTTTTATGTTAATATCTTTTTTTGTACAAAAAACTAATTCAACAAGAGAAACATTAGGAGTGGGCACCCTCATCGCAACACCTTCTAGTTTCCCTTTTAGGTTTGGTATTATTTCTCCTATTGCTTTCGAAGCTCCTGTTGAGGTAGGAACGATTGATTGACTTGCAGATCTTGCTCTTCTGGGATCTTTGTGAGAGTTATCTAAAATTCTCTGATCGCTAGTAAATGCATGAATTGTAGTCATAAAACCATTTTCAATTTCAAAATTTTTATCAAGAACACTGATTACTGGCGCTAGACAATTGGTAGTGCATGAAGCTGCAGATATTATTTTATCCTTTTTAGTAATTATATTTTCATTAACACCAAATACTATTGTTTTATCAGCATTTTTACATGGAGCAGAAACGATCACCTTTTTTGCACCATTTTCTATATGAGCAAGAAGTTTTTCTTTCGAATTAAATTTTCCAGTGCATTCGAAAACATAATCAACATCATGTTTTTTCCAATTTATGTCTTCAATTTTTGTTTCTTGAGAAAATGTAATTTTATTTTCATTAATTATTAAATGATTTGGATCATATTCTAAATCAGCAATTAATTTTCCATGTATTGAATCATATTTGATTAATTTAGATGTAGTTTCTGAATTTGACCTGTTGTTTATATGATTAATTTTTAAATTTTTATTTTTACTTTCGACAATCGATCTAACAACCATACGACCAATCCGTCCCATTCCATTAATTCCAATTTTAATTGTCATTTTATTTATTTAATAATTTTTTAGTGATACTTTTAATGTTTGTGCTCTCTAGTCCAAAATATTTATAAATATCTTTATAGGGTGCACTTTTTCCGAATTCATCAATTCCAAAAGTAATACCGTTATCACCTACATATTTTTTCCAACAATCGCTTGATCCAGCTTCAATGGATATTTTAAATTTTGTTTCCTTTAAAACTTTATTTTTATAAGATTTTGATTGTAATTCAAAAAGTTCCATGCAAGGCATTGATATCACTTTGGAATATATTTTATCTTTGGCTAATTTATGGCTAATCTCCAACGCTAGATTAACTTCAGATCCACTAGCTAATATTGTTAGATTAATTTTTTTATTTGTTCTTAAAACTTCATAAGCACCTAATGAGCATAAGTTTTTATTTGGGTATGTTTTTCTTACTGGATTTAAGTTTTGTCTTGTTAAAGATAGCACGCTAGGTGTTTTTGAGCTTTTTAATGCATGTTCCCAACACTCGATAGTTTCAATTCTGTCTGCAGGTCTGAATACATTTAGGTTAGGTATAGCACGTAAGCCCGAAAGCTGTTCTATAGGTTGATGGGTAGGGCCATCTTCTCCGAGCCCAATAGAGTCATGAGTCATTACATAAATGACTCTTTTTTTCATTAAGGCAGACAATCTGATCGAAGGTTTGCAATAATCAGAAAATATCAAAAAAGTACCTCCATAGGGAATTAGATTACTGTGAAGTGCGATACCATTCATAACCCCGCTCATTGCATGTTCTCTCACTCCGTAGTGAATGTAGTCACCAGCAAAATCTCCAGGTTTAATTATTTTATGGTTTTTAGTTTTTGTATTATTTGATCCCGCTAAATCTGCAGAGCCACCAATCAAATTATTTTTTTGTTTTGTTAGTGCGCTCAATGTCATTTCTGAACATTTTCTAGTAGCTAAACTTTTTGGCTCCTTTATTGCATTCTCTTTTTCTTTTTTAAGCACTGTAATAAAGTTATTTTTTAAAGTTTGATTAAATTTTATTTTTCTTCTTTTTAATACTTTGTTCCATTTTTTTTCTAAAATTTCACCTCTTTGGCCAATTTTTCTCCATTCATTTAAAATTTTATTTGGGATATCAAAAGGTTTGGTTTTCCAATTTAAGGCTTTTCTTACAAGCTTGATTTCATCTACTCCCAATGGACTTCCATGGGACGATGCTTTTCCTGATTTATTCGGTGAACCATATCCAATCTTAGTTTTACAAGAAACCACAGTAGGTTTTTTAGCTTTTTGAACTTTTTTTAGTGCTTTAAAAATTTCTTTTTCATTATGACCGTTGATAGAAATATAATCCCAACCATATCCTTCAAATCTTTTTTTAAAATTATCTGAAACCGCGAGATTTGTTGGACCATCAATTGAAATTGAATTGTTATCAAATAGCATAACTAAATTTTTAAGTTTTAAATGTCCCGCTAAACTCATCGCTTCATGACTTATTCCTTCCATTAAGCATCCATCTCCAGCTAAAACATAAGTTTTGTGATTAATTAAATCTTTACCTAATTTATTTTTTAAAATTTCTTCAGCTATTGCAAAACCAACTGCATTAGATATACCTTGTCCAAGAGGACCCGTTGTAGTTTCAATACCTGTTTTCGGATGATACTCAGGATGTCCAGCACAAATAGAATTAAGCTGCCTAAATTTTTTGATATTATTTATTGATATGCTTTTATATCCCGTTAGGTAAAGCAAAGAATATAAAAGCATAGAACCATGACCAGCAGACAAAACAAATCTATCTCTATTTAACCAATCTGGATTCTTTGGATTAAATCTTAAAAAATTTTTGAACAACACTGTTGCAACATCTGCCATACCCATTGGCATTCCTGGGTGACCTGAATTTGCTTTTTGAACGGCATCAATTGATAAAAATCTGATGCAATTAGCTAAATCATTGTGTAGTTTGCTCAAAATTATCCTGACTAGACTAAGAAGAATCTATTTAATAATATAAACATATATATATGAATTCTATAAACGAAAAAGAAAAAAAATTAAATATTGCATTAGAGGAATTAAAAAATTTAGATCTAACAAATCCTGAATTACAAAAAAATATCGAAAATTTAAGCACAAAACAAAATCAATTAGAAATTGAAAAAACACAGATTGAGGAAAAATATAAAACGTTACTCGAGGAACATGAAAATTTATCAAAAAAACTTGAGGATTTAAAAAATAAAGAAAAGTTGGAAGAAAGAAAACAAATTGAATTCTCTGAAAAAATTGACGAACTTAATCAAGAAACTGACATACTATTGGATGAAATAGATAAATGGCAAATGTAAGTATAAAATTTAACAATAAAGAGTTTTTGCTCGCTTGCGAAGATGGACAGGAGGAGCACTTAGAAGAATTGTTAATTCAGATTAACAAAAAGTTTAACAATTTAAAAAATGATTTGGGAAATCTAGGTGAAAATAAATTATTATTAATTACAGCTGTAAAAATAATGGATGAATATTACGAAACTAAGAAAAAAGTAGATCAAAAAAAAGAAGAATTAAATGATCTATCAAAAAAATTTAAAGAACTAAAATCTCTAATTTACGATTATAGGGACACAAAAGAATCTGAAATTGAAAAACTAAATCTTGATCATGAAAATTTAAAAAAAGAAATTGACGATAATCAAAAAAAATACGAAAATTTAATTGATGAAGCTGCTGATCAAATATCAAATTTTGTAAAAAAAGCAAAATTAGAAAACATTTCAAAGTAGGTCTGTGAGTAAATCTAAGCTAAGAAGTAAAATTTTAAATCTTAGAAAAAAAAATTCGAATAAAAAACTTAGTCTCAATCCTGACAGAATTTATCGATTTTTAAAAAAAAATAAAATTAATTTCAAAAATGTAGGAGGGTATTACCCTTGTAATCATGAGATTGATGATTTGGATATGCTTTATTTTTTAAGAAACAAAAAGGCAAATATTTCCCTACCAATAATTAGAGAAAATAACCAAATGGATTTTTTTGAATGGACAAATAAAGATCCTTTAAAAATTAATAAGTATGGAATTGCTGAGCCAACTTTAGGAAAGAAAATTTACCCAGATATAATATTTGTTCCTTTAGTAGCTTATGATGATGATTTGAATAGATTAGGCTATGGTGGAGGATTTTATGATCGTTATTTAAAAAAAGTATCTAAAATTAAAAAAATATTTAAAATTGGATTAGGATTTTCATACCAGGAGATAAAAAAAATACCTATCAACAAGCATGATAAGAAACTTGATTTAATAATAACCGAGAAAAAAATTATACAATGAGAATTTTATTTTTAGGAGATGTTGTTGGAATTTCAGGATGTTCTAAATTAACAAGTAATTTATTAAATGAAATTGATAAAAACAAAATCGATTTTGTAATAGTAAACGGTGAAAATGCAGCAGTTCAAGGTGTGGGGCTAACTAAAGAAATATGCAAGGATTTTTTTAATTGTGGAGTTGATGTTATCACAACTGGCAATCATGTTTGGGATCAAAAAGAAATTATGGAATTTATTGATAAAGAGGAAAGATTATTAAGACCTAAAAATTTATTTGAACCTGCACCTGGAAAAGGATTTCAGATTTACAAAACAAAGAATGATATAAAAATTGGAGTTCTTAATTTGATGGGCAATGTTTTTATGAAAAAGTGTGAAGATGTTTTTGAAGCTTCTCAAAAATTTTTAAAAGAAAATGAAATGAAAAAGGATTTTGATTTACTTGTAGTTGATTTCCATGGTGAAATTACTAGCGAAAAAAATGCTATAGGACATCTATTTGATGGAAAGGCAACTCTCGTGGTTGGAACCCATACTCATATTCCAACAAATGATGCCAGAATACTTAATAATGGCACTGGATATCAAACCGATGCAGGCATGTGTGGGGATTATGATTCAGTGATTGGAATGAATAAAGAAAATTCCTTGAATAGATTTTTAAAAAAGAATTCAGTGAAACACTTTCCCGCTAATGGAGATGCTACTTTGTGTGGTGTTATAGTAGATTGTGATATAAAAACAGGTTTAGCAACAGACATCAAAAGCTATGTATACGGAGATCAACTAAAAAATATTTAAAGATCATGGCAGGACATTCGCATTGGGCAGGAATAAAACATAAAAAAGGTAAGGCTGATAAGCAAAGATCAAAAATATTTTCAAAATTATCTAAAGAGATTACTGTTGCGGCAAAACTTGGTGACAAAGATCCAGCAATGAATCCTAGACTAAGATCTGCAGTACAGGCTGCTAGATCTGCAAATATGCCCAAAGATAATATTGAAAGAGCAATAGATAAATCTTCTGCAGCTACAGGAGCAAATTTTGAAAATTTAAGATACGAGGGGTTTGGACCAGAAAAGATTGCTGTTATAGTTGAAACTTTAACAGACAACAAAAATAGGACCGCATCAAATATTAGAACTATTTTTCAAAAAAGTGGTGGGAGCTTAGGAACCCAAGGTTCAGCATCTCACAATTTTCAACAATTGGGTATAATCAAAATTGATAAAAAAGAGATATCTGACGAAAAAATTTTAGATTTAGCGATTGAATCAGGAGCTGATGAATGTTTTTCTTATGAGGAGCATCATGAAATCCAGTGTCAAATGAGTGAAATATACAATGTAAAAAAAAATCTTGAGAAAATTATTGTGAATTTTATTTCTACAGAAATTGAATGGGTCCCATTAAATAGTGTTGAGGTAAATAATGAAAATAAAGACAATGTTGTAGATTTTTTAGAAACTCTCGAGGAAGATGACGATGTTCAGAACGTCTATTCAAACGTTAATTTAGGTAATATTTAATGATGATTATTGGAATTGACCCAGGCATCTCAGGATCAATCAGTTTTTTTGAGGATGGTGTAATACAAGACGTAATTGAAATGCCAACCATGACAGATGGAAAAAAAAATAAGAGACAAGTAAATGGTCCCCAAATATTTAATGAAATTAGTGAAAGGATAAACAAAATTGATAAAAAAAATATAAAAGTTGTAATTGAACAAGTTTCTGCAATGCCAGGTCAAGGCGTTACTAGTATGTTTAATTTTGGTCAATCTTTTGGTATTTTAAAAGGGATATGCAGCGCAATGCATTTACCTGTTTATTATGTCAGGCCTGCTAAGTGGAAAAAATATTTTAACCTTATTAATTCAGAAAAAGATGCGAGCAGAACAAGAGCTATTGAAATTTTTCCATATTTTTCATCACAATTGTCAAAAAAGAAAGATAATAACAAGGCAGATGCTATTCTAATAGCGAGTTTTTTCTACGAAACTTATAAAAAAGAGGAATAATCAATTTAAATTAATAGACAAAATCATGACACATTTACGTGTGATGAGTAAGCATGGAAGCAGATATAGCAGCAAAAGCAGTTGAATTAGGAACTAATACTGATTTTTCATTATTTAGTTTATTTTCTAGAGCAGATATAATTGTTAAGTCTGTAATGATTATATTAATATTGTGTTCAATATATTCTTGGGCTGTAATTATTGAAAAGTTTCGGTTATTTAAAAAAATAACTAAATCTTCAGAGGAATTTGAGGAAAAATTCTGGAATTCTAAATCTGCTGAAACTTTTTATAATAGTTTACCTAGTAAACTTGAGGATCCAATGTCACTTGTGTTTCAAGATGCAATGGAAGGATTGCTTAAAAAAAAATCAAGAACTAACATTAGTGAAAGAATGAGCGCATCTCTAGAATCAGGAATTGAAAAACAAATGTCAAAAATTGAAAAAGGTTTTACTTTTTTGGCAACAGTAGGTTCAACAGCGCCATTTATTGGATTGTTTGGTACTGTTTGGGGAATTATGAATTCTTTTCAATCTATAGCTATTTCAAGAAATACAAGTCTTGCGATAGTTGCGCCGGGAATAGCCGAAGCTTTATTTGCAACTGCACTTGGTCTATTGGCTGCGATACCAGCAGTAGTGGCATACAATAAATTCAATAATGATGCCAAAAAATATTTAGAAAAATTAGAAAATTTTTCAAAAAGATTTTTAACAATTATTTAAATGGCATTTAAATTAAATCGTTCTTCCAAAGAACCAATGAGTGAAATAAATGTTACACCTTTTGTAGATGTAATGCTTGTATTATTAATAATTTTTATGGTTACAGCACCATTGTTAACTGTTGGTGTTCAAGTTGATTTACCAGAAAGTTCAGCAGACTCTTTGCCAGAAGAGACAGAACCTTTAACACTTTCAATTAATGCAAAAGGTGAAATTTTTATTCAAGAGGCAAAAGTTGAATATGATAATATTATTGCAAAGGTTTTAGCGGTTTCAAAAAATAGAACTGATACCAGAATTTATGTAAGAGGTGATAAAACTATAAATTATGGAAGAGTTTTAGAAATAATGGGATTATTATCAGGATCTGGTTTTACTAAAGTAGCATTGATTTCAGAACCATATAAACAAAGGTAATTATAGTGAATAGAAGTTTAATTATTTCTTCTGTTTTACATGCTTTTTTAATTTTCATTACAGCTATGAGCTTACCTTTTTTGGCAAAGAAACCACTTGATATTCCACCAATTGTATCAGTTGAGTTAATTCAAATTGCAGAAAAAACCAATATTCCATTTGCACCTAAGGCTAAAAAAATAATTGAAAAAGTAAAAGAGAAGGAAAAAAAACTTGTTTCAGAACAAGCTCCTCCAAAAAAAGTAGAAAAAACGAAAACAAAAACTGTTTTGGCTCCTGATCAAAATAATAAAAAAATAGAGAATGAAACACCTGAAGCAATTCCACTTCCAGATAAAACTTTAAAAAAGGTTGAAACAAAAGAGGAAAAAAAACAAAATCCTGAAAAAGTAGATGATGAAGTTAAACAGGTATCAGAATTTGAAAAAAAAGATTTATTTGATCCAAATAATATTGCTGCTTTAATTGATAAATCAAAAGAAGAGAGTGCAGAAGTTTTAAAAACCAATGACGACATTACTCAAGATCAAGAAAGAAATGTAGAAAATACAGGTCTTACACTAAGCGAAGAGGATGCTCTTAAAGCACAAATATTTGGGTGTTGGAGTATCCCATTAGGATTGCCATATAATGAAAATCTTTTAGTAAGAATAAAGTTAAAATTAAAACCTGATGGAACAGTATCAAAAACAGAAATTTTGGACCATGCAAGAATGAATAAACCAGGCCAAGGATTTTACAAGGTATTAGCAGAAAGTGCTTTGAGAGCTGTTAAGTTATGCCAACCATTAAGAGTTCCAACGACTGGATACGAAAGATGGAAGGAATTACAATTAAATTTTGATGCAAGAGAGATGTTAGAAGGGTAGTATATTTAAATGACAAAAAAAATTTTAGTTTTATTATTAATATTAATACCTATCAATGCAAATGCTTTAATAGAAGTTGATATAACACGGGGAAATTTAAATCCACTTCCATTAGCAGTTTCCCCCTTATCAATTGATGAAGAGTCTAGAAAAGGTTTTGAAAAAATACTTAAAAAAGAAAATATTGGTTCTGAAATATCAAATATTGTTGAGAATAATTTGAGGACCTCAGGATTGTTTAACCCTCTTGATAAAAAAGCCTTTTTACAAGCTCCAGATATTGCAAATTTAAAACCAAGATTTGAAGATTGGAATTTGATTAAAGCTCAAGCACTTATTACTGGTAAAGTAAATTATATTGACGATAAATTAAGAGTTGAGTTTAGATTATGGGACGTTTTAGCTGCCAAAGAAATGATGGCTTTAGCTTTTACCACAGTACCTAATAATTGGAGGAGAGTAGGACATATTATTTCTGATAAAGTTTATGAAAGGCTGACAGGAGAAAAAGGTTATTTTGATACAAGAATAATTTATGTCTCAGAAGAAGGACCAAAAACACAAAGAATAAAAAAATTAGCAATCATGGATCAAGACGGAGCTAATAATAAATTTTTGACATTAGGGAATGAGTTAGTTTTAACACCTCGATTTAATCCAGCAAGCCAAATGGTAACTTATTTATCTTACTTTAAAAATATGCCAAGGGTTTATTTATTAGATATAGAAACAGGAACACAAGAAGTGGTTGGGGATTTTCCTGGAATGACATTTGCACCACGTTTTTCACCTGATGGTAAAAAAATAATTATGAGTTTTGCTAAAGATGGAAAGTCAGATATTTACACCATGGATTTAGAAAACAGAATTGTTGAAAAAATTACTAATCATCCATCAATTGACACTTCACCATCTTATTCTCCTGATGGAAAATATATTACATTTAATTCTGATAGAAGTGGTTATCAGCAAATTTATGTAATGAAGAATGATGGAAGTGATGTAAAAAGAATTTCTTTTGGTAACGGTTTATACGGAACACCCGTATGGTCTCCTAGGGGAGATTTAATTGCATTTACAAAATTACATAAAGGTAAATTTTATATAGGTGTCATGAGGACTGATGGTAGTGGCGAAAGGTTGTTAACTGAAAATTATTATCAAGAGGCGCCATCTTGGTCTCCGAATGGAAGAGTATTAATATTTTATAGAGAGACAAAAACTAACTCCAAAGGAGAAGGCTTTTCAGCAAAATTATGGTCTATAGATTTAACAGGTTATAATGAGAGGCAAATAAAGACACCAACAGATGCTTCAGACCCATCATGGTCATCTTTATTAAGTAATTAAAGATTAATTTTTGTAAATTTCTTGATTTTTAGACTTGAAACCTTTAATTAGTTGTGAAAAAGTTAAGAAATTGAAATTAGCAGCAAGGAGCAATTTAATGAAATTAAACAAAATTTTTAAAAACACACTTTTAGTATTAGCAGCTTGCTTAGTGCTATCTGCATGTGCAACTAAAAAAGAAGTGGCAACAGACATTCAAGGTCAAATGCAAGGTGATGTTTACACAGGAACAGACACAGTTGAATATTTAGCTGATGGAGTTCCAGACAGAGTTTTCTTTGCAACAAATGAGTCGATATTAACAACTGCATCAAGAGAAACTTTAAGAGCCCAAGCAGCTTGGTTAAGAAAGAATCCAAGCATAAATGTAGTCCTTGAAGGTCATGCTGATGAGAGAGGAACAAGAGAATATAACTTAGCTCTTGGTGAAAGAAGAGCAAATGCAGCTAAAGACTATTTAATGACCTACGGAATATCTTCTGACAGAATTACGGTATTGAGTTATGGTAAGGAGAGACCAGTTGACTCTGGTTCGAACCCATTAGCTTGGTCAAAAAACAGAAGATCAGTAACTGTTAAAGCAAATTAATTATTTAAAATTTAAGACCCTAAAACCTTTATTGGATTTAGGGTCTTTTTTTTGCCATTTTTATAATCATAAATCTAATTTAAATGATGCTCATATTTAAATTAGTAATTTTAAAATTATTTTTAATTTTAAATTTGTTTTTTATTAATATTTCTTTTGCAGATAACCATAATATTTATGAAACATTAGAAATAATAAAAAATGATCTTAAAACTCTTGAAAGAGCAGTTTATTCTGGATCTATAGAAGTGAAAGCTAACACTAATAATAGTTCAGTTTCAGATTTGGACCAAAATTCAGAGGATGTTTTAACTAGACATTTATTAAAATTATCTGAGGTTGAGGATCAGTTTAGAGAGCTCACTAACAAATTTGAAGAAATAAATTTTAAGTTGGATAAATTATCTACTCGTGTTTCAAAAATTCAAGCAGATAACCAAATAAGATTTCAAGATATAGAGACCAACATTAGCTCTGGAAATATAAGTAGCGTAGAAAATCAATTAAGTTCTAAGCCAAAAACAGATGAGCAAAAAGTTTTACCTGGAAGCTCGCAACCTCAAGATTTAGGAATAATTTCATATAAGGATACAGAAACTAATGAAACTTCACAACAAATTCAATCTGTTGATACTACAGCTTCAATTGTGACAGAAAATTTTCAGTCTGAAGAAAAAATACTTCCTCAAGACTTAAATGCAGAGGAGCAATATGAATTTGCAACCAGTTTTTTAAAAGTTGGAGACTATAGCACAGCAGAAAGAGCATTTAGGGAATTCGTTATATCCAATCCTGATCATGAGTTAGCTGGTAGTGCACAATATTGGTACGCAGAAACATTCAGAATTAGACAATTATATACTGATGCAGCTTCTGCATATTTAGAGGGTTACCAAAAATATCCTAAAGGAAAAAAAGCTCCAATTAATCTATTAAAACTTGGAGTATCAATGGTTCAAATTGGTGAAAAAGACCAAGGATGTAAAATGATAAATGGTGTAGAATTACAATATCCTAATGCAAATCAGTCTGTAATACAAAAAGCAAAATATGAGTCCAAAAAATTTGAATGTATCAAACAAGACTCATAAGTTTTTATTAAATCAATTAAAAGATAAACAAACTTCTAAAATTTATAAAAAATTTGAAAAAAATCTTGATTTAAAAGAGGATTTTATAGTCGCAGTTTCTGGTGGACCAGACAGTCTAGCTTTATGTTTTTTATCAAAAATTTATTCGATTAAAAAACATATGAAAGTAAAATATTTTCACGTTGATCATAAACTTAGAAATAATTCAACAAAAGAAGCAAAATTTGTAAAATTACTTCTAAAAAAATTGTCCTCTAATCTTGAGATTTTAACCTGGATTGGAAAAAAACCAAAAAGTAACATTCAATCAATTGCAAGAAATAAAAGATATGCACTCATGATCAACAAAGCAAAAAAATTAAAAATAAAAAATATTTTATTAGGTCATCATAAGAATGATTTAATAGAGAATTTTTTTATTAGAATTTTGAGAGGTAGTGGTTTAAATGGCATGGTGTCATTTGATCAAAAAACTAATTTACAAAATATTAATTTGATTAGACCTTTGTTAAAATTCTCTAAACAAAATTTAGAATATATTACCAAAAAAGTTTTCAGAAATTATGTTGAAGATCCCTCGAATAAAAATGGTGGATTTAAAAGAGTAAAAATTAGAAATTTTATAAAGCACTTGGAATTAGAGGGATTGGATAATGATAAATTTAATCTAACAATTAAAAATTTAAGGTATGCTAACGAGTCAATTAAATATTTTGTAGAAAAAAATTTAAAAGATAATTCAACAATTTCAAATATTAATAAGTTTGCTATTTTGAATAAAAATTTTTTTCTTCAGCCAGAAGAAGTAGTTTTTAGGTCTCTCACAGAAGTGTTAAAAGGTGTTGGTAAAAAATATTACCCAGTAAGAGGAAAAAAAATTGATAAATTAATTTATCAAATTAAAAATGATACCTCTTTTAAGACCACTTTAGGAAACTGTATAATAAAGAAGGTAAATAACTCAGTTATAGTATCAAAAGAGCGTTAAAGTTGACGAAAAAACTGATATTTTGTCACTTGTTAATTTAATAATAATTCTTATTTTAAACCTATGAATTTAAAAAATCTTGCAATGTGGGGAATAATAGTTTTCTTAACTATAGGTCTTTATAACATGTTTAAAAATCCACAGTCTAATGTTAGAGGTGGAAATCAAATAATCTTTTCAGATTTTTTAAATTCAGTTGAGGACGGTGAAGTTCTAAAAGTTGAGATACAGGGAAATAACATTAAAGGAACTTATTCGAATGGAAATTCTTTTTCAACTTATGCTCCTAATGATCCAAATCTTATAGAAAAATTATCAGAGAAAGGTGTGAGTATTTCAGCAGCACCTTTAGATGAAAAAATGCCCTCATTGTTTGGTGTACTCTTATCATGGTTTCCAATGTTATTACTTATTGCAGTATGGATTTTCTTCATGAGACAAATGCAGGGAGGCAAAGGTGGAGCAATGGGTTTCGGAAAATCAAAAGCTAAAATGATGAATGAATTAAAAGGAAAAGTTACTTTTAATGATGTTGCTGGTGTAGAGGAAGCTAAAGAAGAAGTAGAAGAAATGGTAGAATTTTTAAAAGATCCTAAAAAATTTAGTAGGTTGGGTGGTAAAATTCCAAGAGGAGCTTTACTTGTTGGTCCTCCAGGAACTGGTAAAACTTTATTAGCAAGAGCAATTGCGGGTGAAGCAGGTGTTCCGTTTTTCACTATTTCAGGTTCTGATTTTGTTGAGATGTTCGTTGGAGTAGGAGCATCTAGAGTGAGAGACATGTTTGAACAAGGTAAAAAAAATTCTCCGTGTATTATTTTTATAGATGAGATAGATGCTGTTGGAAGAAGTAGAGGGGCAGGTCTAGGGGGTGGAAATGATGAGAGAGAACAAACCTTAAACCAGTTATTAGTTGAAATGGATGGTTTTGATACAAATGAAGGTGTCATAATCATAGCTGCAACAAACAGACCAGATGTGCTAGATCCAGCTTTATTAAGACCAGGAAGGTTTGATAGACAGGTAGTGGTTTCAAACCCAGATATTATTGGAAGAGAAAAAATTTTAAAAGTCCATGTAAAAAAAATAAAAATGGCACCAGATGTTAATTTAAGAACAATTGCAAGAGGTACGCCAGGATTTTCAGGAGCTGATCTTGCAAATATAGTTAATGAAGCAGCTTTGTTAGCAGCTAGAAAAAATAAGAGGATAGTCACATTACTAGAATTTGAGGAAGCAAAAGATAAAGTTATGATGGGTGCCGAAAGACGTTCAATGGTCATGACAGAAGATGAGAAAAAACTAACTGCATATCACGAAGGTGGACATGCTCTTGTGTCGTTTAATATGCCAAGTTATGATCCTATTCATAAAGCTACTATTATACCAAGAGGAAGGGCTCTTGGAATGGTAATGAACTTACCTGAAAGAGACAAACACGGTTACTCAATAAAATATCTTAAAGCGAGACTAGCTGTTTGTTTTGGAGGAAGAGTGGCTGAAGAATTAATTTTTGGAAAAGATAATATATCTACAGGAGCAGGTGGAGGAAATGGGTCTGACATTAACCAAGCTACTCAGTTAGCAAGAGCAATGGTAACAAAATATGGAATGAGTGAAGAAATGGGACCAGTTGAATATGGGGAAAACCAAGAAGAAGTGTTTTTGGGAAGATCAGTTACTCAAACTCAATCAGTATCAGAGGAAGTTGCTCAGAAAATTGATAAAGAAATAAGAAAGCTTGTAGATGAAGGATATAATAAAGCTAAGGAAATTTTAACAGAAAAAATAGATGATCTACATAAAATTGCAAAAGCTCTAATATCTTATGAGACTTTAACTGGTGAAGAAATAGAGAATATAATTAATAAAAATTTATATCCTAAAGATAAAATTGTCGATAATCCAGAATCAAAAGATGATCAAGATTCAGCTTTGGGCGCAATGGGTTTGAAACCAAAAATTGTTCATTAATAAATAATGCCAAGATATTACACAAGAGCGTGTAATTTCTCTTTCGGCAAACAATCAAAAATTTTAGTAAATAAAAAACAATCTATCCCTTTACATCAGATTAAAGAAATATCTTTTGACCATGTCGAGATAATTACAAGAAAAAAAATCAAAAAAATTTCAATAAATAAAATTAAAAATTTACCAAAAAAATTAAAAACAAAAATAAATTCAGATTTAAAAAAAATTAGGTCAAAAAAATCTAATTTTTCAAATTTAAATTTTAAAAAAATTCCAAATATATTGGGGGTTTTAAATCTAACTCCTGATAGTTTTTCCGATGGAGGTAAATTTAACAAAAAAAATAAAGGTGTCAGTCATGCTATCAATTTATATAAAACTGGTGCTTCGTTGGTAGATGTTGGTGGAGAGTCTACAAGACCAGGATCGAAGGAGGTAAATATAAATCGAGAATGGTATAGAATTAATAAGACATTAAAATTGATTGTAAAAAAAATACCAATATCTTTGGACACAAGAAAATCTATAATTATGGAAAATGGTATTAGAATGGGGGTTAAACTTATCAATGATGTTTCGGGATTAAGTCATGATCCTAAAACAATAAATGTTTTAAAAAAGTATAAAATTCCATTTGTAATACAGCATTCAGTTGGGACACCAGAAAATATGCAAAAGAATCCAATATATAAAAATGAATTATTAGATATATATGATTATTTTGAAGATAAGATTAAATTAATAAGGTCTAAAGGTATTAAACACAATAATATAATTTTAGATCCTGGTATTGGATTTGGAAAAAATTTGAAACATAATATGAATCTTATAAGAGGTGTTTCTATTTTTCATTCATTAGGTTTTCCTATACTAGTAGGGAATTCAAGAAAAAGATTTATTAAAGATATATCAAAAAAAAATGATAGCGAAACAAGGATCGGTGGAACTATGGCTTCTTCAATTTATTTAATGATGCAAGGAATTCAGATTTTAAGAATTCATGATGTTAATGAAGTTATGCAAGGTATTAAAGTTTTTAATCAGATAATCAAAAATTAATGGCAAAAAAATATTTTGGAACAGATGGAATTAGAGGAGCAGTTAATAGCAAATATATAAATGGAGATATGTTCTTTAAATTTGGACTTGCTAGTGGAACATACTTTAAATCTCAAAAAAAAAGAAAACAAACAGCAATAATTGCAAAAGATACGAGATTGTCTGGATATACACTTGAACCAGCTCTTGTCTCAGGTTTAGCTTCAGCCGGTATGCATGTTTATACCCTAGGCCCTTTACCAACTAATGCGTTGGCTATGTTAACAAAAGAGATGAAGGCAAATATGGGTATAATGATTACCGCTTCTCATAATCCACATTTTGACAATGGTTTAAAACTGTTTGGTCCTGATGGAATGAAATTATCAGATAAAATAGAAAAAAAAATTGAGAGTCTCATTGATAAGAAAATTTCAAAAAATCTTTCGCATTCTGAAAAATTAGGAAGAGTTAAAAGATTAGAAACAGGCACCAAAAATTATATTAAAATATTAAAAAAAAATTTCACAAAAGAGTTCAATTTAAGAGGACTAAGAATAGTAATCGATTGTGCAAACGGCGCTGGTTATAAGGCAGGTCCTGAATTATTGAAATCATTAGGAGCTAAAGTAATAGCAATAGGCATTAAACCAAATGGTTTAAATATTAATAAAAAATGTGGATCAACTTTTCCAAGAAATATTAGGTCTGCTGTAAAAAAATATAAAGCTCATATTGGAATATCTTTAGACGGAGATGCTGACAGAATTATTATGTGTGATGAAAAAAGCAATATAATAGATGGAGATCAAATTATAGCTGCTTTAGCAACAAGATGGAAAAATAAAAAAATGTTAAAAGGAGGAGTTGTTGGAACATTAATGTCAAATTATGGTTTAGAAAAATATTTTAAATCTAAAGGAATAAAGTTTTTAAGGGCAAATGTTGGAGATAGATATGTTAAAGAAAAAATGCAAAAATATAATTTTAATTTAGGTGGTGAACAATCGGGACATATTATTTTAGGTAAGTTTGCAACTACAGGAGATGGTTTGTTAGTAGCTTTAGAAGCTCTTTTTGCTTTAAGAAAAGGAAAAAAGGCAAGTGAATTTTTTGAACAATTTAAGAAAACACCTCAACTTTTAAAAAATATCGACGTAAAAGATAAAAATATTATTAACAAACCAGAGATAAAAAAAATTATAAAAAATGTAGATAAATTAATTAAAGGTAAAGGAAGAATTTTAGTAAGAAAATCAGGTACAGAGTCTAAAATAAGAGTAATGGGAGAAAGTGAAAACAAAGCTCTTCTATATAAATGTGTGAACATGATTAAGAAAAAAATTAAATAAATTGAAACCTAATTCTAAAATTTTAATTATTGCAGGATCTGACTCATCTGGTGGAGCAGGTATTCAAGCTGATATAAAAACTATCACTGCTCTTGGTTCTTATGCAATGACAGCAATAACAGCAGTTACATCACAAAATACCACAGGCGTTAAATCAATTGTCGGGATTAATCCAAAAGAAATTTTTAATCAAATTATTTATAGCTGTAAAGATATAAGACCTGATGCAATAAAAATTGGTATGCTGCATTCTTCAGAGGTTATTAGAATGGTACTAAAAGCTTTGGATGTAATTAGAGTTAAAAAAATTGTATTAGACCCAGTAATGGTTGCTAAAGGAGGGGCTAAACTGATAGATAGTAAAGCTATTCAATTTTTAAAATTAAGACTAATTAAAAAAGTATCACTTATCACTCCCAATATTCCTGAGGCAGAAATTTTAACTAAAACAAAAATTATAACAAAAGAGGATATGATTTTTGCCGCTAATAAACTTATAGGTTTAGGAGCTAAAAATGTACTTATAAAAGGTGGTCATTTAAAGCATAGAAATGTATTAGATATTTTAATAAACAAAAAAGATCTAAAGATCTTCAAAAGCGAGCGTCACAAAACAAAGAATACTCATGGTACAGGTTGTACTTTATCTAGTTCAGTTACAACTTTTTTATCATGTGGAAAAACAGTAAAGAAATCTTGTGAGCTTGGAATTAAGTATGTAAATTCTGCAATAAAATCAAACCCTAAATATGGAAAAGGTAATGGCCCAATTAACCATCTTACTTCCTTTAAAGTAAACAGAAAATTTAAATAATGAAAAATATTGTAGTTGTTGGATCTCAATGGGGTGACGAAGGTAAAGGAAAAATTGTTGATTGGCTATCTGAACAGGCTGATGTAGTAATAAGATTCCAAGGAGGTCACAATGCTGGCCATACTTTAGTGATTGATGGTGTTACATATAAATTGAGACTACTGCCATCTGGAATAGTTAGAAAAGGTAAAATATCAATTATTGGCAATGGAGTTGTCGTAGATCCATGGGCTTTATTAGAGGAAATAGAAGAAATAAAATCTAAAGGCGTGGAAGTAAATGTAAAAAATTTTATTATTTCTGAGTCTGCAAATTTAATTTTGCCTTTTCATAGAGAAATGGATGAGATTAGAGAGGATGAAGCAGGAAAAAGCAAAATAGGAACTACAAGACGTGGAATTGGACCTGCATACGAGGATAAAGTTGGAAGAAGATCTATAAGAGTTATGGATCTAAGATCTGAAAAAAATTTAGATCAAAGACTCGACTCTGTATTAGCTCATCATAATGCGATTAGAAAAGGTCTAGGAAAAAAAATTTTTGAAAAAGATAAGCTTAAATCTGATTTGCTTAAAATAGCATCAAAAATATTAGAATTCTCTCAGCCAGTTTGGTTAAAAATTGATCAATTTAAAAAACAAAAAAAAAAAATTTTATTCGAAGGAGCTCAAGGTATATTACTTGATGTAGATCATGGAACTTATCCATTTGTAACTTCATCTAATACCGTTGCTTCAAGCGCAGCGACAGGAACTGGTTGTGGCCCTAATTCGATAAATTATGTTCTTGGTATTACAAAAGCTTACACAACAAGAGTTGGAGAAGGCCCTTTTCCAACGGAGTTAACAGATGATATCGGTGAAGTTTTAGGAACACGCGGTAAAGAATTTGGAACCGTTACGAGCAGAAAAAGAAGATGTGGATGGTTTGATGGTGTTTTAGTTAGGCAAACTATTAAAGTTTCAGGAATTGATGGTATCGCTTTAACAAAATTAGATGTACTTGATGAATTAGATGAAATTAAAATGTGTGTTGCTTATGATCTTGATGGCAAAAGATTAGATTACTTACCTGCCTCTGTAGAAGACCAGATAAAAATAAAACCAATTTATGAAACTTTTTCAGGATGGAAAGTTTCTACAGCTGGGGTTAAAAATATGGACTCGTTACCTGAAAATGCAAAAAAATATATTTTTGCAGTACAAGATTTCATTGGTGCAAAAGTATCAAGTATTTCAACTAGTCCAGAAAGAGATGATACTATCTTAATTGAAAACCCTTTTGAAGTTTAGTTTGCGGGCAAAAGATTTTTTGATTTAGCTAATAGAAGCATATGCTTTTGGAGTTTTTCAAATGCTTTATTTTCAATTTGTCTAACTCTTTCTCTGCTAATTTTATATTTTTTACTTAAATCCTCTAGTGTAGTTGGGTCATCATTTAGTCTTCTAGAGTATAAAATTTCTCTTTCTCTATCGTTAAGAACTTTAATAGAGTCTTTTAATAAATCCTTTCTTTGTTCCATTTCCTCGTGGTGAGCAAATTTTAAATCATGATCAAGTTCTTTATCAACCAGCCAGTCTTGCCATTCATCGCCATCTTCTCCAACTTGAGCATTTAGCGAGAACTCCTTCCCAGAAAGTCTTCTATTCATTGAAACGACTTCTTCTTTACTCACATCGAGCTTATTAGCTATATGATCAACATGTTCATCTTTTAAATCTCCTTCAGTCTCTGGAGAAATTTGATTTTTAATTTTTTTTAAATTAAAAAATAATTTTTTTTGAGCAGTAGTAGTTCCAATTTTGACTAGACTCCAAGATCTTAAAATATATTCTTGAATAGAGGCCTTAATCCACCACATTGCATAAGTTGCCAATCTAAAACCTTTTTCTGGTTCAAATTTCTTAACAGCTTGCATAAGACCTACATTTCCTTCTGAAATCATTTCATTAATAGGTAAACCATATCCTTTGTAGCCCATAGCAATCTTTGCAACTAATCTTAAGTGACTAGTGACTAGTTTTTCTGCAGCTTTAATATTACCAGTTGTTTTCCAATTTTTTGCTAGCATATATTCTTCTTCTGCGGCTAACATCGGAAATTTTTTAATCTGCTCTAAATATGCAGACAGCCCACCTTCATTAGAAAGGGTCGGCAGATTGTTACTGATTGTTGTGCTCATAGAAGTGTTTATTTAATTAATTATAGCTAATTTTCAATAATTTATTCTTCAGTATTTCTAAGCATTTTTAGAATATTATTTAGATCTTGTGGCAAAAGTGAGGAAAAAATCATCTCTTTTTTAGTACGTGGATGCATAAATCCCAAAGTTTTTGCATGCAGGAATTGTCTATTTAATTTAGTAATTGAATTTTGGATATCTAAATCAATATTTTTTAATTTTTTATATTTTTTTTTATATTTATCATCTCCAACTAGACTGTTACCTTTGTAATTCATATGAACTCTTATTTGATGTGTTCTTCCTGTTTCTAATTTACATTCAACTAAACTTAAAGTTGGTGTTTTCTGATTCTCAAAAATTTCAAGTGTTTTATAATTTGTTATAGCTTTCTTACCCTTAGAACTACTAACTTCCATAAGCTGTCTATTTTTTGAACTGCGAGTTATAAATGTTTCAATCTTTCCTGAGGATGGTCTTAATTTTCCCCATATTAAAAGTTGGTACTCTCTTATAATGGTATGATCACTAAATTGTTTTGATAAATTTTCATGAGTTTCATTGTTTTTTGCAATTACAACTAAACCAGATGTATTTTTGTCAATTCTATGAACAATACCAGGTCTTAACTCATCACCTATATTTGATAAAGAATTCTTATCATAATGCATCAATGCATTAACAATTGTTTTATCATAATTTCCAGCCCCTGGATGCATGATTATTCCAGCAGGTTTATTAATAACCAATAGATCATTATCTTCGTGTATTATTTCTAATTTAAATTCATAAGGTTTAAGGGATGCTATCTCAGGCTCTGGGATCTTAAGATTTATAGTGTCACCAATTGAGACTTTTTTTGATGGACTTTTAATTATTGCATTATTTAGTGTTAACTTTTCTTTTAAAATTAAATTTTTAATTCTAGTTCTACTAATTAATTCCTCTCTTTTGTTAATTAAAACATCAACCCTTAAATTCTTCTCATCCTCTTTGACTATAAAATTAATGTTTTTTTCCATAAAATATAATATTAATACTATATGCGCTTGTAGCTCAACTGGATAGAGCGCCTGACTTCGGATCAGGAGGTTCTGGGTTCGACTCCTAGCAGGCGCACCACCAGTTTATTCACCTATATTTATTAAAGTTCCTTTATCTCTTGCTTTGTCGAAAGAGTAATAAAATACAAATATTGACAAGATTAAATAAAACCCGTTTAGATAGATTGCATTAATGATATTTTCATAATTTACCATTCCATTGACTAAGATATTTCTGGTCTCCTCAAAAATATAAACTAATGGAAGTGCGAAAGCGATTGTTTGGAAGATTCCTGGTAGTGTTTCAACTGGATAGTAAATACACCCAAAAGGTGCTAATAAAAACATAGTAGACCATGCAATATTTTCAAAAGATGGTCCAAATCTTAACAATCCTGCTGAAACAAAAAGACCAAGTGTTATTCCAAATAAATATAGACTCAAGAAAAGAAATGCTAAAGGAAGACCAAGTTTTAGCAAAGATATACCAAACAATGGAGAAGTTAATAGTATAGCTGGAATCAATCCAATTAATGCTCTTATTAAAGCAGTAAAAACTAAAGAGATAATTATCTCACTAATTTTCATTGGTGCAATAAATAGGTTTGTAAAATTTCTGCTCCAAATCTCCTCCAAAAATAACATATTAAAGCCAATACTGGTTCTAAATAAAAAATCATATAGAATTGCACATGAAAGAATAACGCCAACTGCACCACTGTAATAAGAGCTATGAGCTGCAAAAAAATTAGAAATAAATCCCCAAAGAGTAATTTGAATTGAAGGCCAATAAATTAAATCTAATATTCTTGGAAATGATCTAGTTATTAAATAAAAGTGTCTTAAAAAAAGACCGTAAATTCTAATTAAATTCATTTTTATTTTCTCGCAATTTCTAAAAATACTTCCTCTAAATTTCTTCTTCCATATTTTGTTATTAATTCTTCAGGTGTTCCTCTATCCACTATTAAACCATCTTTCATCATTAAAACAGAACTACATAATCTTTTTACTTCTTCCATATTATGAGAGGCAAGTAAAACAGATATTTTTTTTTCCTTTTTGTAGTCTTCTAAAAATGATCTTACAAAATCACCAGTTTCAGGATCTAATGAAGCAGTGGGTTCATCCAACAAAAGCACCGTTGGATCATTTATTAAAGCTTTAGCAAGACTTACCCTATTTTTTTGTCCAGAAGAAAGTTCTCCAGTAATTTTGTTTAAAAGATCTTTTAATCTGAGTTTGTTTGCAAGGTGATCTATTCGATCATTTAAATTTTGAATGTTATATAATTTTCCATAAACAATTAAATTTTGTTTAACTTTAAGCTTTTTAGGTAATTCAATATAGGGTGAAATAAAATTCATTTTATGAAGAAGAGAGATTTTATTTTTTTCAATATTCTTTCCATTGATTAAAACCTCACCACTGCTTGGTTTTAATAATCCTAAAATCATTCCAATAGTTGTAGTTTTTCCACATCCATTAGGTCCTAAAAGACCAACCATTTCATTTTCATTAATTTTAAAACTTATATTATCCACTGCTTTTTTATCTTTATATTTTTTTGATAAATTTATTACTTCAATAGAATTTGTCATTAATATTTAGAGGCTCTCTTTAATCTATCGTTAATTGTTTTACCCAGACCTTTGTTTGGTATCTTTTCAACTGCAATCTTTTTAAAACCATCGTTTTTAATTTTTCTTAAAGTTGAATATAAATTCTTTGCTGACTCCTTTATATTTTTTACTTTTGATAAATAATAATATTTTTTTAATTTTGATTTTCTTTTTTTTATTAATAAATAAGCCTCGTCTTTTTTTGGTTTTTTAACATTGACTCTTAAAGGTATCCCAGGCGAGTAATGTAACGGAAATAAACCAGGTGATAATTTTTTTTTTGAATTTGTACTAATTATTAATTTTTTTTTTAAAACATTTTCAATTTTTTTAGCATCTAAGCCTCCATATCTTAAAAGTGAGGGTTTTTTTAGAAGATTTAATATTGTGGACTCAACTCCAATTTTACTTTTTCCTCCATTCAAAATATATTTTATTTTTGAACCAAATTCTTCTTTTACATCAGATGGTTTAACTGAACTTAATCTTGAAGATATATTTGCGCTAGGCGCTGCTACTGGATAATCTAAATTTTTTAATAAATTTCTGAACAATTTATGTTTAGGAAAACGTACAGCAATACTTTTTTTATTATTGGTGACAAATTTCGATATTTTTGATTTATTTTTTAATTTCAAAACATAAGTTATTGGACCTGGAGAAAATTTTTTGTAAAGTTTTGCGAAATTATCATTTATATCACAATCCTCTTTAAGTCTTTGAATATCGTAATAATGTACAATGAGCGGATTGTTAAATGGTCTTTTTTTAAGACTGAATATTTTCTTAACTGCACTATTCGAGTACGCGTTTGCAGCTAATCCATAAACAGTTTCTGTTGGTACCGCAACACAATGATTATTATCTAAATATTTTTTTGCTTTTTTGATATTTGATTGAATAGATTTCATGTATTAATAATTATTATTATATGAAAGATAAAATATTACCACTTGATTATGATCTGTGCTCAGTAGAGGAGCTTACAGAAAAAGCAAATAAGATTATAGAGTCTTTAGAAAAGGAAAAAGATTTAAACAATTCAGCTGACAGTTATCAAGAACTTCTAAAATTAAATAATATTATTGAAAAGAAATTTCATAAAAATTTTAAATCTATTGGGGAAGAGACTAATAAAAAGATTAAAGAGATAACTAAAAAATGAAAAAACAGCTTAATAAAATAGCTAAAGATACAAATATATTTCTTAAAAAATATATTAATTCACAGAAATATTCTCACCTAATGTCACCCATGAAGTATGGTTTATTTCCAGGAGGAAAAAAAATAAGATCTAAAATCTTAATCGACTTAGGGTCATTATTTTCGTTAGATTATAGAACATTGATAATAGTTGGGTCGGCCGTTGAATGCATTCATGCTTATTCACTTATTCATGACGATCTACCCTGCATGGATGATGATGATATAAGAAGAGGAAAACCTTCTACTCACATTAAATTTGGTGAGTCTACCGCTGTTCTAGCAGGAAATTCATTACTAACTTTAGCTTTTGAAATTTTATCAAGTCCTAAATTGAAATTAAATGAAAAGATTAAAATCAACCTAATAAAAAAATTATCAGAATGCTCAGGTCATTTAGGAATAGCTGGTGGGCAATATTTAGATTTAAGTTATGAGAGAAAAAAAATATCAAGGAATAAAATATTAGAAATGGAAATAAAAAAAACTGGAATGTTATTTAGTTTTTGTTGTGCAGCTCCAGCCATAATTAAGAAAAAAACAATTAAAGAAATTAAATTTTTTGAAAATATTGGATCAAAAATTGGTCTATTATTTCAAATAGCTGATGATTTAATTGATCTGAAAAGTAATTCTAAGGAAGCTGGAAAAAAAACAGGAAAAGATCAAAAAAAAGGCAAGGCAACACTTATAAACTTAATAGGCTATGATGACTCACTTAAGTATTGTGATAAGATAATAAAAGATATTAATAAGAATTTAAGAAAATATGGTTCAAGATCTAAAAAAATAAATGAAACATTAGGCTATATATTGAATAGAAAAAAATGAAAAAAAATTATCAATTTTTAAATAATATCAACTTTCCATCTGATTTAAGAAAAGTATCTGAAGATAATTTACAAAAAGTAGCAGATGAGGTGAGGGAAGAAATGATAAGTGCTGTTTCAGAAACAGGAGGTCATCTTGGTGCTGGTTTGGGCGTGGTTGAATTGACAGTCGCACTTCATTATGTTTTTGATACGCCAAACGATAAATTAATATGGGATGTTGGCCATCAATCTTACCCACATAAAATTTTAACTGGAAGAAAAGATAAAATTAGAACTTTACGACAAGGTGATGGTTTATCAGGTTTTACAAAAAGATCTGAAAGTGAGTATGACCCATTTGGAGCAGCCCATAGTTCAACATCTATTTCATCTGCATTAGGAATTGCAGAGGCAAATAAATTAGAAAATAAATCTTCAAATGTAATAGCTGTCATAGGTGATGGAGCAATTAGTGCAGGTATGGCTTATGAGGCCATGAATAATGCTGGGGCATCTAAAACAAAAATAATTGTTATTTTAAATGATAACGACATGTCAATTGCAAAACCAGTTGGAGCAATGAGAACTTACTTGGCCAAATTATTTACTGGTAAAATATATTTTAGTCTTAGAGAAACCCTAAAGTTAATTACATCTGCACTTTCAAAAAGATTTAGTGCTAAAGCAGGTAAAGCAGAGGATTTTTTCCGTTCAGCTGTTACTGGAGGTACATTGTTTAGTTCACTTGGTTTTTATTATGCAGGTCCTATAGATGGTCATGATTTATCAAGCCTAGTTCCGATTTTAAAAAATGCAAAAGACTCAAGACATGCGGGTCCAATAATGATCCATATTAAAACTCAAAAAGGCAAGGGTTATTCTTATGCAGAAAAAGCAAATGACCATTATCATGGAGTATCAAAATTTAATGTTGAGACTGGAGAACAGTTAAAGAGTAAATCTAACCTTCCAGCTTATACAAAAGTTTTTGCTAATACGTTAGTGAAACACGCAAAAAAAGATAGCAAAATAGTTGGAATAACAGCAGCAATGCCAGGAGGGACTGGTATGGATATTTTTGGAAAGGAGTTTCCAAGTAGAATGTTTGATGTAGGTATAGCTGAACAACATGCTGTAACTTTTGCAGCTGGTCTAGCAACAGAGGGATACAAACCATATGCTGCAATTTATTCTACATTTTTACAGAGAGCATATGACCAGGTTGTCCACGATGTTGCCATCCAAAGTTTACCAGTTAGATTTGCGATAGATAGAGCAGGATTAGTTGGTGCTGATGGATCAACACATGCTGGTTCATTTGATATAACTTACTTATCAACTTTACCTAACTTTGTAGTAATGGCAGCAAGTGATGAAGCTGAACTAGTTAAAATGATTAATACTTCAGTAGATATAAATGACAGACCTTCTGCAATTAGATATCCAAGAGGAACTGGAGTAGGTGTTGATCTCCCATCAATAGATGAAAAAATTGAAATTGGTAAAGGGAGAGTCGTTCAACAAGGAACACAAGTTTGTATTTTAAACCTTGGTACTCGACTTGAGGAGTGCAAATTAGTTGTAGAGGAATTAAAAGCAAAAGGGGCTTCAACAACTTTAATAGACGCCAGATTTGCTAAGCCTTTAGACCAAGAACTTATACTTAAAGCTGCTAAGGAACATGAGCTTATGATAACCGTTGAAGAGGGATCAATAGGTGGTTTCGGTTCTCATGTTAAAAATTTATTAGCTGAAAAAGGAGTATTTGATAAAGGTTTAAAATTTAGATCAATGACTTTACCAGATGAATTTATTGAACAAGATGATCCAAAAAAAATGTATGATAAAGCTGGATTAAACAGTTCTCAAATTTCTAAGAAAATTGCTGATATTTTGTTTCAAAAGGAGACAATAAGAGTTGTGAAAAATTAATTCAAGCTAACTACATTGGGCTTTATTCATTAAGTAGTGGTCAAGTAAAACACAGTTCATCATAGCTTCACCAATTGGTACAGCTCTAATTCCTACACAAGGATCATGTCTACCTTTAACAGATATTGAAGTATTTTTCCCAAATTTATTTATAGTTTTTCTACTAGTTAAAATTGACGATGTTGGTTTGACAGCAAAAGATGCAATAATTTCTTGGCCCGTAGAAATTCCGCCAAGAATTCCACCCGCTTTATTTGAATTGAATTTTAATTTATTTCCTTTTGAAGAAATTTCATCTGAATTTTGTTCTCCACTTAATTGTGCTGAGTTCATTCCTGCACCTATATTTACACCTTTAACTGCATTAATACTCATTAGACCTGAAGCTATGTCAGTATCCAATTTTGAATAAATTGGAGCACCTAAACCAACTGGGATACCTCTTGCTCTTATTTCAATCACTGCTCCACATGAGGATCCTGATTTTCTTACACCAAGTAAATATTTTTCCCATAATTTAATCATTGATTTATCTGGACAAAAAAATGGATTTTTTGAAATTACTTTGTCGTTCCATTGATTTGTATCACATCCAAGAATTCCTAGCTGAGTAACTGCACCAATTACTTTAAATTTTTTACCTAATTTTTTTTGAAGTACAACTTTTGCTATTGCACCGGCCGCAACGCGTGCTGCAGTTTCTCTAGCGGAAGATCTGCCACCACCTCTATAGTCTCTAATTCCATATTTTTTAAAATAAGTAAAATCTGCATGACCTGGTCTGAACTTATCTTTAATATTGCTATAATCTTTGGATCTCATATCTTTGTTGTAGATTATGAGAGAAATAGGTGTTCCTGTAGTTTTGCCCTCAAACACTCCTGACAATATTTGAACTTTATCATCCTCTTTTCTCTGAGTTGTAAATTTAGATTGTCCTGGTTTTCTTTTGTCTAATTCTATTTGAATATCTTGGTCTTTAAGAGTTATGTTTGGAGGACAACCATCAACAATACAACCAATTGCAGGTCCATGAGACTCTCCCCAAGTTGTGAAACGAAATAGCTTTCCAAAAGTATTAAATGACATTATTTATATTATATAGATTATTTTGTTTAAATTATGAATCAAAAAAACTCTTTAGGTCTTAATAGTTGCTTTCTTGATATAGATGATCCATTTCATTTATTTCATGAATGGATGGAGGAAGCAAAGAAAACTGAGCCAAATGATCCAAATGCTGTTGCTTTAGCAACATCTAATAAAAAAAACATTCCTTCAGTAAGAATGGTTTTACTTAAAGATTTCAACAAAGATGGATTTGTATTTTATACAAACTTAAATAGTCACAAGGGAAATGAATTAAAGAAAAATCCAAATGCTGCGATGTGTTTCCATTGGAAAAGCCTCCTAAGACAAATAAGAATTAATGGAAAAGTGTCATTAGTTTCTGATAAGGTTGCAGATGAATATTATTCATCGAGAGCGTATGAAAGTCGAATAGGAGCATGGGCTTCTAAGCAAAGTGAAGAATTAAATTCTAGAGAACAATTATTAAAATCTATACAAGATTACAAAAAAAAATATAGCAACAAATCAGATGTACCAAGACCAAGTCACTGGTCTGGATGGATTTTATCTCCAGATAGTATTGAATTTTGGCTAGATGGTGAGAATAGAATCCATGAGAGATTAAAATATAATAAAGATAACTCCGGGAAGTGGATAAAGTCTTTATTAAGTCCTTAAAAATTTCTTGATAAACTAAATGATGTTAATCTTTTAAGAATATTTTTTTCTTCAGAGTCTTTAAATACACTTAGAGAATTCGAGGCTAAATTTATATAGTGCTGGGCTTTTTGATAGCATTCATTAATTATTTGATACTTATTTATAAGAGCAATAATTTCAATAAAGTCATCTTTTGTTCTTAACTCTTTTTTAAATATATTTGATAAAATTTTCTTTTCATCATTTCCCAATTTTTGAAAAAGTAAAATTATTGGTAACGTAATTTTTCCTTCAAAAAAATCTTGACCAATTTTTTTACCAAATAGTTTGAGCTCAGAATTATAGTCTAGTGTGTCGTCTGCTATTTGAAAAGTTAATCCCAAGTTTCTTCCATAAAATTCTAAAGCATCTTTTTCTTTATTTTCTGCATCAGATAAAATTGCACCAACTTTAGTTGCCGCTGCAAATAACTCTGCAGTTTTAGCTGAGATAATTTTTAAATATGTTTCTTCTAGCATATCAACTTCACCTTTGTGTTGAAGTTGTAGAACTTCTCCTTGAGCAATTTTTGATGAAGTGGACGATAATAATTTTAAAACTTCTAGGTTTCCGTCTTCTACCATCATTTCAAAACATCTACTCAATAAATAATCTCCTATTAAAACTGACGAATGATTATCCCAAACTTTGTTTAAAGTTTCTTTCCCTCTTCTAACAGTGCCTTCATCAATTACATCATCATGCATCAAAGTTGCGCTGTGAATTAATTCAACACACGCAGCTAAATTTATATCTCTAGAGCCTCTAGAGTAACCACATAATTTTGCACTACCCAATGTTAGTAATGCTCTTAGTCTTTTTCCTCCAGTTTCTATGTGATAATCTGTCATTTTTTGAACCAGCTGTACGTCACTAGATAATTTTGATTTTATTTTTTCCTCGGTTAAAACCAGTTTTTCTTCAACCGAGTCTTTAAGCTGAAAATATGAATCATTTATCTGATTTTTAAGCTGTACAACTGTTCCCATAACATTTTTTAAATTAATATAATTTGTATATATATATTACTTATCAATTGACGCACCAGTTTCTTCAATTATAAGTAGTCTTTATATTCAATAAATAATTCTGTAAGACTTACCTATGTTCTCTTTTTTTAAAAAGAAAAAAATTGTTGCTCACTTAAAACTAACTGGGGTTATTGGTAACGCAGGAAAATTTAAACAAGGTATTGATTTTGCAGGTCAAGAAGAACTAATTAAAAAGGCTTTTTCTCTGAAAAAAGCTGCATGTGTTGCTATATCAATCAATTCTCCAGGAGGATCACCAGTTCAATCTCATTTAATCTACAGTTTTATTAGACAACAAGCAAAAAAACATAAAAAAAAAGTTATTGTATTTGCTGAAGACGTAGCAGCTTCTGGAGGTTATTTGATTTCTTGTGCTGGGGACGAAATTTATGCAAATTCAAGTTCAATAATTGGATCTATAGGAGTTATATATTCTTCTTTTGGATTTACTGAGTTGATAAAAAAAATTGGGGTTGAAAGAAGAGTTCATACCGCTGGCAAAAACAAAAGCACACTTGATCCATTTTTAGAAGAAAAAAACGAGGATATTGAAAGATTAAAAAATATTCAATTGGATCTTCATAAAGACTTTATAGATGTTGTTGAAAAAAGCAGAGGATCAAAATTAAACAAATCTGATGTAGAACTTTTTTCAGGTGAGTTTTGGTCAGGCAGTAAAGCAAAACATTTAGGATTGATTGATGGAATAGGTAACGCACATGAAATATTAAAAGATAATTTTGGTGAAGATGTAATTATTAAAAAATTTGAAAAATCAAAAGGATGGTTAAGTCAAAAACTTTCTTCATCCACTAATCAAGTAGATCAAATAGCAAGTATTTTAGATGAAAGATCAATTTGGCAAAGATATGGTTTCTAAAGCAAAAAAAGAAAAAAAAAAAATTCAAACATTCCAAGATACAATTTTAAATCTTCAGAAATTTTGGAGTAAAAAAGGATGCATTATTCTCCAGCCTTATGATATGGAGGTTGGTGCAGGAACTTTTCATCCAGCTACTACCCTAAGATCACTTGGATATAAACCATGGAAAGCAGCTTACGTACAACCATCAAGAAGGCCTACAGATGGAAGATATGGAGATAATCCAAACAGGTTGCAACACTATTATCAATTTCAAGTTTTAATTAAACCTTCCCCTGAAAATATAAAAAAACTTTATTTAAATAGTTTATCTACTATAGGTATAGATCATAATGATCACGATATAAGGTTTGTTGAAGATGATTGGGAAAGTCCAACATTAGGTGCTGCAGGATTGGGATGGGAAGTATGGTGTGATGGAATGGAAATTACTCAATTCACCTATTTTCAACAAATGGCTGGATTTGATTGTAAACCTGTATCAGTTGAAATCACTTATGGTTTAGAAAGAATTTGTATGTTCACTCAAAAAGAAAAAAACGTTTATGATTTATTATGGAATGATGAAGGTGTAAAGTATCACGAAGTATTTTATCAAGCCGAAAAAGAATTTTCAGCATACAATTTTGAACACGCGAACGTAGAAACACTTTTGAAAATGTTTGAAATGCATGAGTCTGAGGCAAAAGATTTGGTAGAAAAAAAAATTTCTTTACCAGCATATGATCAATGTTTAAAAGCCAGTCATGTGTTTAATATTTTAGATGCAAGAGGTGCAATCAGTGTCGCACAAAGAGCAGGTTATATTGCTAGAATAAGAGATATTACAAAATCTGCAGCAGGGGTTTGGTTAGATAGTCAAAAATAATGTCAGAGTTTTTTTTAGAATTATTTAGTGAGGAAATACCCTCAAATCTTCAACAAAATTTAAGGGAAGACTTACTTAAAAGTTTTAATGATTTTTTTTTAGAAAAATCAATTTTATTTAAAAAAAGCTCATCATACTCAACACCAAACAGACTAGTGGTATTGTTTGAAGGTGTTCAAAAAAATGTTGTACTAAAATCTGAGGAGATTAAAGGTCCAAATATCAAGTCACCAGAGGTAGCACTAGAGGGGTTTGTTAGGTCAAATAAAATATTAAAAAAGGATCTCTACCAAAATAAAACCGATAAAGGAGAATTTTATTTTTTCAAGACAAAATCAAAAAAACTGCACACACATGAATTGCTTGAAGAATTTATCCCAATATTATTAAGTAAAATTCAATGGAAAAAATCAATGTATTGGGGAACTTTTGACCTAAATTGGGGGAGACCGTTAAAATCAATTCTAGCTGTATTTGATAAAAAAAAATTAAATTTTAATTTTCATCACTTAACATCTTCTAACTCAACTTTTATTGATAAAGAATTTGAGGAAAATAAAAAGTCATTTTTAGAATTTAAAAATTATAAAAGTTTTTTTAAAAAAATTGACATTATCGTTGATCACAACGAAAGAAAAAAGTTAATAGAAAAAAAATTCAACAATATATTAAAAAATAAAAATGTTAAGATTCAACATAATCCTAGATTGCTTAATGAGGTTGTAGATTTAACAGATCAACCAAATATCCTTCTTTGTGAATTTGATAAGAAATTTTTAAATATTCCAAAAGAAATATTAATTATTACCATGCAATACCATCAAAAATATTTCCCTATATTTGATAATAAAGAAAATATTACTAATGAGTTTTTAGTGGTTGCAAACAAAAAAGATAAAAAGGGATTAATAAAATTAGGAAATGAAAGAGTTGTTGAAGCAAGATTAAGTGACGCAGAATTTTTTTGGAAAAAAGATAAATCTCAAAATATGGTCAAAAAAGTTACTGAATTAAAATCAATGAATTATTTTAGAGGACTAGGAAGTTATTTTGATAAAGCCCAAAGAATGAGAAAATTGGGTGGAATGATATCTGATGAACTTTTAATCAGTAAAGAAAAAGTTGAATTATCAGCATCAATTTGTAAAGTTGATTTATTATCAGAGCTGGTGGGTGAATTCCCAGAACTACAGGGTGTGATGGGAGGTTATTTTGCTATTGCACAAGGTTTTGATAAAGATTTGGCTTTGGCCATAAGTGAACAATATTTACCCACAGGATCAGGCTCAAGAGTCCCAAAAAAACCATTTAGCATAGCTATTTCTTTAGCTGATAAGATAGACACTTTAGTTGGTTTTTTTGGTTTAAATCAAAAGCCAACAAGTTCTAAAGATCCGTATGCTCTAAGAAGATTAGCATTAGGAGTAATAAGAATAATAGTTGAAAATAAAAAAGATTTTAAAATAAGAGATTTAATTAATTATTCATTAAGTCTGTATCTAGATCAAGGTTTTGAAATTGATAATAAATCTTTACAAAATGAGTTATCAGATTTTTTAATGGATAGATTAAAATACCACATGAAGGAAGAAAATATTAGAAATGATATAGTTCAAGCATCAACGAGTTCTTTTAACTTAGATCAATCTGTAATTATTTTTAATAAAGCTAAACATCTAAATAAAATTATTAACAAACCAGATGGTTTAGATATTATTGCAAGCTATAAAAGAGCCTCAAACATATTAGATGGTGAATTAAAAAATAATAACATAGAATTATCAAATACAACTGACCCTGGTATTTTTAAAAATGAGTTAGAAAAAAACCTATTTAAAAAAATTAGTGAATTAAGGAAATATTTTTCAGGCATTAATAAAGATGAAAATTATGTTCAAACATTGGACAATTTAGCTAGTGTTAAGAGAGAGGTTTTTGACTTTTTTGATAATGTAATTGTGAACGAGGATGATCCAGTTGTAAAGAAGAATAGGCTGGAACTAATCCAAATGATGTGTAAAACGTTTAATAATTATGTTAATTTTTCTCTAATCGACTCCCATTAATGAAAAAACTTTTATTAAACTTTAATTCTAAAGATAGTAAAAAAATTAAAAACCCTAAAAACTTTTTAGGGGGAAAAGGTGCTAATCTCTCTGAAATGGGAAGAATGGGTCTTCCAGTGCCTCCTGGTTTTACAATATCTACAAAAGTTTGTGAAATTTTTTACAAGGATAAAAAAAAACTAAACAAAAATTTAATTTCTCAAATTAAAAAAGAATTGAAATTAATTGAAAAAAATGTTTCTAAGAAATTTGGGGACTTAAAAAATCCACTTTTATTGTCTGTGCGGTCTGGTGCAAGAGTATCAATGCCAGGTATGATGGATACTATTCTAAATCTTGGTCTGAACGATAAAACAGTCAAAGCTTTAGCAATTAAAACTTCAAATGGAAGATTTGCTAAAGACAGCTATAGAAGATTCATTCAAATGTACGGAAATGTTGTAATGGGTGTTGAAGGCTATCATTTTGAGGAATTAATTGAAAATTATAAACTTACGAAAGGTGTTTTGTTAGATACAGATTTAGATGAAAGTGATTGGGATGGATTAATTGAAGATTTTAAAAGAACAGTAAAAGAAAAGGCAAAAAAAGATTTTCCCCAAGATGTTCATGAACAATTGCTGGGAGCAATAAGTGCAGTATTTTTATCATGGGAAAGTAATAGAGCAAAAGTTTATAGAAAACTAAATCAAATCCCAGCAGAGTGGGGAACTGCAGTAAATGTTCAATCAATGGTTTTTGGAAATATGGGTGATGATTGTGCAACAGGAGTAGTGTTTACAAGAAATCCATCAGATGGATCAAATGAAATATATGGTGAGTATTTAATTAATGCTCAAGGCGAAGATGTTGTAGCGGGTACAAGGACTCCTCAATACATAACCAAAAAAGCTAGGAGAGATGCTAGAGTAAAAGAATTATCAATGGAAGAATCTATGCCTAAAGTCTTTAAAGAACTTCAAAAAATTTTGAAAAAATTAGAGATGCATTACAAAGATATGCAAGACGTAGAGTTTACTGTAGAAAGTAATAAACTATGGATGCTTCAAACAAGATCAGGAAAAAGAACAGCAAAATCAGCAGTCAAGATCGCAGTTGATATGGTTAATGAAAAATTAATCTCTAAAAAGGAAGCTGTATTAAGAATTGACCCAAATTCTTTAGACACACTTTTGCACCCTACTTTGAATGAAAAAACTTCAATTAATATAATAGCAAATGGATTGCCAGCATCACCAGGTGCAGCCAGTGGTAAAGTTGTATTTACATCAGAAGAGGCTGAAAGATTAACCGCAATGATGCAAGATACAATTTTGGTTAGAGTAGAGACCTCTCCAGAAGATATACAAGGAATGCATGCTGCTAAAGGAATTTTGACTGCTAGAGGAGGAATGACAAGTCATGCAGCTGTTGTTGCAAGAGGTATGGGGAGACCATGTGTATCAGGATCAAGTGAAATTGATATAAACTATGAAAATAAATCTTTTAAAACTTCTTCAATGGAAATTAAAGAAGGAGACGTAATCACTATCGATGGATCAACTGGAAGAATTATCGCTGGAAGTGTTTCAACTGTGAAGCCTGAAATATCTGGTGATTTTTCCAAGTTAATGTCTTGGGCAGATAGCTTTAGAAAATTAAAAGTAAGAACAAATTCTGAAACGCCAAATGATACCAAAACAGCAAAAGATTTTGGTGCAGAGGGTATTGGATTATGCAGAACAGAACATATGTTTTTTGACGAAGAACGGATTTTATCTGTAAGAGAAATGATATTATCTAAAACAAAAGAGGACAGAGCAATAGCATTACGAAAACTGTTACCGCATCAAAGAAAAGATTTTATAGATATTTTTAAAATCATGAGTGGATTACCAGTCACAGTTAGATTGTTGGACCCACCATTACATGAATTTTTACCACGTACAGAAAAAGAAATTAATGAGGTTGCTATTATGGTTAATCTTACAATTAAAGAGGTTGAGTCAAGAATTGAAGAACTCCATGAGCAAAATCCTATGTTAGGTCATAGAGGATGTCGTCTGGGAATATCTTTTCCTGAAATTTATGAAATGCAATGCAAAGCAATATTTGAAGCTTTGGTTTACCTTAAAAAAAATAAAATTAAATCTGCATTTCCTGAAATAATGATACCTTTAGTATCTACGGAGGCTGAGATTAAAATAATGAAAGAATTAGTGATTAGAACAGCTAGTCAAGTTCAACAAGAAAATAAATTGAAAATAGAGTTTTTAGTAGGAACGATGATTGAATTACCTAGAGCGGCAATAAAAGCAAAGGAGATCGCTAAGCATGCAGAATTCTTTAGTTTTGGAACAAATGATTTAACACAGACTACTTTTGGGATCAGTAGAGATGATAGTGGTAAATTTTTAAATGATTATTTAGAAAACAAAATATTTTCTGTTGATCCTTTTGTTTCAATAGATGAAGGGGTTTCAGATTTGGTTGAAATAGCAGTCGAAAAAGGTCGAAAACAAAACAAAAATCTAAAGCTAGGTATCTGTGGAGAGCATGGAGGAGACCCTCGTAGTATATCTTTTTGTTCTAATGCAGGATTGAACTATGTTTCCTGTTCACCTTATAGAGTTCCTGTTGCAAGGTTGGCTGCTGCTCAAGCTGAAATTAAAAAAAAATTAAATTAAATAGGGGGCGTTCTGTTGCCAGGTGCCCTTAACTTTGTTTGATTATAGCCAAATTTTTTTACAAAATCACATAAATCTTACGTATTAGGACGAGTAAATGACGAGTGAAAATCGACTCGTCCAATTAATTAAAAACTGTTAGATTGTAGTGTGTTGGAAGTTTTGATAGCTCTAGAATTAACTCTTTTAACTTATAAGCTTTTGATTGATCAATGAATTGGATTATTAGGCAAATAGCAAGAATTACCTTATTAGGAAAATTAGTTGAAAAATTAGGGCCAAAGGTTCCAATAATATTTATTCTTTTGTCACTTATTTTTGCGGCTTTCTATATTCCTTACGAATACGAAAATATTTTAGAGTTTAGACAAAAATATCCTAATGATGTTATTGGCCTATCTTTGAATTTAGCTAGACCATCAATAATAATTTTAATTTTACTAACATTGATCTTTTCAGCATTCTCTGCAGTCAATGAGAGAAAAAGACAATTAGAGAGAGAAGAATTAGAACAAAAGCAAAAAGAAGCTGAAGCATTGGCAAGAAGACAAGAAGCTTTAAGAAAACTTGAAGAATTAAAAAAATCTCCTGTTGCAAAAACAGCTGAGGCTGTCGTTACTAAAAAAAGTATTGGAACTTTGGGTGGTGCAGCTATTGGTGCTACGTTAGGAGGATCTTTGGGAATAGCAGGCAAGTTTTTAGGAGCAATGGTATTTATTAATGGTGCATGGGTATTAGCTCCTGTTGGAGGAATCTTAGGATATTACGCTGCAAAAAAATTAGCTAAAAAAAAGGAACAAAAATTAGAACAAGAAAAAATTAAGGAATATGGAGAGAAAATTAATCAAGAAACTAGAAATAAGAAATAATGAAAAAATTATCTGAGTGGAGTGATAATGAACTTTCAAATCTTTTCAAAAACGCTACAGATATTATTTCTAAAAATAAACCTCAAAAAAATGAAGCTATTAAAAAAATAGAAGAGGTTAAAAAAGAATGGGCAACTAGAAAACAGCAATACCTTGATGGCAAAAGAAGAGTTGGATTTCCAGAAAAAGGAATGTTGAGTACACTTGGTTATCAAGCTGGTTATATGACTTTTCCTGAGAGAGAATATATTTTAAAGTTTCTAATGGAGAATGAAGATTTACCATTTGTTCAATCACCTGCTTACATGGCTACTTGGGGTACTCCATTAAGTGAAAAAAGATTGATCAAATTGAGCTACCTTTTAAGAAATCTTATTAATAAGAAAAAAAAAGATGGTGAATTTTATCATAGAGAAGACACACGAAATAATTGGAAAGATGATTTGGATTTCATTTATAAAACGTATTATATCGACAAATTTAATTTTAAGTGGCCTTTATAGAAAAATAATAACGAGTAGGTGACGAGTCATCAGGTTGTGTTTTTAAATTTACGTTGATACTCAAAACTAATTTCAAATTAGGAAGGGGCGTTCTGTTGCCAGGTGCCCCAGACCCCGTTTGCTTAATTAACTAAGTTAATTAGGCAGCAAGTGCGTAACTTTCGTTAGCAATTATAAATTAGCCCGTTACGGTGGAACAATCCCGAACGAAAGAATAGCCTTTAGTCACCCGTCGATTCTAGTTCACCCCCATAAGTTGTAATGGTGGAGGTGGTGGGTACTGCCCCCACGTCCGCAATGGTTATTACGAAATTCGTTTATCGTCGTAGTTGGAAAACCAACGTTATTAATATAAAAGTAATTACAACAGATTCAATAACAATCATGAAATTAACTAAAGAACAACAAGAAGAAATAAAAAATCAACAATCTCAAAGCAATCAGACCAAGAGAGTTACTGCTCCTGAACTTGAAAAAATCTTATATGAAGCAATCCCAGCTTTAGACCATGGTTTTGTTAGAGTTGTAGATTATATGGGTGATGATACATCAATAGTTCAATCAGCTAGAGTATCTTATGGAAAAGGTACAAAACAAGTTTCGACCGACAAAGGTTTAATTAAATATTTGATGAGGCACTGGCACAGTACTCCATTTGAAATGTGTGAAATTAAATATCATGTTAAACTTCCGATATTTATTGCAAGACAATGGATTAGACACAGAACTGCAAATGTGAATGAATATTCTGCGAGGTATTCAATTTTGGATAAAGAATTTTATTTGCCTTCACAAGAAAATTTAGCTGCTCAATCAACTAGTAACAGACAGGGTAGAGGCGATGTATTGGAAGGAAAACAAGCGGAGGAAGTTTTAGAACTTTTAAAAAGTGATGCAGAGAGAACTTATGATAATTACGAGACTATGCTTAATGAAAGATTTGATGGATCAACTATTGATGAAAACAAAAAAGGTTTAGCAAGAGAACTTGCAAGAATGAATTTAACATTAAATACCTACACCCAATGGTATTGGAAAACTGATTTATTAAATTTAATGAATTTTTTAAGATTGAGAGCTGATAGTCATGCTCAATATGAGATTAGAGTTTATGCTGATATAATGCTGGATACTGTAAAAAAATGGGTTCCTATAACTTACGATGCCTTTATGGATTATAGAGTTGGTGGAACCGAGGTTTCTGCAAAAGGAAAATTAATTATTCAAAAACTTATTAAAGGCGAAAATGTAGATGTTGAAAGTTCTGGTTTGTCTAAAAGAGAGTGGAATGAATTAATGACTGCTTTTGACCTTAAAGATAAGTTGATTTGATTTTTTCAGCAAAATTTAAATATATCATAGAAATTTCATGCTCAGGGCTAGCTTCCACAATTGGCATTCCTTCATCACCAGTTTTACCAATTTCTGGATTAATTGGAATTTCACCTAAAAATTCTTTTTGGAATTCCTCTGCAGTTTTTTTAACCCCGCCTTCTCCAAAAATTTTATATTTTTTTCCATCATCTCCAATAAAAAAACTCATATTATCAACTAAACCTAAAATCTTAACTCCAAGTTTATCAAACATTTTAATTCCTCTTTTTACATCTAAAAGTGCTACTTCTTGTGGCGTACTAACAATTATTGCACCATCCATTTTTATTTCTTGAGAAAATGTCAATTGAGTATCACCAGTGCCTGGTGGCATATCAACAATAATAAAATCTAAATCTTTCCAATTTACTTTCTGAGTGAAAGTTTTAATAGCACTTGTTACCATAGGTCCACGCCATATCATCGGCGTTTGTTGATCAGCTAAAAAACCAATAGACATACATTGTATGTCATATTTTTTAATTGGATCTAATTTTTGACCATCACTTTTTGGTTTTTCGTTAATATTAAACATTTTAGGAATTGATGGACCATAAATATCCGCATCCAAAAGACCAACCTTGCACCCAACTTTTTTAAGGGCTAAAGCAAGATTCGTTGCAAATGTGGATTTTCCAACTCCACCTTTTGCACTAGAGATTGCTATTGTAAACTTTGTTCCTAGAATAGGATTTTTAGTGAATTTTTTAGGCTCTAGCTTACTTTTCATTGCGGCACTAAGTTCAGGTTTTTTATCCTTCATAAAACTATCATTACTTGTTTTTTACATTAAAGACACTATATAAGTTGACATATGCCAGATGATTTCAAAGACCAAAGCCCTTGGGGTGCACCTCCTGGTGGAGGTGGTAGTGGTAATGGATCAGGTAGAGGTCCAAGACCTCCAAATGTTGATGAATTAATTAGAGATCTTCAAGATAAAATCAGGAGGTTTTTACCTGGTGGAAAAAAAAACTTCGGGAGGAAAATCAATAAGTCTAATTTTATTAGTTTTAGTATTTGTATGGTTAGCGAGCGGACTTTATAGAGTATTACCCGATGAACAAGGCGTTGTACTAAGATTTGGTAAGTTTGTAAAAACTACACAACCTGGCTTAAACTATCATATACCTTTTCCTGTTGAGACTGTTCAAACACCAAAAGTGACTAAGGTAAATAGAATGGATATAGGATTTAGATCTGAGAGAGACAGTGGTTTTTCTACAGGTGGTGGTGTTGCTGATGTTCCACAAGAAAGCTTGATGTTAACTGGGGATGAAAATATTGTTAATATAGACTTTTCTGTATTTTGGGTAATTAAAGATGCTGGTAATTTTTTATTCAAAATTCAAGACCCAGAAGGCACAGTTAAAGCGGCTGCCGAAACTGCAATGAGGGAAGTAATTGCAAAAAGTGATATTCAACCAATTTTAACAGAGGGAAGATCTAAAATTGAGCTCGAAACTCAAGAAATTATTCAAACTATATTAGATGACTACGAAAGTGGAATTCAAATTACCCAAGTACAAACACAGAAAGCTGACCCACCAGATCAAGTAATTGATGCATTTAGAGATGTACAGGCTGCAAGAGCAGACATGGAAAGATCAAAAAACGAAGCTGAAGCTTATGCTAACGATGTAATACCAAGAGCACGAGGGGAAGCACAAAAAATTTTACAAGCAGCAGAAGCATATAAAAAAGAAGTTGTTGCAAAAGCTGAGGGTGAAGCAAGTAGATTTATAGCAATCTACAACGAATATAAAAATGCAAAAGCAGTAACGCAAGAAAGAATGTATTTAGAAACTATGGAAAAAGTTTTAGCAGATATTGATAAAGTAATAATAGAAAAAAATGCAGGCTCGGGCGTAGTTCCATATTTACCTTTACCTGAGTTAAAAAAGAAAGCGACAAATTAAAATGAAAGCTGGAAAAATATTAGCTGGTGTACTAGTTGCAATTGGTGTTGTAGCTTTTTTATCAGTAATTATTGTTAAAGAAGTTAATCAAGCAATTATACTTCAATTTGGTGATCCAAAAAGAATTATAATGAAACCTGGACTTAACTTTAAAATTCCATTTATTCAAAACGTTGTTTATTTAGATAAAAGAATTTTGAACTTAGATGCTCCACCAGAAGAGGTTATTGCGTCAGATCAAAAACGTTTAATAGTAGATGCATTTGCAAGATTTCAAATTATTGATCCATTAAAGTTTTACATTTCAGTTGGAAATGAAAGA
>CACIHO010000006.1 GCA_902586485.1 uncultured Pelagibacteraceae bacterium | reverse complement strand
CATACCAAAATGCTGATATGCAATAGTTGAGTCTATGAATCTATCAATCAAAATAATTTTTTTTTTGTATGATTTTTTTATAAGATTTATATTTTCACTACGAGCTGCTAAATATAAAAGTAAATCAGTATATACATTAAAATTAGATTTTTTATTTAAAATTAATTTTCTTATTTTTTCTGAATTAAGACTTCCACCTGGTTCTCTTATCTTTATATAATTAATTTTCTTTTTATCTAAATATTTAGATACTTTATTTATATGATGGCTTTTGCCACTACCTTCTATACCCTCAAAAACAATGATGGGTTTTTTAGACATCACCCCAAATTAAATAATTTATTGATTTTATCAATCTAGTAAAAAAATTAACTTTTTTAATTTCTTTCGATGAAAGTAAATCATACTCACCAACAAGTTCTTGATCATAAACAACTCTTAGAGTAGCTATTTTTTGATCTTTTTTGATTGGTGCCTCGACTGGTCCATCATACTTAACAGCAACTTTTAAAAGTTTTTTTTTCGCTTTTTTGATTGTTTTATAAATATCTTCCTTTGTATAAGCTGCAACACTATCCTCTTTTCCTAACCAAACTTCAATTTTGTGTAATGGTTTATTGGCTTTAGCTATTTCTACAAGATCATAGTTGGTAAGACCAAATGTAAGTAATTTTGTACTTTCTTTGGATCTAGCATTTTTTGAATTAAAACCACTTCCGACAGCAATTAATCTTCTCCCATTTCTATCTATTGATGATGCTAAAGAATATTTTTCAACAGCTAAATAACCTGTTTTTATTCCATCTGCTCCAAGATTTTTATAAAGCAAAGGATTTCTATTTCCTTGTGTTATTGGATCACCCCCTGTTCTATCCCACGTAAATTCTTTTTCAGCAAACATTTTATAAAATTCAGGATGTTCTTTAATTAAATATCTAGACATTTTTAAAATATCTCTAACAGTTGAATAATTATCGGGGTCATTTATTCCTGATGAATTAGAAAAGTTTGTATTATCCATGTCTAATTCTTTTGCTTTAGCAGTCATTAAAATTGCAAATTCTTCTTCTGTGCCTGCTATACCTTCAGCTAATGCAATACACGCATCATTACCAGAAGCAACGATAATACCTCTTAATAAATTTTCTACAGAGACCTGATCGCCTACCATTATAAACATCGATGAATATCCAGATGTAGATAATCTCCAAGCTCTCTCAGATATTATAAATTTCTCATCTAAACTAAGATCACCTGATTTTATTAGATCGAAAGCAATAATTGCTGTCATTATTTTTGTCATAGAAGCTGGATAAATTGATATATCTGGCTCTTTTTCATAGAGAATTTCTCCAGAATGATAATCTTGTAATATTGCAGTTCTTGCCTTTACATCAAAATTAGCTTTTGAAATATTTAAGAATGAAAAACTAAAAAAAATTACAATTAATAATAACCTAAACATCTTTTAATATTTCTATATTTTCAAAATTTAATACCTTTAATTCAATAAACGATTTTTCTAGTTTTTTTATATCATTAAATGGTCCCAATAATACCCTATATTTGGTTTTAGATAATTTCTTAATTGTAGGTTTTTTTATATTTGTCTCATCTTTTATTCTATTAACCATATTTTCTGCTGAGTCTTTGTAATAAAAATCTGCAATTTTTATTGAATATAAAAATTTATTTTTTTTTATTTTGATTTCTTTTACTTTTTCTTCACCAAGATTATCTATGGTAATTCCATCTACAGGAGCTTTTTCAGCTACACTTTTCTCTTCATCAAAAGTCTTTGCTTTTTTAGCTACAAATGTTGAACTTTTTGAGATTAAAACAAGATCAATATAAGGTTCTTTGGGGTCAAGTGATAGCTCTTCAGCAATTCGTTGCGTAATTACAGAGTTGTAAAAAGATGAAAATTTAACATTATTAGAAATCACTTCAGCTATAATTGACTTATCATTAATGGGATTGGTGATTTTAACAAATGAATTTTTTTTAATTTTATTATGAAAAATTAAAAGAGATCTATTATCAATTTTTTTAGATATTTTTTTTTCTTTTTTTAATTTATCATCATAAATTAGAGCAAATCCCGTATTACTATACTTTTGATCACTAATATAAACTAAGTTTTTATTATTTTGATCAAACTGATTACATGCAGATAAAAAAAGTATAGAGACAATTAATATGAGTTTTTTAAAGTTCATTTTTAAATTTATCTTTTAATGTACAAACGGCTAAAGCAAATCGCAATGATCTATTCCATTTCAATATTATCTCATAGTTATCAAATACGATATAAGCTGGATTTAAAGTTTCGGCATCAGGTATAATATCTTTATCTGGGGTTATAATGGCTACCTTTAAGGCGTTGTACTTGTTGTCTATTTGATTATTATTTTTAATAAATTTTCTGAAATATTTTAATTTTTTTTTATCATGAAGTTTTTTTGCAGAAATGTTCAAATATTTACTTGGTATATCATTTGACAACTGAATTCTATAAAAACAGGGATAATCACTTTTCCAACCTATTTGATTTAAATAGTTTGATGCTGACGCATAAGCATCATTATTATTTTTTAAATCTATATATCCGCTGCCATCATGATCAATTGCATAATTTTTCATTGTTGATGGCATAAATTGAAAAAAACCAAAAGCACCTGCCCAAGATCCATATAACGTTTTATAATCTATTTGTTCATTTTCTATTAATCGCAAAAGTATTAATAATTCATTTGTAAAAAATTCTGATCTTCTTTTATCAAAGCTTAAAGTTGCTAAAGAGGATAATATATCCATTTTACCAACATACGTTCCAAAATTAGTTTCTATTCCCATCAACGCTAATAGCAATTCTCTTTCTATATTAAATTTTTCTTCAACGTCATCTATTAGTTTTGAATTTTTTTCATAAAATTTTTTACCTAATAAAACTTTTTTCGATGATGTTCTTTTAGAAATATATGTTTTGGTATCTTCATAAAATTCAGGTTGATATCTGTCATATTTTATAACATCAGATAAAAATTTTGTATCTGACATAACTAAATCAAAAGTTTTTTCTGAAATATTGTTTTCTAAAGCTAATTTTTTGAAATTTAATTTCCAATTTTCAAAATCTTTATTGATATCAGCAAATGAATAATTAATAGATAATAAGATAAAAAATAAAAAGAAATTAATTTGTTTCATGTAAATCTTTTAAATATATAATTACAGCAATCCATATAAAAATAAAACTAACTAATTTAATTATTGAAAAAGGCTCATTGTAATAAAAATAACCTAATAAAAATTGAAATGAAGGAGTGATATAAAAAATCATACCTGCTGGCCCTAAACCACATAATTCAACTCCCCTAACATATAAAAATAAAGGTATTACTGTCATTGGTCCAGCTAGAAAAATAAGTAGCATCATAGGTGGATCCGATAATTTAAAATCATTATAACCTTTACTTGCTATTAAATAAAAAAATAGAAGTGCAAAAGGTAGTATAAATAAACTCTCAATTAAAAGACCTATATCAGTATCAACATGAATTTTTTTTCTTACTAGATTGTAAAACCCCCAACTAATAGCAACAATTAGACCAACCCATGGTAATGATTTAATACTTAGAAATATTAAAAAAAGTATTGATAAAATAACTAATAATATTGAAATAACTCTTTTTTTGTTAAGCTTTTCATTAAAAAAAAAATATCCTAACATTACACTTAAAATTGGCATTATAAAATATCCAAAACTCGCATCTATAATTCTGTTTGTTGCAATTGCATATATCCAAACCCCCCAATTAACAAAAATCAAAAATCCGGAAATAAATAAATAAAATAATTTTTCTTTATTTTTTACAATTTTTAAAAAAATACTCCATTTTGAGAAAAAAAAAGTAGTTAGCACTAATGTAAAAGTTGTCCATAAACATCTGTGCACTACTAGTTCAATATGTCCAATATATGCGACATATTTAAAATAAATTACCCCAAAAAATCCCCACCAAAAAGATCCTAAACCTGCACATAATAATCCATTATTAAATTCTTTATTCATAGGAAAATTTTTTTTTTACAAATTATCAGTTTTAATTAAAAACATTTAAAGATCGAATTAACACAAGAAGTAATATTAGTGCCAAAAAAATCAATATAATATTGATCAACTTTGTATTTAGAGTCTTTTAGTTGCATAAACTCTTTTATAAGCTTTTGTTTTCCAGAGCTATCTTCTATAATTAAGTAATCGTTTTTATGGAGATGTTTATCAAAAAAATTTAAAACATTTAATATATTAACATGAGCGTCTTCAATTATTAACTTTTTTCCATTAATATTAGTTAAAAATTCAATTTCATTAAAATCTTCTAAATTATTAATATCTTGCTCAATAAAAGTAACATTTTGATGTTTTAAGTTTGGTTTAATTTTATCAAAACTATATATTTGCGTTTTTAAACCTAATGAATGACAAGTATCAGCCATCCAAGCTGCACTTGAGCCTAAACCTGAACCTAATTCGATAATATAATCAGGCTTTATATCACTTAACATCATTAAATATATAGTTAAATCAAATGTGCTTTTAAATAATGGTATGTCTTTCCATTTTATTAACGAATGAGTACCTTGTGATAATAAAAATGGTAGTCCACCAAACATTTGATTGTTTGGGTAAGATTTATCAACAAGTTCTATTCTATCAAGGTAGGAGATAAATCTATTATCTCTTGAGTTAAGACTTTTTTCAAAAATATTACAAAAATCTATATTAGTTTTATCTCTAGAAATCATTTGTGAAACAATAGCATTATCAAAAAATGTAGGTACGTGATTTTGATTTTGTAATTTTTTTGCTAATTTTGGTATAATATCTCTTAAATTTGAACTTGTATTAATTGAAGTAGATTTTATCTCTAAAAATTTAATATGGTGTTTCAAAGAATTTTCAAGATCTCCAATTTTAAAATAAATCAATTTTAAATTATGATGAGAGTCAGCAAAATTTGGGTTTATATCTATGGCTTTTTTATAAAACTCTATAGCTTCATTTATTTTCCCTAAGCTGTGGTAAATTATACCCAAGTTATTAATTGCATCAAGATTACTTGAATCTATATCTAATACTTTGTTGTAAAGATGTTTAGCTTCTTGAAAATTATTTTTACGGTGGTTCTCTATTGCTTTATGTAAAATATTTTTTAATTTAGGATCGGTGTTCATAATTCATGACTTTATAAGATAAGAAAATTGAAGCAACTATCGATAATAAATTTAAAATACACATAATTTTTTGTTGAAATTTAATATTATACTTATAAAACCTTGCTCACGGAGAGATGGCTGAGCGGTTGAAAGCACCGGTCTTGAAAACCGGCAAAGGGGCAACTCTTTCCTGGGTTCGAATCCCAGTCTCTCCGCCATCATTTTTGTGAATAGTCAAAGTTTTTATATAATAAATTAATATTATTATTTTCAAATTCAAAATCTGTTTTAAAACCGTTGTAAAAATTATACAAATTAGTGTCATCTATATTCAATAGTTTTTCTAAATCAACAAGATCATTTTCATTTAAAATATTTATATATTTATTTGTAAATGCACCTAAAAGATTATCCATTTCCTTAGTACCTCTATAATTAGAACGGTAAATAATTTTTTTTTTTAATTCATCTATGTTGATCATAATTATTAGAATATATTAGTTGTTAATGAATAATAAAACAAATTATCAATATTTATTATCAGATTTAAGTACGTTAAAAGGTGTAGGTATTAAAACAAAAAATTTATTAAAGAAGAGGAATATTAATAATTTATTTGATTTGCTTTGGAAACTTCCAAAATCTTATACAGATAGAAGTTTGTCCTCAAAAATAAAAGATTTAAAAATTGGTGGAATACAAACAGTAACTATAGTTCCACAAAAATATAACTTCCCACGAGTAAGAAAATTACCTAACAGAGTGTTATGTAATGACGAGACGGGTGAAATAGATTGTGTTTTTTTTAATAGTTATGAGGGATATATAAAAAAAATACTTCCATTAGGAAAAGAAATCACTGTAAGTGGTAAGATTGGACATTTTAGAAATAAATACCAAATCACAAATCCTAAATACATATCTGAGGACTCGACTTTAATTAAACAAGTTCATAACAAGTACTCTTTAACAGATGGTGTTTCTGAAAAAATATATAATAAAATTTTAAAACAAATTCTCAGTAATTTGCCAGATTTTATTGAATGGCATTCTGAAAATATTATATCAAAATTTCAAGGTATAAGCTGGAATAAATCAATAAAAGAATTACATAAACCAGAAAATATTGGAAATTACAAATCAAATTTTTATCAAAGACTGGCTTTTGATGAAATATTTTCTACTTTTCTAGTTAACTCACAAATAAGAAAAAAAATAAAAAGAGTTAAAAAAAAAAATAAAATAATAAACATAAATAAACAAAATTCTTTAATAAAAAATTTAGATTTTTCTTTAACAAATGACCAAATTAAATCTTTAAATGAAATTAATAAAGATTTGAGCTCGTCAAATAAAATGTTTAGGCTTCTACAAGGAGACGTAGGTAGTGGAAAAACAATAGTATCTCTTTTAGCAGCACTAAATACTATAAATTCTGGTTTCCAAGTTGCTTTAATGGCACCTACTGAAATTCTTGCAAAACAACATTATAATCTTGGTAAAAAAATATTTTCGACAAATATAAATTTAGAGTTAATTTCTGGCAAAACTCAATATAAGGAAAAAAAAGAAATACTTAAAAGACTAGAAGATAAAAAAATTGACATTATTTTTGGAACACATGCAATTTTCCAAGAAAAAGTAATTTTTAAAAAATTGGGATTAATAATTATAGATGAACAACATAAATTCGGTGTAAATCAAAGAAAAAAATTATCTGATAAAGGTGGTATTGATTGTGATGTACTTTTAATGACAGCAACACCTATCCCTAGAACTTTAACAATGACAATTTTTGGGGATATGGATATTTCTATAATTCGCGAAAAACCAAAGAACAGAAAGCCTATAAAAACCTACAGTAAATTAGAAGCAAAAATTGATGATGTTTTAAAATTTATCAATAAACAAATTAAATTAGATAACCAGATTTTTTGGGTATGTCCTTTAATTGAAGAGTCAAAAAAATTAGATCATTCCTCTGCTATAATGAAATATGAATATCTAAAAAAAAAATTTCCTAACCAAGTTTCTTTACTTCATGGAAAAACAGATTTAGAAGAAAAAAATATAATACTTAATGATTTTTTAAATAATAAATTTAAGATTTTAGTTTCGACAACTATTATAGAGGTTGGAATTGATTTCCCTAATGCAAACGTAATAATAATAGAAAATGCAAATAAATTTGGACTTTCTCAACTTCATCAATTAAGGGGAAGAGTCGGTCGTGGAGATAAAGACTCCACTTGCATTCTTATGTTTAAATCTAATTTAAGTGATAATGCAAAAAAAAGGATTAAAATTTTAAAAGATTCAAATGATGGGTTTTTAATATCTGAAGAGGATATGAAATTAAGGGGTTTTGGAGATATCTTGGGTTTTAAGCAAAGTGGAATTAAAAATTTTAAATTAGCAGATCCAATTCATAATAGTGATCTTTTCTTATTAGCTGAAAAAGAAATAAGAAGAATAGAAAAATCTAACGAAGATATTAGAAAATTTAAACCTTTGATAAAGTTATATGATAGAGCAGATATAATAAACGATATTAATTAAGTTTTTTGGTTGAAGTACCAGCGGAAACAATAAATTTTGAAGCTTCTTCAAATGACATATTTAAATAAATAACATCTTCGACTGGGAACATTAATAAAAAACCGCTTGTTGGATTTGGTGTAGTTGGAACAAAAACATTAATTAAATTTTTCCCTGTTTTCTGTGCCATCTCCCCTTTATTTTCTTTTGTTGCAAATCCTACTGCCCAAACACCTTTCCTAGGATATTCGATCAAAACAACACTCTTTTTACCATCATCTTTTTTAGAAAATGTTTCAGTCATTTGAACAATTGCTGAATATACAGTTCTCAAAAAAGGAATTCTTTTAAACAAATCATCGATTAATTTTAGAATTCTTCTTCCAAAAAAAGAAAGTGAAAGACCTCCAACAATTGTAATAAGTAAGATTGAAATCACAATTTCAACACCAGGAATATTAAAAGGCAAATAACTATTTGGATTAATATTTTTCGGAATTAGATTTGAAGATATACCTATTAAAATTTTAGTTAAATATAATGTAAAACCTATTGGAATTAAAACGACTACACCTGCAATAAAATAATTTCTAAGTGTTAAAGAAAATGATTTTTTATTAGTTTTTTTAGCCATAAAATTAACTGTAACTAGCGTAAATAACAAACAATATTGAAATAATAAATAATACTATTAATATTTTATTGTTAAGATTCATGATAAACTACTATTATCAAATTTTATAGTTATGAATAGAAGAAAATTCTTATCTTATATGGGGTGTGGATGTGGGAGTTTATTATTACCATCCTGCACTACTGCACCTATAACTGACAGAAAACAATTAAAAATTGTCTCTGAGGCAAAACTAAATGCTCAAGCAGCAGCAATTTATGAAAAAATAAAAGAAAAAGAAAAAATGAGTGATGACACAAAAACTCTTAATGAAATTAAAGAAATTGGAAAAAAAATGGAAGATTCAATTTCAGAGTATTTTTATAGAGCTGGGTTGGAAGACCCTACTATAAATTTTGATTGGGAATATATATTGATTGATAGGAAAAAAGTAAGGAATGCATGGTGCATGCCTGGAGGTAAAATAGCAGTTTATACCGGTATATTGGAGGCAACTAAAAATACAGATGGTTTAGCTGCTGTTATGGGACATGAAATAGCTCATGCCGTTGCAAAACATTCAGTGGAAAGAGCAAGTAGAGCAACTCTTGTAAATACAAGCGCACAATTAATAGATATTTTTAGTGGAGGAAAACTATCTCAAGTAAATAGAGCTACAGGCATGAATACAGTAGGTTTAATAACACAGATAGGTATATTAAATCCTTTTAACAGAAAACAAGAGAGTGAAGCTGATTATTTGGGAATGATTTTTTCATCACTTTCTGGATATGACATTCGTGAAACAGTCAAAATCTGGGAAAGAATGAAAGAGTTAAATAAAGGTAAAGAACCACCTGAATTTATGAGCACTCATCCATCATCTGAAAACAGAATTAGAGAAATTAATGAAAAAATGAATGAAATTATTCTAGACTACCCACCAATTGAAATTAGTTAAATCAATTAATGGTGAGCCGTGATGGACTCGAACCATCGACCCATTCCTTAAAAGGGAATTGCTCTACCAACTGAGCTAACGGCCCACAAAATTGATTCATTTTTTTTAAATGAATATTGTGTGTATATAGATAAATTTTTTTTTTTCAATTCGTTGAATTTAAAAGATTTGATCAATTAGGGTTATTAAATTAAGGAATTTGACATGGTTATTCATACAAAATGGCACAGTTGTCCTAACTACAACTTATCTATGTATTTATTATGAAAATCATCAAATGTGCCGGAATTAATATTTTTTCTAATTTGTGACATTAATTCTTGATAAAAATTGATATTATGAAGCGTCAATAGCATTGAAGCTAATATTTCATTAGTATTGAATAAATGATTTAGATAATTTTTTGAATATTTATTTAAGTTAAGATTTTCACAGCTTGGATCAAGTGGAGAATTATCATTTTGATACTTATTATTTTTAATATTTACCCTTCCGTTCCATGTAAATGCTAAACCCGTTCTTCCAGATCTGGTAGGTAATACACAATCAAACATATCTATCCCCCTTTTGACAGCACCTAAAATATCTGATGGCGTTCCAACACCCATTAAATAGTGAGGTTTTTCTATAGGTAAGTATTCTTTGATATCATCTAAAACATTAAACATTTCATTTTGTGTCTCACCTACTGCTAATCCTCCAATAGCATAACCATCAAAACCAATTTTAACTAATTCTTCAAGTGATTTTAGTCTTAAATCTTTAAATAGACCTCCTTGAACAATTCCAAATAAAGCTTTATGAGGATTCTTTCCAAAAGCTTTTTTAGATCTTTCAGCCCAATAAAGTGAAAGATCCATAGACTTTTGAATAACATTATAATCATCAGTTTTTTTTGGGCACTCATCCATAATCATTACTATGTCTGAATTTAAACCCAACTGTACTCTGATGCTCTCCTCAGGACTTAAATAAAATTTTTTACCGTCAACATGAGAATTGAATATGGCACCCTTCTCTCTATCAATCTTATTCAATTTTGAAAGAGACATGACTTGAAAACCACCAGAGTCAGTTAAAATAGGTAAATCACAATTCATAAAATTGTGAAGGCCACCAGCAGTTTCAATCCTTTCAACACCAGGGCGTATCATTAAATGATAAGTATTTGAAAGTATTATTTCAGAACCTGTTTTTTTAATATCGTCTATTGTGCAAGCTTTAACAGTTGCCTGAGTTCCTACAGGCATAAAAGCTGGGGTTTGTATATTTCCACGATGTGTTTTGATTAAACCACACCTAGCAAATTTATCTTTTTTTAAAACGTTAAAGGCAAATTTTTTTAATGCCATTAATAAAATTATTGAGATTTAAAACTAATAATCTTATCTGGATCAGTTACAGCGCCGTTATTATTTTGATCGCCTCTTTTTATTTTATCAACAAATTCCATTCCTTCGATCACTTTTCCAAAAACTGTATATTGACGATCTAAAAAAGGAGCTGGCTGAAAACATATAAAAAATTGACTATTTGCACTATTTGGGTCTTGAGCTCTCGCCATTGATAAAGTTCCTCTATCATGTGGTAGACTATTGAATTCTTGCTCTAAGTCAGGAAAATCTGATCCACCCATTCCAGCTCTTCTGAGATCAAAATCTTTAGACTCTGAATTTCCAAATTTTACATCTCCTGTTTGAGCCATAAAGCCATCTATTACTCTGTGAAAAACAACGTTATCGTATTTACCACTATTTGCTAATTCCTTAATTCTTTTTACATGATTTGGCGCAACATCTTCAAATAATTCAATTTTAACGTCACCATCTTTTAATTTTAATATCATTATATTCTCCTCTGCTATTGATTGATTGGTAATAAAAAAAAACAAAATAAGTATTTTAATAAAAATTTTATTCATATTTATCTTTTAAAGACTTGATTGTACTTTTAGTAGTAAATTTTTTAATATCACCTTTTAATTTAACAATCTCTTTTACGAATCTAGATGAAATAATTTGATTTTCTACATCAGACATTAAAAAAATTGTTTCAATATTTTGGTTCAATTTTCTATTCATACCAGCTAATTGAAATTCATATTCAAAATCAGATACAGCTCTCAATCCTCTTAAAATAATGTTTGATTTATATTTTTTACATAAATCAGTGGTTAAAGAGCCAAATGACACTACTTTTATTTTTTTCCTATTTAACTTTAGATCTTTAAATAAAGCTTTATTTACTATTTCTATTCTTTCTTCAGAACTAAATAAATAATTTTTATTGCTTTCATCTGAGACACCTACGACTACTTTATCAAATAATTTTAATGATTTTTTTATGACATCTATATGTCCGAAAGTAATTGGATCAAATGTTCCGGGATAAATTGCAATTTTAATCATCAAATTAAATTATCATCAATTTTAATAGCTGAAACAACTTTTTCTTCTCCTGATAACTTAATTATTCTAACCCCTTGAGTATTTCTTCCAGCAGTTCTAATTTCTTTAACAGCCACTCTAATAACCCTTCCTTTATTAGTAGAAATTAAAATTTCATCACCTTCAAAAACTGGAAATGATGAAGTAATATTTCCATTTCTTGGTGAATTTACTATTCCTATAATTCCTTTACCACCTCTATTAGTAACTCTGTAATCAGTATGAGAAGTCTTTTTTCCATAACCATTTTCACTTATTGATAAAACAAATTTCTCTTTTGCTCTTAATTCAGATTTTTCGTCTTTTGATTTTTTTCCGTTTTTATTAATTTTATCGTTGTCAATAACTGACAAAGATACTATTTGATCATTTGGCGCTAACTCTATTCCCTTAATACCTTTAGAAGATCTGCCTTTAAAAACTCGTAACTTTTTAGATTCAAATCTAATACATTTTCCAAATTTTGTGCTTAAAATTACATCCTGATCATCTTTACAAATTTTAACACCTACGATTTTATCATTGTTATCTAATTTCATCGCAATTTTTCCAGATGCATTAATTGATGAAAAGTCTTCCAAACTATTTTTTCTTACTTTGCCTTGAGCAGTAGCAAATATAATTTGATAATTTTTTGAATCAGTTTCATCTTCTGGCATTGGCATAATTGAGCTTATTGCTTGGTGACTCTTTAAAGGTAAAATATTAAATAAAGACTTACCTTTAGATGATGATGAACCCTCAGGGATTTTCCATGCTTTGATCTTGTAAACTAAACCTTCAGTAGAGAAGAAGAGTACTGAAGTATGAGTATTTACAGATAATGTTTGAACAACAGAGTCTTGATCTCTAGTTGTTATGCCTGATTTTCCCTTACCACCTCTTTTTTGTTTTTTTACTCCATCTAAAGAACCTCTTTTTATGTACCCTTGTAATGTAACTGTAATTATTACAGATTGTTTTTGGATAGTTTCTTCAATATCGTAATTTAAAACAGCATCTATAATTTTAGTTCTTCTTGGAATAGCAAATTTCTCTTTAATATTTTTTAACTCTTCACTGATTACTTTTAAAAGTTCTTTTTTTGATGAAATAATCTTTTTATATATAGTGATTAGTTCAGCTAGTTTTTTAATTTCAACTTCGATTTCATTTATTCCTAATGCCGTTAATTTTTGAAGTCTTAATTCCAAAATAGCTAAAACTTGTGGTTCAGATAAAGAGTAAAGATTTTTACCCTTTTTCCCCTCTACTAAAGAAATTAATTTTTGTGATTTATTTATTTTCCATTTGGTTTTTAAAATTGATACTTTAGCATCCTCTGGTGTTTTAGATGATCGAATAATTTTTATTATTTTATCCAAATTTTCAACTGAAACAGATAATCCTATTAGTATATGAGCACGTTCCTCTGCCTTTTGAAGATCAAATTTAGTTTTCTTAATAACCACATCTTCTCTAAAAGTTAAAAAATTAGATAAAAAATCTTTTAGTGTGCAAGTTTGGGGTTTTCCTTCAACAATCGCTAAAGTATTAAAACCAAATGAACTCTCAATCTGAGTATTTTTATATAACTGTCTTTTTATAGTTTCTGGTTCTACGCCGTTTCTTAAATCTATTGCTACCCTAATACCTTCTCTGTTCGACTCGTCTCTAATATCTCTGATTCCTTCAATTTTTTTTTCTCTTACTAATTGAGCAATCCTTTCGTTTAAAACTGACTTGTTAACTTGATAAGGTATAGAGGTTATTACAAGTCTTTCACGTCCATTTTTTTGTTGTTCAATTGAGATTTCACCTCTAATTTTAAAGGATCCTCTTCCATTGTTATATCCTTGTTTAATTATATCTTTACCTATAATCACACCACCAGTTGGAAAATCTGGACCAGGTATATGTTTCATCAATTCTTTAATTTTAATATCTTTATTGTCTATTAAAGCCAGTGTACCATCTATAATCTCACCTAAGTTATGTGGAGGTATGCTTGTTGCCATACCAACAGCGATACCCCCAGCTCCATTTACTAATAAATTTGGAAACTGTGCTGGTAGAACACTAGGTTCTTTCTCTGTTTCATCGTAGTTACTTTTGAAAGAAATAGTATTTTTTTCAATATCATCAATTAAATATTGAGAAACTTTAGATAAACGAGTTTCGGTATATCTCATTGCAGCAGCAGGATCACCATCTATGGAACCAAAATTTCCTTGCCCTTGTATCAAAGGTAGACTCATAGAGAAATCTTGTACCATTCTAACTAAAGCATCATAAACCGACTGATCACCATGAGGGTGATATTTACCAATAACATCTCCAACTATTCTTGCAGATTTTCTAAATTGTTTAGACCAATCATATCCACCTTTGTACATTGCATATAAAATTCTTCTATGAACAGGTTTTAAACCATCTCTTACATCAGGAAGAGCACGACTTACAATTACACTCATTGCATAAGAAAGATATGATGAGCTCATCTCATCATGCATTGAGATTAATTTTATATTTTTATCTTTAAACTCTTCAGTATTATTCATAGAAATTAAAATGGAATTTCATCATCCATATCTGACACCTGTGAAGAATCCTCAATGTTATTTTGTTGAGTTGTGTCATTTTGAATTCCGCCACTAGAATTACCTCCACCCAACATTGTGAGCGAAGAATTATATCCTTGTATAACTATTTCAGTTGAATATTTATCTTGTCCCGATTGTTCATCTTTCCATTTTCTTGTTGTAAGTTGACCTTCTACATAGACTTGAGCACCTTTTTTTAAGTATTGTTGAACAACATTAACTAAACCTTCGTTAAATACAACTACACGGTGCCACTCTGTTTTTTCTTTTCTTTCACCAGTGTTTTTATCTTTCCAGGATTGACTTGTTGCAAGGCTTAATCTGGCTACACTTTTGCCATTTACCATTTGCTTAATTTCTGGATCTGCGCCCAAACGACCAATTAATAATACTTTATTTAAACTTCCAGCCATAATATTTAATATTTGTTAAATTAGTTAATTAGAATTATACCACAATTCTTCTGAATATTAATTTTATTAACTCAAAGCAACTAAAATTATGATGAAAAAGATAGTTATTAAGGGCGCTAAAGAACATAATTTGAAGAATGTGACAGTAGAGATTCCAAAAGACAAATTTGTGGTCATAACGGGTCTATCAGGATCAGGAAAATCATCTTTAGCTTTTGATACTATCTACGCAGAAGGTCAAAGAAGGTATGTAGAGAGTTTATCTGCTTATGCACGTCAATTTTTAGATAAAATGAAAAAACCAAATGTTGATTTAATCGAGGGATTAAGTCCAGCTATTGCAATAGAACAAAAAAATACTTCAAAAAACCCAAGATCTACTGTTGCAACTGTAACAGAGATTTATGATTACATGAGGGTGCTATATGCAAGAGCAGGAATCCCCTACTCGCCATTTACAGGTAAACCAATAACCTCTCAAACAATTACACAAATAGTAGATTTAGTTAAAAAATTACCTAAAAAATCAACAATATATATCTATGCACCAGTGGTGAGAGGTCGTAAAGGTGAATATAAAAAAGATATTTTAAGCTACAAGAGAAGAGGATTTAGAAAAATTAAAATTGATAATGTTTTATATGATATAGAAAAGTCACCTAATCTAGATAAAAAACTTAAACATGATATTTCGATCTTAGTCGATAGAATAGTTTTAAATTCTAAACTTGGAAACAGATTAGCCGAAAGTATTGAAACAGCTGTAAATTTGGCTAACGGTTTAGTATTTGTCGAATATGAGGATGAAACACTTCCTCAAAAATTTAGAAAACTTGAAAAGTTAATTTACTCTACAAAATTTGCTTGCCCCGAGAGTGGTTTTACAATTGAGGAAATTGAGCCAAGACTTTTTTCATTTAACAGTCCCTACGGAGCTTGCGAAGAGTGTGAGGGAATTGGAATAAAATTAAATGTTGATCCAAATTTAGTTGTTCCTGATGAAAGAAAAAGTTTAGCTGACGGAGCAATTGAACCTTGGTCAAAATCTACCACATTATACTATGCTCAAACTTTAGCATCATTAGCAAAACATTATTGTTTTTCTTTAGATGAAAAATGGAAAAAATTACCCAAAAAAATCAAAGATATTATTCTTTATGGTTCTGATGAAGATGAAATCAAATTTAATTATGATGATGGTTACGAGAAATATTCTTATAAAAAAACTTTTGAAGGTGTAATTAATAATCTTGAAAGGAGATTTTTAGAATCTGATAGTGAATGGAAAAGAGAAGCGATTGCTGAATATCAATCTGATACAGCATGTGAAGCATGTAATGGTGACAGATTAAAAGAAGAGGCTTTATGTGTTAAAATCAATGATCTTAATATAAGTGAAGTAACAAAAAAATCTATTTTAGATGCAGCAGAATGGTTTAAAAATTTAGAAAATAATCTTGATAAAAGACAATTCAAAATTGCTGAACATGTTTTAAAAGAAATAAATGAAAGATTAAATTTTCTTTTAAACGTTGGTTTAGATTATTTAACATTATCTAGAGAATCTGGAACTTTATCAGGAGGAGAGGCTCAAAGAATAAGATTAGCTTCACAAATTGGATCTGGTTTAACAGGTGTGTTGTATGTTTTGGATGAACCATCAATTGGATTACACCAAAAAGATAACGTGAAGCTTATTAATGCATTAAAAAGATTACGAGATCTTGGGAATACAGTCATTGTTGTTGAGCATGACACCGAGACAATGGAAAATGCAGATCATATTATTGATCTTGGTCCTGAAGCTGGAAGTAATGGTGGTGAGATAACAGCTCAAGGATCATATGAAGAAATTAAAAAAGATAAAAAAAGTATTACAGGACAGTATCTTGCTAATAAAAAAACAATTGAAATTCCAAAATCACGACGTCTAGCTAAAAATGGAAGATTTGTAGAAATCAATGGCGCAAGTGGAAATAATTTAAATAATGTGAACCTTAAAATTCCAACTGGAACATTTACTTGTGTTACTGGTGTTTCTGGAAGTGGAAAATCTACCCTAATATTACAAACGTTATTTCATGCTTTAAATTTAACTTTAAATAATAAAGCAAGAAAAGCACCTAAATCATTTAAAGGTTATAAGGGCGTTGAATTAATTGATAAAATAATTGATATTGACCAGTCACCTATTGGTAGAACTCCAAGATCAAATCCAGCAACATATACGGGAGCCTTTGGTCCTATTAGAGATTGGTTTACAAGCCTACCAGAGTCCAAAACAAGAGGATATAAACCTGGAAGATTTTCTTTCAATGTTAAAGGAGGTAGGTGTGAAGCTTGTGAGGGTGATGGTGTAATTACATATGAAATGCATTTTTTACCTGATGTTTATATTCAGTGTGATGAATGTAAGGGTACCAGGTACAATAGAGAAACTTTAGAAATTAAATTTAAAGGTAAAAGTATTGCTGATGTTTTGGATATGTCGGTTGATGAAGGGTGTGAATATTTTGAAAATATATCTAATATAAAAACAAAACTATTAACTCTTAAAAAAGTTGGATTGGGTTATATAAAAATAGGTCAGCAAGCAACTACGTTATCAGGAGGTGAAGCACAACGTATTAAACTTGCAAAAGAACTTTCAAAAAGATCAACAGGAAGAACTATGTATATTTTAGATGAACCAACCACAGGTTTGCATCAACATGATATAAAAAAACTTTTGGAAATACTTCATACATTTGTAAAACTTGGGAACACAGTAGTTGTCATTGAACATAATTTAGATGTAATTAAAACAGCAGATTACATTGTGGATATGGGCCCTGAGGGTGGTGTAAAAGGTGGTAATATTGTCGCCGAGGGAAAACCTGAAGAAGTATGTAAAGTTAAGGATAGTTATACCGGTCAATTTTTAAAACCTCTACTAGCTTAGATTTAACAACTTAAAAATATCAAAAAATTAGTGTATAGTTATATCGAATCATGAGTAATTTACTGTCATCATTATCAAAAACAATTCACACATCAATTGCTTTAGCAATAATATTATTTTTAGGATTATTTTATTTAAACGATGGAATAGCTATTGATACATTATTCTGGAGTTGGTTGTTTAGATATATACATGTGATTGTTGCAATTATGTGGATTGGATTATTGTGGTATTTCAATTTTGTTCAAATTCCAAACATGGGAAAAATTCCAGATGAACAAAAACCAGCGATTGGCAAAGTAATTGCTCCTGCTGCATTATTTTATTTTAGATGGGCTGCAGCGATAACTGTTCTTTCAGGTTTAATTCTTGCTTATCTTAATGGATATCTTCATGATGCAATGACTTTAAGTATAGGTTCGGGAGTACCTAAGCACACTGCAATTGGAATTGGAATGTGGCTTGGAATTATAATGGCATTTAACGTATGGTTTGTTATTTGGCCAAATCAAAAAAGAGCTTTAGGAATGGTTGAAACTGATCCAGAAACTAAGGCAAAGTCAGCTAAAACTGCAATGCTATTCTCAAGAACAAATACCCTATTATCATTACCAATGTTGCTAACAATGGTAATAGCTCAAAACTTATATTAAATTATTTTTTTTCATCTTCTCTAAGAACAGTTTTTTGAGAGACTCTTAGTCTAACCAAAACAGTATTAGCTATATAAATTGAGGAATAAGTTCCAAAAACAACACCAAGTATCATTGCTAATGAAAACCCTTTTAATATTTCACCACCAAATAAATAAATTGCTAATAAAGCAAGTAAAGTAGTTGCAGATGTTATTATAGTTCTTGATAAAGTTTCATTAATCGAAATATTTGTTAATTCAAAAATTTTAATATCAGAATATTTTCTAAGATTTTCTCTAACACGGTCAAAAATTACGACAGTATCATTCATGGAGTATCCAACTATTGTTAACACTGCTGCTATAATTGATAAATTAATTTCTAAACTAAATAGTGAAAAAACTCCCAGAGTTACAATTACGTCATGAAACAAAGCTAAAATTGCACCTAGGCTGAACTGCCATTCAAATCTAATCCAAATGTAAATAAGCATTAATGCTAATGACAAAGATATTGCTATAACTCCTGATTTTAATAATTCGGCACTAACTTTTGGACCAACATTTTCAACTCTTCTAAAATCATAATTGTTTCCAAAAGATTTATCCAAATTAACTTTAATTTCTTCAATGATGTTCTTTTTATTATCTTTATTTTCAAATTTTACTAAAAAATCAGTATCATTTCCAAATTTTTTAACTGAAACATCTCCTAAATCCATTTGATTAAATCTATCTCTTAATGAACTAACATTTATTTTTGAGTCTGAAGCTCTTAGTTCAATTAATGTACCACCTTGGAAGTCTATACCAAAATTAAGTCCTTTAAATATTAACAATAATAAAGAAATAACAATTAATATTGATGATAATAAATTAAAGTGGTTATAATATTTATTAAAAGCAATCATTAGATTAATTTTTCCTTATCTTTATTTCTTGACACATAAATACTTGTGAACAATCTTGCTATGAAATAAACTGAAAATAGTGTTGTAAATATTCCAACTCCTAAGGTTACAGCAAAACCTTTCACTGGACCTGAACCCATGAAAAATAAAATAATAGCAGCTAATAATGTAGTAATGTTGGCATCTAAAATTGCTGTTCTTGATTTAGTATAACCACCATCAAAAGCTAAAATATTATTAGTCTCATCTTTTAGTTCCTCTTTAATTCTCTCAAAAATTAACACATTTGCATCAACTGCCATACCTACAGTTAGAATAATCCCTGCAATACCAGGCAATGTTAAAGTAGCTTCAAATAAAGTTAAAACACCTAAAAGAATAAACAAATTAACTATTAGTGTTACATTGGTAATTAATCCAAAAATTTTATATTTTACAAACATAAAAATTATCACCAATATAAAACCTATTGCTAAAGCAATCATTCCTGCATTAATTGAGTCTTGTCCAAGATCTGGTCCAACTGTTCTTTCTTCAATTATTTCTAATGGTGCTGGCAATGCTCCTGATCTTAATAATAAAGCTAAATCAGTTGCTGTTTGAAAAGTAAAGCCACCACTTATCTGACCAGAACCACTGGCAATCGTATCTCTAACTACAGGTGCACTAATAATTTTACCATCTAAAACAATTGCTAATTGTTTTCCAATACCAGTTGATGTTGCCTTACCAAACCTTTTTGCACCTACTCTATCTAAAGTAAATGAAACAATTGTTTGGTTAGCTTGAGTATCCATTTTTGGTTGTGCATCGAGTAAATTTTCACCACTGATTATAATTCTTTTACTAACTGTGGCTTCTTCTAGGCCATTTTCAAATTTTAACTTTTCAACACCAAAACGATCATTTTCATCATTTGTTACAAAGCGAAAAGTAAGGTTTGCAGTTTTACCAAGTAATGATTTTATTCTCATTGGATCATCTAATCCAGGCAACTCTACTAAAATTCGGTTGTTTCCTCTTTTAAGTATGTTTGGCTCATTAGTTCCAACCTCATCTACTCTTCTTCTAACTATTTCAATAGCTTGATCTTGAGATGAAGTTTTAAGTTTAATTAAACCTTGTCTTGAAAAATTTACTTTTAAATTTAACCCTGTATCTTCAATTTCTAACTGATGTGATTTAAATCTTGGGTAATAGGGGTTAATGTCGCTATTTTCATCCTGAAAAACATCCAAGATTGATTGCTTATCATTTTCTATTACATTAAAAAAAATATTTTGATTTTCTATCTTTATATTGTTGATCTTAATATTTTTTTCTTTGAAGTAATTTCTAATAATTGTTGTTAAGTTTTGGAGCTTTTGTTCAATTACAGGTTCATTATCAATTTCAAGTAATAGATATGATCCACCCTGAAGGTCTAAACCTAAATTAATTTTTTTGTCAAAAAAATTATCATCAAATTTAAAAAGATTTGATGAGGCTATTAAAATAAATAAAACTGAAAAAAGAGTTATAAATAAAATTCTTAACTTAGAGAAATAAAGCACTTAACTAAAAATAATTATTTTTTAACTTCTTGAGTATTTGTATTAACAAGACTTTGAATACCAGTTGATTTAACTATCTCAACCTTCACGTTTTCAGCAATTTCTACTTCAACTTTATCGTTGTCTATAAGTCTCTCCACTGTACCTGTAATTCCACCAGAAGTAACAACCTTGTCACCTCTCTTAAGACTTTCAACCATTGCTTTGTGCTCTTTAACTTTTTTTTGCTGCGGTCTAATTAAGAAAAAATAAAAAATTACAAATATTAAAATTAACGGTATAAATTGTCCAATTCCTGAGCCTTCCATAAATCTCCTTATAAATTATGTGAATATTTATACTATCTATGTAATTAAAACAACTTTATTTAGCTGAAATCAATTCCAAATTATTCATATACGGTCGCAGTAACTTAGGAACAATGATTGAACCATCTTTTTGTTGATAGTTTTCTAGTACCGCAATTAAAGTTCTACCCACAGCTAAACCACTGCCATTTAGTGTTCCAACAAAAACAGTTTCCTTGTTATTATTTTTATATCTTGATTTCATTCTTTGTGCCTGAAATGTTGAACAAGAAGAGCATGATGATATTTCACGATACTTGTTTTCTGATGGTAACCAAACTTCAATATCATAAGTTTTTTCTGCACTGAAACCCATATCACCTGAACATAAAATTACTTTTCTATAAGGTAACTCTAGCTTATCAAGAATATCTGTTGCACAATTTGTCATTCGCTCTAATTCTTCTAGGCAATTTTCTTTTTCTACAATACTAACCATCTCAACTTTATAAAATTGATGTTGCCTAATCATTCCTTTGGTATCTTTTCCATAACTACCAGCTTCTTTTCTAAAACATGGAGTTGAAGCAACAAATCTCATTGGTAAATCTTTTTGGTCAACGATTTTATCTTTAACAATGTTTGTTAAAATCACTTCAGCGGTTGGAATTAAAAATTTTCTATCAGATCCTTCATCAAATTTTATTTCAAATTGATCATTTTCGAATTTTGGTAATTGGCCAGTACCATACATTGTATTATCAGAAGCTATTAATGGAGGCGAAATCTCTTGATAGCCATTCTTAACAATATGGGTGTCTAACATAAAATTAGATAATGCTCGTTCCAATAACGCTAATTCTTTTTTTACAAATACAAATCTTGACCCAGTTGTTTTGGTTGCAAGATCAAAATCAAGCATGCCTAAATTTTCACCAAGCTCATAATGAGATTTGGGTTTAAAATCAAACTCAGGAATTTTTCCAGCTTTTAAAACTTCTACATTATCATTTTCATCTTTCCCATTTGGAACATCTTGATGAGGTATATTTGGTATATTTGATAAAATATTATCTAATTCAGTTTTAGTTTTTTTTTGTTGCTCAGTAATCTTTTCTAATTCTATAGATATTTCTTTAGATTTTTTAAATAAACTTTCATCTTTAGATTTAGAAATATCTTTTTTTTCTTTTTCTAGATTTTCTTTCTTTTGAATTAAATCTCTATTTAACTCATCAAGCTTTTTTAAATTTATAAAATCAATTTTAACTGATCGTTTTTCAAGATCTTTTTCAAATTTTGAAAAATCTTTTCTAATTTCTTTTAAATTATGCATCAGTCTTTTCTAAATTTTTGTTTTCTATAAATTTTACTGAAAATATTGATAATTCATATAAAATTAATAAAGGAATAGCTAAACCTATTTGAGTAATTGGATCTGGTGGTGTAAGCAATGCAGCAGCAGCAAATATAATTACTACTACATACTTTCTTCTTTCTTTTAGAAATTGACTATCAACAACACCTATTCTTGCTAATAAACTCAAGACTATGGGGAGTTGGAAACTTATTCCAAATGCAAAAATTAATTTCATTACAAGTGATAAGTATTCATTTACTTTGGCTTCTAATTGAATGGGTAGACTTGTAGACATCCCTGTGCTTTCAAATGATAAAAAGAATTTAATAGCTAGAGGCATTATCAAATAGTAAACAAGCATGCCTCCTAAAAAGAAAAGAATTGGTGTTAATACAAGGTATGGGAGTATTGCAACTTTTTCATGTTTATATAATCCCGGTGCAATAAATTTCCATATTTGCATTAGAATAAATGGACAGGTGACGAAAAAAGCTGTGAAAAAGGATACCTTAATATAAGTTAAAAAAGTTTCCTGTAAGGCTGTAAAAATAAGCCTTCTATCAGATCCATCATCTTTAACAGCTTGAGCAAATGGATCAACTAAAAAACCGTAGATATATTCTGCAAATATATAACAAATAACAAAAAAGATTATTAAAAATATAAAACTATGTATTAATCTTTTTCTTAGTTCTGTTAGATGGCTAACAAATCCACCTTCATTTTCTTCATTACTCATCTTTTTTAGTTTCTTTTTTTATTTCTTTATCAATTTTTTCTTCATCAATTTCTAAATTAGAAACTTCATTTTGAATATTACTTACATATCTTTTAGCAGTTCCTATCCAAGAACCAGCTTTCTTTAACATGATTGGAAAATCTTTTGGGCCTAGAACAATAATTGCAATACCAACAACAATTAATATCTCAAACCAACCAATAGTAGGCATGTGATTTAATCTTTGTTTTCTGAGTCTTTATTTTCGTCGGAAATATTTTTTGGCTCTGTATCTTCAGTAACGTCTGAAGCCATTCCTTTTTTAAAACTTTTAATTCCCTTAGCTACATCACCCATCAGACTAGAAATTTTACCTCGTCCAAATAATAAGACTACTAATATAACTACGATTGCTATTTGCCAAATTCCTATGCTCATAAAAACTTATAACCTTTTTATGATTAATTTAAAAGTTACTTTTTTTGTTATTCTTTGTCTTCTGTATTAAGAGTACTATTTAACATCTCATCAATATTAGAATAAATATCCTCTTTTTTTTCTTCTTGTTTTTCTTTGTAGAATTTACCAGTTCCAAAAATCGCATTATCAATACTGGAACTATCAATAAGACCAGCCGCACCTAGTTCATCAATTGTTGGTAAATCAGATAGTTTTTGCAGATTAAAATGACTTAAAAATTCGTCTGTTGTAACATACTGAATTGGTCTACCTGGCACATCTTTACGTCCACCTGGTTTGACCCAGTTAAGTTCCATCAATATTTCAAGAGTATTTGTACCAAAGGCAACACCTCTTATTTCTTCAATCTCAGCTCTAGTGACAGGCTGATGATATACAATTATAGCCAAAGTCTCCACCGCAGCTCTGGAAAGCTTTTTTTCAACTGTCCTTTCTTGTGACATGATGTTTGACAAGTTAGGAGAAGTTCTGAAGGACCACTTTTCTTTAATACAAACTAAATTAATTCCTCTTTTAGAATATTCTTGCTGCAACTTCTCTAAAGCTTTTGTTACACTACCCTTTTTTGTAGTTTTACTTTGAATTGTATCGACATCTAATGGCTCAGCAGCAGCAAATATGACTGCTTCAATTTCTTTTTCCAAATCAGATAACTTAGATGGAAATTTAACAATATTATCTTTTACGATTTTTTGTTTTTTAATCATTATTTTCCTTCACATAAATATCATCAAATAATTTATCTTGTTTCATAGTCAGGTTTCCTTCTTTAACTAATTCTAATGAACCAGCAAAAATTCCTGCTTTCCCAGTACGTTTATATTTTGAGCCGCTTTTAAAATTTTTGGGAATTAAATCATCTAATTTTTTCCAATCAATTAATTTACCAAAAAACTCTCTTATAGTTTTAATTCCATCCTCAGCAGTAAAGACAGGTAATTTTGGAATATTCATTTTTTGAAAGTCTTTGGTCATAATAATTGTTGAATATGACTTAAGTAGTTCAAATAAACTTAAATTATATTCTGTACTATAAATAGATCTTATATTTCCTTTCATTCCTCTTGATCGAATTTCTCTACCCAGTCTTTTTCTTTTTAGCATTTGTTCAGAAAGTAATCTTATTAGCTCTAATTTTTTTAGTTGTAATTTTAATTTTTCGGCAACTTCTTGAACTTTAAATTCTTCTTCTGGAGTTCCCGGAAGTAATAATTTAGATTTTAAATATGCTAACCAAGTTGCCATTAATAAATATTCTGAAGCAATTTCTAAATTTAAATCTTTTTCTTTTGTAATATAATCGTGAAATTGATCTGCTAGCTTTGTAATTGATATCTCTTCAAGATCTACTTTTTGAGCTTTTGCTAAATCTAAAAGTACATCTAGAGGACCATTATAGTTATTTATATCGACATTAAATAATGCAGAATCAGAAATAGTCATGATCAGATATTAACTTAAAATTTTATAAAATAACGATGTTTTTTTTATAATAAAATTACTAACCTTTGGTGAATTATCGCCAACCACCTTCATTTCAGACAATTTGCCATTACAATGAAGTGCAAGATTACAACCTGCACTAAACGTTTTAATAGTATTAGTTTTTAAATCATCTTTTAAGCTTTTCATTGATAAATCATCTGAAATTAAAATGTTTTTAAAACCAATTTTATTTCTAATTAAATTTATAATTTTTTCAGAGTGTGTAGCTGTATTTAATTTATCAATGCTTCGATATATTACATGTGCTGTCATTGCAAAATAGCTTTGTTTTTTCTTGAATGGAAAAAAATCATTTTTATTCAAATAATTTAAGTTTTTAGTAACTATAGGAGTAAATTTATGACTATCTACCTTAGCTAATCCATGCCCTGGTATATGCTTCATCACAGTTCCAATAGAATTTTCGTGAAAATAATTAATACAAATATCTCCAATTTTAGAGACATTTTTTTTATTTTTTGAAAAAGACCTATCACCAATAATGTTGCTAGCTTCTTTAACACGAAGGTCTAAAACAGGAACGGTATTTATATTAACACCGATTGATTTAAGTAAATACGAAGTCTTATCGATAAATAATTTATAAATAATATTAAATTTTTTCTTATCTTTTGTGAATAAATTGCCAAAATATTCAGAGGTTAAATTGTCAAATGAGATAATTTTACTTAATCGATTTACTCGGCCACCTTCTTGATCAATTAGTATTGGGTATTTTTTATCTTTAAATATCTTTTTTATTTTATCAGTTAATTTTTTAGTTTGTTCAATTGAGCTTATGTTTCTTGAAAATAAAATAACTCCCCATGGTTTATATTTATTTAAAAAAGTAATCTCTTTGTTTGATAATTTTGATGATTTTAAACCAACAATAAAAGCTCTTCTATTCTTAATCATTCTCTAAAAGTTTCCAAAAATTAAACTTTTTTTTCTTTTTTTTGTTTGTTTGCTTAACGTATTCTATTACATTTTGTGTGTCGTTTTCCAAAACAGGTAGATTTTTTGAATATAATTTAATTTTTTCATCATTATTTTTATAAGATCTGTATGATTTTTTCTTATTTTCATCTGAAAAATAATATCTACCAGTCAAAAAAATAAATAAAGCAATTACAACAATAAAGATTAAATACTTAATTTCTTTTAACATTACATTTTATCTGGTGTATCTACGCCAACTATATTCATTCCTGATTTTACAACGTTAGATATTGCTTTTAAAAAAATTAATTTATCTGGTGAAACTGTTTTTTGATCATTAATAAATCTTTTTTCTGGGTTTTGTTTACCAAGATTCCAATACGAATGAAATTCTGAGGCAAGATCATATAAATAAACAGGTATTCTATGCGGTTCTAATTTTGAACTAGCTGCATCAATACATTTAGGCCATTCTGAAATCTTTTTTAAAATTTTGATCTCATCATTTGAATATTCAAAACTAAAATCATCTAATTCAATGTTTGAATTTAAATCTTTATCAATATGTCTAAAGACAGATGAGATTCTGGCATAACAATATTGAACATAGTATAACGGATTATCTTTAGATTTTTCTTTTACAGCATCAAAATCAAAATCTAATTCAACATCACTACTTCTGTTAAGCATGATAAACCTGGTTGCATCTTTTCCAACCTCTTTAATTAAATCATCAACCGTAATGTAGTCACCTTTTCTTTTAGACATCTTAAATGGTTTGTTATCTTTAATTAATTTTACAAGCTGACTAATTTTACAAATTAGTTTATCTTTTTTTCCTGATAAAGCTTCAACTGAGGATGAAATTCTTTTGATGTAACCAGCATGATCTGCTCCAAGGATATTTATTAAATAATCAAATTTACGATCTACTTTATTTTTATGATATGCAACATCGCTTGCAAAATAAGTCCATGCTCCATCTGATTTTTGCAATGCTCTATCTTTATCATCACCAAAATCAGTAGATTTAAAAAGTAACTGTTCTCGTTCTACCCAGTTTTTATCGTCTTCTCCAGCTGGAGCTTTAATTTTTCCTTTATAAACAAATTTATTTTTTTCTAAAAATTTTATTACACTTTCTACTTCGTTGTTTAAAACAATGCTTTTTTCACTAACAAAATTATCGTGATTAATTCCTAAGCTCTTAAGGTTCTTTTTAATTAAAAGCAGCGCCTGTTCTATAGATAAAGCTGTTAACTTATCACTTATTTGATCATAATTATCAAAATTTAGATCTGAATTATCTGAAACTATATTTTTCGCAAAATCAATAAGGTAATCTCCTGGATACAAATCAGGATTATCCTGTGGAAAAGTTTCGTTATATATTATTTCTCTAATTCTAAAATATACAGATTTTGTAAAATTTATAATTTGATTACCATAATCATTTACATAATACTCTTTTGTAACTTTATGCTTATTAAATATTAACACATTAGATATGACATCGCCTAGAATAGCTCCTCGACAGTGACCAACATGCAAAGGTCCTGTAGGATTGGCTGATACAAATTCAACTAAATAATTATTTTTTTTCTCTTTCTCATTAATTCCAAATTTTTCTGCGTTATCTATTATTTCTTTAATAAAGTTTGACCAAAAAGATGGCTTAAATTTAATATTTATGAAACCAGGTTTAGCAACGGATATATTTTCTATTTGATCATCACTATTTTTTATTTCAGGTGCAAGTTTTTCTGCCAATTCTATTGGAGAGGTTTTATTTAGTTTAGATAAAACCATTGCAACATTAGTTGAAATATCACAATCAAATTTTGGGGGTGGTATTTCCGCATTAATACCATTAAAACTTTCTGGAAGGATAAGTTGATTTTTTTTACTAAGTTCAACAGTAATTGATTTAATTTTATCTAAATATAATTCAAAAATATTCATTTATTATCGTTATAAAGGTTAATTGCGTATCTATCTGTCATACCAGATATAAAATCTGAAATAGCTCTATATTTGTTTTTAGTCAATTGCTCTTTAGTAAGAAATTTTCTAGGATTCGATTTAATTATTTTAAATAATTTATTAATTATCATTTTACCTCTTTGATTCTTATTAAGCACTGATTTATTGTCATACATTCTATGTCTTAAAAATGATCTGATTTCTTGTTCTGAATTTTGTATTTTATCTGAAAAAGAAACTATTAATTGATTTGATTTTGACACATCTTTAAATGAATTAATTTTAAATTTTTTAATATTTTTTTCTGTATTAATTAGTAAATCTCTAATCATAATATCTATTGAATCTCTGATGATTTGATAAATAGCAATTTTATAATTTTTTTTATTAATTTTTTTTTTATATTTTTGATAAATGTCTTTAAAAAAAACTAATTCAACTAATTCCTCAAGTTTAAATAAGTTTGCTTTAATTCCATCTTGAATATCATGATTATTATATGCAATATCATCTGATATAGCTGATATTTGAGCTTCTAATGATGGATAAGTATTAAATTTAATCTTATTTTTGAAAACTCTTAAACCAATTAGTTTATTGATCATACTTAGATCATCTACTGGTCCATTATGTTTTAAAAGTCCCTCTAAAGTTTCGAGAGTTAAATTTAATCCAGCAAATTTAAAATATTTATTCTCTAAAAACATTACTATTCTTAGTGTCTGAAGATTGTGATCGAAACCACCGTAATTTTGCATACATTCATCTAAAGCATCCTCTCCAGCATGGCCAAACGGGGTGTGACCTAAATCATGAGCAAGGCTTAAGGTTTCTGCTAAATCTTCATTTAATTTTAAATATTTTGCAATTGATCTTGCTATTTGAGCAACTTCAATTGAATGAGTAATCCTGGTTCTAAAATGATCCCCTTCTGTATTAACAAATACTTGGGTTTTATGCTTTAATCTTCTAAATGAAGCGCTATGAATTATTCGATCTCTGTCACGTTGAAAAGGAGATCTGTATTTTGAATTAGCTTCTTTATTAAGTCTGCCTTTACTTTTAAATACGCCTAACAAAGTGTCTTTTTTCATCCTTTAATTTAAATAATTAAGTATTATATTAGTAATATCAGTGTTCAGACATGATTAAAGAAATTAAATTTACGGATAAAGCGTTAAAACAAATAGATAATTTGTTATCAAAAAAAGACAAAGGGTCATTCTTTAGAATCGCTATCAAAGGTGGAGGATGCTCTGGTTTTCAATATGAATTTACATTTGATAAATCAAAACAAGATGATGATTTAAATTATCAAAATATTTTAATTGATAAAACTTCAGCTGATTTGCTTAAAGGATCTGAAGTTGATTATGTTTCTGAACTTATAGGTGAACAATTTAAAATATCTAATCCACAAACCAAATCTTCATGTGGTTGTGGAGTTTCTTTCTCGCTTTAATGCTCATTTCATCTTGGAATGTAAACTCGGTAAGAGCAAGAATTGAAAATATCAAAAGCTATTTATTAAAATATAAACCTGATATTTTAATGATGCAGGAAATCAAAACTGAAGATGTTAATTTTCCGTATGATGATTTTTCATCAATGGACTATGAAAGTTATGTATTTGGTCAAAAAAGTTACAATGGTGTAGCAATTATATCTAAAAATAAAATAAAAAATGTCAAAACAGATTTAATTAAGGATAAGTTAAAACAATCAAGAATAATTTCAGCTGAATTTGAACATAAGAAAAAAAATATACAATTAATAAATATTTACACCCCTAATGGTAATCCTGTAGATACTGAAAAATACGATTATAAAAAAGATTGGCTTAATCAATTAATAAGGCAATTAAAAACTTTATCTAAAAAAAATTCAAATATTATTTTAGCTGGTGATTTCAATATTATCCCTTCAGCAGAAGATGTTTATAATGTTAAAAGTTTCGAAGACGATGCTTTGTACAGACTTGAAATAAGAAAAAAATTTAGAGAAATGATTAATCTTGGTTTTAATGATGTCTACAGACATTTTTATGAAGATAAAGAAGGATATACATTTTGGGATTATATGAGAGGCGCATGGCAAAAAAATAATGGCATGAGGATTGATCATTTTTTAGTTTCAAATTCTATAATTGATCAAATTAAAGATATTAATATTAATAAAGATCCACGTGGAAGAGAAAAGCCTTCTGATCACACACCAATTGAGATTAATTTAGCTTAAAGATTTAATTTTATTTACTAATTCTTCGTTAATATTTCTTGGACCAGTATCCATTCTATTCTTGTGACGTCTTTCTCCAGGTAATCTTACTTCACCCAATGATTTCATTTTTTCAAAAAATTCCTCAGCATGTTTTTGCCAATTAGTTCCTGAAGTTTTATCTGGGTTAATGGCTAGTATAAATTCACCACCACTTGGAGGACCACCATCATTATTGTCTTTAGCAGCTGTTTCAAAACTAAAATTATCTCCAACTAATGAACCTGCCATTAATTCTACCATCATTGCAATTGCAGATCCTTTGTAACCACCAAAAGGTAATAAAACTCCACCATCAGCAATTTCCCCCGGATCAGTTGTTTCTTTACCATCTTTAGTTAAACCAGTTCCAAGTGGAACTTTGTGCCCTTCTCTTTTAGCAACTTGAACTTCTCCCATCGCCATTGAAGCAGTTGCCATATCATAAACAACAGGCGTTTTACCAGGACGTGGCCAAGCAAATGAAATTGGGTTTGTTCCAAATAAAGGTTTTATTGCACCAGCAGGTGCTACAGCAGGCTTGTAAGATGTACAAGCAAATGCAACCAAACCTTCTTCTGCTAATTTTTCTGTTTCAGGCCACATAGCAGCCATATGATGTGAATTATTTATTGCTAATACCGCAACACCATTTTCTTTTGCTGCTTTTGCTAATTCTGGCAAACCTTTATTTAATACAACGGGTGCTAAACAATTATTACCTTCAACTTTTATTACAGATAGAGATATTTTTTTTATCTCAGGTTTACCCTTACCATTAATCTTTCCGCCTTTAAGACCAGTAACGTATGCTGGCAATCTAAATAAACCGTGTGATACAGAACCATCTCTTTCAGCATTTCTAATTAAGTCTGATAAAATTGATGCTGTTTCATCATCACAACCATTTGCCAAAAGAGTTTTTTTAGCTAGTTCAAATATTTCGTCTAAAGTTAATGAAACTGTCCCCATTATTTTGATTTACATTTTTTACATAAACCAAAAAATTCTAAATTGTATTTGCTATATTTCATTCCAGAGTTATCTGAAAAGTTAGATAAATATTTTGAAAGTTTTAAATTACTTATTTCTGATACATTCTCACAACTTTCGCAAATTGAAAAAGCTGTTGCTTTTGAAACCTGACAGCTTGAATTTTGACAAGCTATAAAAGCATTTCTGCTTTCAATTTTATGGATTTTTCCTATTTCAACTAATTTATCTAATGCTCTGTAAACTTGTAGTGGCGCTTTAATTCCTTTTTTTTGAACATTAAAAAGGATTGAATAAGCTTTCATTGGTCCACCAGATTTATCAATTAAGTCAAAAATAATTTTTTGATTTTTAGAAAGGTTATGTTCTTTTTGCATCTTTAAATTCTTATCAATATGTTATCAGTTTTTCAATTTAATCGATTGTTTTATTTTAAATAAAGATAGTATGAATAAAGCTAACGAGGCAGCTATTATTGATGGTCCTGAAGATGTATTAAATTCTAATGACGAATACAAACCTAATACAACAGACAGCAATCCACCAATAATTGAAAATATAACCATTTTTTGTGGACTATCTGAGATATTTCTAGCCATAGCAGCAGGTATAATTAGCATACCTGTAATTAACAATAGACCAACCATTTTAATTGATATTGCAATTACAGCAGCCATCAAAATTGTAAATATTGCTTTCGCTCTATCTGGATTTAAACCTTCTGCCTCAGCTAATTCATAATTAACTGTTGATGCAAACAATGGTTTCCAAATCAGTTTTAGAACTAATAAAATTAATGCTCCACCAGTCCAGATAATTAATAAGTCATCAGTTGTTACAGCTAATATGTCGCCAAATAATAGACCCATAATATCAAAACGAATAAATGTTAAAAAACCAATAACTACTAATCCAACAGCTAATGAGGAATGTGCTAAAAGACCAAGCAAAGCGTCCCCAGGTAAATTAGTTTTTTTCTGCAGTTGAATTAGAATTAATGCGATTACTGAAGAAATTAAAAACACTGAAATAGCTATATTTAAATCTAAAGTATATGCCATTGTCACTCCAAGAAGCGCTGAATGAGCTAGTGTATCACCAAAATAAGATAATCTTCTCCATACTACAAAACAACCTAATGGTCCTGTTACAAATGCAATTCCTATTCCTGCAAATAATGCTCTTACAAAAAAATCATCAAACATATTAATTTTTTTTTATTTCGCCCTCATCAGAATGAACATGGTCATGTTTATGTTCGTACACTGTTAAAATTTGGGAAGCTTTTTCTCCAAATAGAGCTTTGTATTCATTATTTTTTGCAACATCCATTGGTGATCCAGAGCAACATACGTGGCCATTTAAACAAACCACATGATCAGTTGCTGTCATAACTGTATGCAAATCATGTGAAATTAATAAAATACCACAACTCAAAGTATCTGAAATATTTTTGATTAATTCATATAATGCTATTTCACCTGTATAATCTACTCCTTGTACAGGTTCATCTAGTACAAGTAATTCAGGTTTTTTTGAAATTGCTCGTGCTATTAAAACTCTTTGAAACTCTCCTCCTGAAAGATTTCCTAAATTCTTATTTTTTAAATGAATTACACCAGTTAATGATAAAGCCTCATCTATATCTTTTTCACTAATAGTTTCTGTAAGTAACATAAAATCACAAACTCTTAAAGGTAGGGTCCAATCTATTGAAATTTTTTGAGGAACATATCCAACTTTGTTAGTGTATTTTTCAACATTACCCTCAATATTTTTATAAATACCTAAAGCAATTTTTGCAGTAGTGCTTTTGCCTGAACCATTGGGACCAATAAGTGTAACAATTTTACCCTTCTCCACTGTTAAAGAAACTCCTTCAACTAACCACTTATTATTCTGCTTAAAACCAGCATTATATAATTTTACTAATATGTTGTTTTCAGTGTTCATATATTGCTTGACTTCTAAATGTTATATTATTACATAATGTTATATTATAACAACCAATTAAATATTTTATTATGAAAACTCTAAAAAAAATACCTTTTATACTATCTATCCTATCATTTTTAACATTCTTTACATCAGTAAACGCTGAAATCAAAGTAGTTGCTTCTATTAAACCAATTCATTCATTAGCCAGTTACTTAATGGATGGTGTTGCTAAACCAGATTTAATTGTAGATGGTTATGCGTCTCCTCATGGATTTGCAATGAAACCTTCACATGCAAAAATGCTTCAAAATGCTGACTTGATATTCTGGGTTGGAGAAGATTTAGAAAATTTTTTGGAAAAACCATTAAATTCAATCGCTAAAAAAGCTGAAAAAATTGAATTAATGGAAATCAAAGGATTACAGGTATTAAAGTTTAGAGAAAGAAACATTTTTGATGATCATGACGATCACGGACATGACGACCACGATGATCATGGTAAAAAGGAAGACGATCATGATCACGATGATCACGGTAAAAAAGAAGATGATCACGACCACGATGATCATGGTAAAAAGGAAGACGATCATGGACATGACGATCATGATGATCACGGTAAAAAAGAAGATGATCACGATGATCATGGGCATGACGATCATGAAGGACATGCACATGGAGAATTTGATCCACACATTTGGTTAGATCCAATTAATGCAAAAGTAATATTAAATGAGATGGTTGAGCATTTAATTGAAAATGATCCTAAGAATGAAGCTAAGTACAAAAGTAATTTATCTAAAGCCTTAAAAGAAATCGATAAACTTACAATCGATGTGATGACTGATTTAAGTAGCAGTGTTTCTTCTATTGTATTCCATGACGCTTACCAATATTTTGAAGAAAGATTTAATGTAAATATATTAGGTGCTTTTACTGTTAATACAGATGTAATGCCTGGAGCAGAACAACTAGCAGAAATCAGAGAGATAATTGAACACGATAAAGTTGCTTGTGTATTTTCTGAACCTCAATTTAACCCTGATATCATTAAAGCGGTTGCAAAAGACATGAATATTAAAACTGGAGTAGTGGATCCTTTGGGAGCTACTTTAAATCCAGGAAAATCATTATACTTTGATTTAATAAGAAACATGTCTGCATCCTTTAAAGGTTGCTAATCGTTATTAATGGAAAACAAGCACCAAGTACCTGTTACTGTTTTAACAGGTTTTCTTGGTGCTGGAAAAACAACACTTCTTAATAGAATTCTAACAGAACAGCACGGCCAAAAGTACGCCGTTATTGTAAATGAATTTGGTGAACAAGGTATTGATAATGACCTTGTGGTGGATGCTGACGAGGAAGTTTTTGAAATGAACAATGGCTGTATATGCTGCACAGTCAGAGGTGACCTAATTAGAATACTTAGTGGGTTAATGAAGCGAGCTGATAAACTTGATGCAATTATAGTTGAAACAACAGGTTTAGCAGATCCAGCTCCTGTAGCTCAAACCTTCTTTGTAGATCAAGATGTGGCAAATAAAACAAAGCTAGATGCAATTGTTACAGTTGCTGATGCAGTTCATCTAAGCTCACAAATTGAAGATCATCACGAAGCTGAGGAACAAATTGCTTTTGGTGATGTAATATTACTAAACAAAATAGATCTTGTGAAAGATGAGAATATAGACGTAGTAACAAAGAGAATTCGTAAAATTAATCCTTTTGCTAAAATTATTAAAACAACAAAATGTGGAGCACCACTAAAGGAAATTCTTAATCTTGATGCTTTTAGTTTAAAACGTATTTTAGAGGTAGAACCAGATTTTCTTGAGTCAGATCATGATCATGAGCATGATGATGATGTTACAAGTTTATCATTCGTATCTGACAAACCTTTAGACATGGAAAAATTTCAAAACTGGTTTGGAAAACTTTTGCAGACAAAAGGTCAAGATATTATGAGAACTAAAGGAATACTTGATTTTAAAGGTGAAAATGATCGATATGTATTTCAGGGTGTTCATATGTTGATGGATGCTTCTCCTATGGGAAAATGGCCTGAAAATAAAGAACGTAGTTCACGACTAGTGTTTATTGGACGTAACTTAGAAACTATGAATTTAAAAGAAGGATTTGAAGCCTGTAAATCAGAATGACAACTGATTTAAATCAATTTCCAGAGTTAGATAAAACTAAATTTGAACAAAGAGGAATTCAGTTAGAAATTGGAGTTCCAGTAACTTGTGCGGTTTCAATTGGTAATAATATAGCTGCTGGTTTTGGTGATGGTACTATAAGAATTTTTAGTTCTGAAGAAAAACACAAAACGTTAAAGGCTCATAAAGGTGTTATTCTTTGCATGGCAAAAGATGGTGATAATATTTTAACTGGTGGTGATGATGGTTATTTTTTAAAAATTTCACTTAACGGAGAAATAAATAAAATTGCAAACTTTGGTTCACGATGGGTAGATCATGTTACAGCACATAATGGAAACTTAGTTTGTTCTTCAGGTAAGGTAGTTTATTATTGGGATAAAAATAAAAAAGAACCAAAATCTTTAAATCATGATAGTACAATTGGAGGTTTAGCATTTGATGCTAAAGGAAGAAGGTTGGCTGTATCTAGATACGGGGGTGTTACAATTTGGAAAAAAGATTACAGCAATAAATGGAAATCAACAAAATTAGATTGGAAAGGTTCTCACAATAAAGTGAGTTTTAGCCCAGATGGTAAATACTTGGTTACGTCCATGCAAGAAAATGTACTTCGTTGCTGGCGTTTAAAAGATAAGCTTGATTTTACTATGTCAGGATATGGCTCAAAAGTCAAAAGTTTTGCATTTATTGATGACACAAGTTACTTGGCAACATCAGGAGCAATAGATGCAATATGCTGGCCTTTTGATGGTGAGGGACCTATGGGACGCACACCTATTTGTGTTCCTTATGTAGGTAATAATCAAGTTACATTTATAGAACCATTCCCAGATGAAAAAGCAATTTTTGCTGGTTTGAGTGATGGCTCTGTTTTTTTATCTCAAATTGAAAATGAGAATAACACTATAATAATTAGAAGTTTCACAGGTTCTGAAGTTAGTGCAATCGCAATGACTGATGATAAATCAAGTATATTTATTGGTGACATGAATGGAAATACTTTATGGACTTCAATTTGGGATCAATAATAAATGTTTAATAAAAAAAAACCAAATTTAGAAGCAATTCAGAATTTAAAAAATTATTTTATAAAAAAATATCAAATACCAGAAAGTACAATTTTAAGCATTGCAGAATTAAATTGTCATGAACCTGATTGTCCACCTACTGAAACAGTTATAACTGCTAGATCAATTGATGGAACTACGAAAAACTGGAAAATTCATAAACCTATTGAAGAAATAAGTGAAAAGGATGTTAAGGATTTAGAAAATAACAACCATTAATTGAGTAAATAAAATATTATAATAATTATAAATGTGCTAAAATTGAGTTTAATAATTTAAACTTAATATTATATCTTGCATTATGAAGATCAGTATTGGAGACAGATTAGAGGAGATTACACTACCAGATCAAAGTGGTAGTTCATTTAATTTATCTCAGACGTTGGGAAAAAAAGTCTTATTAACTTTTTATAGAATTGCTGGTTGTAGCTTCTGCAATCTAAGACTTAATGAAATTAGTAAGAAATTTGGTGAACTTGGAAATAACTTTACACATGTTGGAATATTTCATTCACCAGTAGATAATTTAAAATTGTATATGGATAAACATAAAAATTTACCATTCACAGTGTTAGCAGATGAAAATTTTGAATATTTCCAAAAATATGAAATTGAGAGATCAGTGAGTAAAACACTTAACGCAATGTTGTTTAAAGCACATAAAATTATCCCTGCTATGATAAAAGGTTATATTCCAACAAGAATAAAGGGTCATTTAGATATAGCTGTGACCGACGTTCTAATTAATGAGGATGGTGTAGTTCAAGATGTTTATTATGCTAAAAAGGACATTGCAGATCATTTTGAATTTGAAAAAATTAAGCAGTTTGCACTTAATTAAATAAATAATGAAAATTGAATATTATTTTAGTGTCTTGTCTCCATTTACTTACTTAGGCGCTGATAGATTTACAAAAATAGTAAGTCAATATAATTTAGAAGTAATAGAAAAACCACTTGATTTAGTTGGTGAAATTTTTCCAAATACCGGAGGATTACCAGTTCCTAAAAGACACCCTGCAAGACAAAAGTACAGACTTTTGGAAATGGAGAGAATTTCAAATAAATTAGGTTTGCCAATTATTAAACAGCCAAAATTTTTTCCACCTAGTGATCCACATTTGCCAGCAAAATTTGTAATCGCCTCAAATAAAATGGGAAATAAACTTCATTTTGGAAATGAGTGTTTAAAATATTTATGGTCTATGGATAAAGATCTTTCAGATCACAAAATACTTCAGGAAATTTGTGAAAAATTAAATTTAAATTTTGAGGAAATGAAGAACTTAGCTTTAACTGACGAAGTAAACATTGAGTACCAAAAAAATTCAAAAGATGCAGTTAATAACCATGTATTTGGTGCTCCTTCATATGTCTTAAATAACGAGATTTTTTGGGGTCAAGATAGATTGGATTATCTTGAAGATGCATTAAAAAAATAATTTAAAATTACTAAATTTTATTAATAATTTAATTAAACATTGTATTTTTTATAAGAAGATTTATTTTTATTTATAATCTGCATTTATGAATGATTTAAATTTATTTAAAAAAAATGGCTTTCTAGTTAAAGAAAATCTAATTTCTCAAACAAAGATAAATAAAATTAATAAAATTGTTAATGAAGTAATTTCAAAAGAAAAAAAAAGAAAAAAAAGTAATGGTTCAAATGGAACTCAGTCCTATGATAATTACCATTTTGTCTACAATTCAGGTTCTTCAAAAAATAAAGAGATTTTAAGACTAAATAATCCTCAGAACAGACATAAAGTTTTCTATGAATTATCTAGAGATAATAGGATTATATCTATAGCTAAAAAATTGTTAGGCGGAACAGTTAGATTTCATCTAGGTAAATTAAATTTTAAGCTTCCAAATAAGAAAAAAGGAAGTGAAATTGGATGGCACCAAGATTGGGCTTTTTACCCTCATACAAATGATGATTTAATTACAGTTGGTATATATTTAGATGATTGCTACGAGAAAAATGGGCCACTTAAAATAATTAAGAATTCACACAAAAAGAAATTGTACAGCCACCACAGCAAAGAAAATTATTTTGTTGGAAAAATAGACACTAAGAAAAATAAAATAGGAACTAAAGATAGTGTTTCTATAACTGGAACAGCTGGAACAGTAGTATTTTTTCATTGTAGATCAGTTCATGGGTCTGGACACAATCAAATGAATAACTCAAGACCGTTAATTTTATTTGGTTATAGAGCTTGTGATGCGTGGCCATTAATCAATGATGGAAATCCTCATCCTGAGGTTGATTTGGAAAATTATGACAAAAATATAATTGTAGGAAATAAATCAATAAAACCAAGATTGACTAAAGTTCCAATCATTATCCCACTGCCTAAGAGGAAACATTACGTTTCTATCTATGAACTTCAAAAAAATTAAATCACATTAAAGTTTATTGTAATAAATCTTTAAAATTACATTTATATAAAAATCAAATGTCATTTCTAAAAAAAAAACTATTACAGGCTTTAAGAATTAATACTTTTAAACTCCAGCATATCTTTAAAAGTATACATTTCAGGTTTTTTGAAAGTAATTTTTGGAAATTTTTTATTAAAGTCAGAGGATAGTTGTTTATTAAATTCAATTAAGTTTTTTATTTCAGTCTCATTAAGTTGTCTCAAAATATAAGCTAAAGTAATATGGAAAGTATATCTTTGATGATTTTCAAATTTAATTTTTAACAAGCTACTAAGTTCATCTCTACAATTTCTTAGAATTTTTTCATCCTTTTCAGAAAAGGGTACTAAAATAATACTATAACCACCAAAAAAAGTTTTTAGTTTAAGATTAAATTGTTTTGGAAAATTATAATTTTCAATTTTTTTATTTAATTCAACAGCTATATCTTTATAATCCATATCAGGATCTATATCGGATGGCCAATAATTGGTGTTTTTTGTATTTAAATTACAACAATCAAATAATGTCATATGAAAACTAGATGGAGGTAAATAGAAATAAGTTTTTTTAGGATTAAAATTTTCTATTTTTTTTTGGAAACTAATAATTTGATTAGATAAATCGGTATTAATAGGAATATTGCAAATTATTGTGCAGCCTGGAAATGATATAGGGTTTCCTTTGTTGTCAAATTTATTTTCAGCACCTTTTAAAGTGTAACCTTCAAGTTTACCTGCTAAAAACTTTTCCTCATTATTAACTATGTTTAAATCCATTAAAATATACTAAAACCATTTTTTATTTTCTTTTTCACAAAGTTCTTTCAGCCTTAGAGGATAATCTGTAAATATTCCATCTACACCATATTCAATCATCCGCATCATGTCGCTTTCTCTATTTACAGTCCAAGTATTTACCACTAGTCCATGATTGTGTGCTTCTTCAATATTTTTTTTTTTTATATCTTTGTAAAAAGGATGCCAAGCAATTCCACCTAAATTATTTATAACTTCTGGAATTTCACTGTTATTAAAAAATGGAATAAACCCCATCCAAGGTGAATTTTCATAAATATTTTTCCTTGTTTTTTTTAATTCTTGTTGTGTTGATAAATAACCTCTAGAAATTTTTGGTAATTGTAATTTAAATTCTTTTAAAACTCTCCAATCAAAGGAAGAAACTAAAATTCGATCGCTTAAATTAGAGACTTCTATTTCTTGCTTTACAAGTTTTACAATCTCAATAGGTTCAGGAACTAGATTGCTAATTAATGGACTAGACTTAAATTCTAAATTAATTATTAAATCTTCAGTTTCATAAGATTTTAATAATTTAAATAATTTGTTTAAATTTGGTATTCTCTGGTTTTCTAAACTTTTTTGATTTAAAAATCTTCTGCCATAACTAGATAATTTATTAACAGCTCCTATATCATAATTTAATAATTCTTTATAAGTTTTACTATTAATTTTCATATATTCATCTTCTATCCAATTACCATCTAAGTCTTTAGTCTGATCTCTGTCTAAGAAAAAATCATGGGTAATTACTGGCACCGAATCTTTAGAAAATAAAATATCTACTTCTAATCCACTAAAATTATTATCAAATAAATATTTGAAACTCTCTAAAGTATTTTCAGGAAGATCACCTCTAGCTCCTCGATGACCATAAATTTTTATATGATTTGGTTTACTTAAAATCAAATTTAATTAACTCTTTTGCCAGTACTTTTATCAAAAATATAATATTTATTGTTCTCCATATTTACTCTTAAATTAGAACCTTTTTCAACAGTTTGATTTCCTGGACACCTATAACAAAAGTCTTTTTTATTTTTCAATTGACCATAAACAATATTATCCGAACCAAGCTGTTCCACTAAGTCTACTGTTAAATTAATTAAACCACTCTCAGATTGTACTAAATGCTCAGGTCTTATTCCTAATGTAACCTCACCCTCAAAGTCAGTATTAACATCTTTAATTTCAAAACCTTCTGCAGATAATGTTTTATTTTTTAAATTACCATTTAAAAAATTCATTTGAGGTGAACCAATAAAACCAGCAACAAATAAAGATTTTGGATTATCATATATCTCAATAGGAGTTCCAAGCTGTTCAATAATTCCATTATTAATTACTGCCAATCTGTCAGCAAGTGTCATGGCCTCAACTTGATCATGTGTAACAAATATACTTGTTACTCCAACCTTTTGTTGAAGTTTTTTAATTTCAAGTCTCATCTGAATTCTTAATTTTGCATCTAAGTTTGAAAGAGGTTCATCAAATAAGAATATTTTTGGATTTCTTACAATTGCTCTTCCCATAGCAACCCTTTGTCTTTGACCTCCAGATAACATTGAAGGTTTTCTCTGTAAATAATCTGAAATTTGTAACAGTTTAGCTGCATCATTTACTTTTTGCTCAATTGTTTCTTTATCAATTCCTCTGTTTTTTAAACCATAAGCCAAATTATTATACACATTCATATGTGGGTATAATGCATAGTTCTGAAACACCATTGCTACATCTCTCTCAGATGGATCAACTTCATTAATTAATTTTCCATCAAGATTAATATCACCCTCTGTAATGTCCTCTAAACCTGCAACCATTCTTAATAAAGTTGATTTTCCACATCCACTTGGTCCTACAAAAACCATAAACTCTCCTTCATCTACACTTAATGAAGTTTCGTGAACAGCCTTAGTTCCGTTTGGATAAATCTTAGTCACATTTTTTAAATCTAAAAAACTCATTTATTTCTCCGTTTGAATTAATCCTTTTATGAACCATTTTTGTAAAAATACTACCACTAAAACTGGTGGGATCATTGATAAAATTATATATGCAAATCTTTCTGCTGTTCTTGGCAAAGCAACTCCTTCATAGCTTTCTGTGTAAATAATTTTCATTCCCATTACAACAGTCCAATATTCTTCTGCAGTTGTCATTATTAGCGGCCATAAATATTGGCTATATCCATATACGAACATAAAGATAAACATTGCTGCTATCATAGTTTTTGATAGTGGTACCAAGAAATCTATGAAAAAACTCCAAGCATTTGCTCCATCTAATTTTGCCGACTCCAAAAGTTCATCTGGAATTGTTTTGTAAAATTGTCTGAAGAAAAAAGTTGCTGTAGCTGAAGCAACTAATGGAAGAATAAGGCCTGTGTATGAATTTGTTAAACCTAAATCAGATACAATTTTATAGCTTGGAAAAATTCTTACCTCCAAAGGAACAAGTAGAGTAATAAAGATTAACCAAAAAATTGGTACAGCTAATTTAAATCTATAATAAACCAAAGCATATGCTGACATTGCAGAAATAACTACTTTAAGTGTTGCAATCCCTAATGCCATTATAAAACTATTAATAAACATTTTTGCAGCAGTCACTTCTTCTGACCAACCACCTTTTTCATTTAAAACTTCGTTATAGTTTCTTGCTAGCTGATCACCTATATGAAACTTCATACCTTCCGTCAGTATAGTTACAGAGTCATGTGAAGAACTTGCAAAAGATATCCAAATAGGAACTACCATTAACAATACCCCTAATATTAAAATAATATGAGCAATTATTTGAAGTGGTTTAATTTTCATTTATCTTGAAAAACCCCCTTAATAAAATGTTTCTGCAACACAATTATAATTAAAATTGGTGGAACCATAGACATCATCACAAAAGCAAAACGATGAACAATAGAACCCGACATCATTTTTAATCCCATAACCACTGTCCAATATTGTTCTGAAGTTGTTACCAATAGCGGCCATAAGTACTGATTGTAACCAAAAACAAACATAAATATTAACATCGCTACAATCATCGTTTTTGACAAAGGAATTAAAAAATCAACAAAAAATCTCCAGGTATTTGCCCCATCAAGTTTTGCAGACTCAAGTAATTCATCTGGAACAGTTTTATAAAATTGTCGAAAGAATAATGTTGCTATAGCTGATGCTGAAATTGGAACTATTAATCCAAAGTAAGAATTTACTAAATTAAGTTCAGCCATTACTGAATAAGTAGGAAAAATTCTTAACTCTAGTGGTACTAATATCGTGATAAAAATTATCCAAAACAATAATGTTGCATGTTTTATTCTATAATAAACCAATGCGTAGGCAGCCATTAAAGATGTGACAACGGATAGAATTGCAACTCCCGTAGCCATTAAAAAACTATTAAAAAACATTTTTAATGCTGTTATCTCTTTAAAGAAACCACCCTGATATAATAAAACCCGTAAGTAATTTTCATAAAAGCTATCTCCTAAAAACATTTGGAGACCATTCATATTAATCATTGAACTTGTGTGCGTTGAGCTAGCAAAAATCATCCACACAGGAAGTACCATGATAAGTATTCCAATGATTAAAATTAAATGTGAAAAACTTGATGTGATAAATCTAGTCATTAATTATAATGTATTTTCCCTTCGATATATCTAAATTGAAAAATTGTAATTACTAATACAATCAACATCATCATTATTGATTGAGCTCCAGCACTTCCTAAATCTAATCCTCTAAATCCATCCATGTAGGCTTTATAAACTAGAGTTCTTGTTTCACCTGAAGGAGCACCTATCGTTGTAGTATCAATAATTCCAAATGTATCAAAGAAAGCATAGGTTATATTAATAATTATTAAGAAGAATGTAGTTGGCATTAATAATGGGAATGTAATTGTCCAAAATCTTCTAAAACTATTTTTACAATCAATCATTGATGCTTCAATTACAGATTTTTGTATAGCTTGAAGACCTGCCAAGAAGAAAATAAAATTAGCACTGATTTGCTTCCAAGAACCAGCTATTATTACATAAATATACGAGTCAAAAACACTCTCGTACCAATTGAAACCCCAAAGTTCGTGAAATAAATGATAAAGGAGCCCAAATCTTTCACTAAAAAAATAATTTGCCATTACACCTACAACCGCAGGCGCAATTGCATAAGGCCAAATTAAAAGTGTTTTGTAAGTGCTTTTACCATGTATTACATTATTGGCCTGAACGGCAAGCAGCAAACCGATTGAGCCGGTAATTAATGTAATTGCAAAACTATAAATAATAGTAAATTTGAAAGCTATAAAATAAGCTGGATCATCAAAAATAAATAAAAAATTATCAAACCATACAAACGTCGCTCCAAATCCAAAAGCATCTTGCATTGTAAATGCATCTCTGAAGGTTTGTATGATTGGCCAATATAAAAAAATTAATAAAATTCCTAACTGTGGTGCTAAGAATAAATATTGTGAATAGCTAGATTTAAATTGGACTTTTTTCATATAAGTAAAATAAAAAATAAGGAGGGTAAATCAACACCCTCCTTATTTAAATTATTAATTATAAAGTTTTAGCGAATTGTTTTAACAATTTAGCTGCACCTTTATCCATGTTCTGCAATCCTTTTTCGATTGATATTTTGCCGTTTAACATTGGCTCAACATTTTCGTAAATTACTTCACGAATTTGTGGCCAATTACCAGCTCTATATCCACCAGGAATAGTCGAACCTTCTAAGCTTAATTGTTCACCAACTGCTTTATGATATGGAGAAGCTCTATAGAAATTTATAGTTTCAGCTAACTCTATTCCACCTTTAGTTACTGCAGAGTAACCAGTCATATTGTGATAATACAGATCCATCTCTGGAGAACCCATAAATTCTATAAATTTAGCAAGTCCTTTGTACTCTTCCTCAGTATGACCATTTAAGATCCAGTTAGCAGCACCACCGATAAACGTTGGATACTCTTTACCACCAGTTACAGAATCCCAGTAAGGAATATGGTTTACTGTAAAGTTAGGTACAACACCTTTCATTCCACCGAACGAAGCAGCTGAACCAAACCAAAATGCAGCTTCACCAGCTATAAATGGAGCTTGGTTATCTCCCCACGCTCTTCCTTTATATCCATAAAAGCCTTTTTCATACCATTCCTTGACTTTTTTCCAATGCATTACAAATGCATCTGTTTCAGCAAATAAAGTTTTTGTTGGAACAGCATCGTAACCATTGTTTCCATCAGTCATAAGTAGATTATGTCTTGAAAAGAAATTTTCTGTCCATATCCAAGGAAAGTGACTTTGAACTAAAGGTATGTATCCGGCAGCTTTAATTTTTGGAGCTATAGCCTCAAACTCTTCATAAGTTTTTGGAACTGACTCAATTCCTACTTTTTTCAATATGTCCATGTTTGCATACATCAAACAAGTTGAGCTATTGAAAGGCACACCAATCATTTTTCCATCAGAGTCTGCATAGAAATTTTTAATGCCTGGAATATAATTGTCAGCATCTACATCAATGCCATATTTCTCTGCCATTTCTTCAAAACCGATGACAACACCATTTTTTACTTGCGCTACCATTATTGCAGCACCAGCATCATAAACCTGTGAATAGTGTGGTTGGTCTCCTGCTCTAAATGCAGCAATAGTTGCCGCCATGTTATCTTCATAACTTCCTTTTCCTGTAGGAATGACCGTATATTGATCTTGTGAAGCGTTAAATCTATTTGCAATTTCAATAATTACATCACCAAGAAAACCACTGTTTCCGTACCACCAATGAATTTCTGTTTTTGAATAACTGTGTGATGTAAAAGAGAAAGTAAATAGAATTGTTAAAACACTAAGTATTTTTTTCATATCTATCCTTCTGTTAAGTTTAGTTTATTTTATTTTTTATTAATAATTAATTAATGTTAAGATATTATGAAATTGTAAATAATTTCATTTAAAAATTTTAAATTTCTAAAAGAGGTTGTATATTTTTAAAAAATCATGATTTAAATGTCTAAAATTTTTGATTTATTCATAATAGGTGGCGGTATAAACGGCGCAGGTATTGCGAGGGATGCTGCAGGTAGAGGTTTATCAGTTTGTTTAGCTGACAAAGGTGAGATTGGAGGAGCAACCTCATCTTGGTCGACGAAATTAGTACATGGTGGTCTTCGTTATTTAGAAAATTATGAATTCAAATTAGTTAGAGAATCTCTCAAAGAAAGAGAAATTGTTTATAAAATTGCTAAACATATTTCCAAACCGATTCCTTTTATAATTCCTTATGCAGATAAAATTCGACCAGCCTGGTTAATTAAATTTGGTTTGTTTTTGTACGACAATTTAGGTGGCAAAAGCAATATACCAAAATCAAAAAAATTTGATCTTACAAAAAAATATTCAAATATTCTTAAAGAAAAATATAAAACTGGTTTTCAATATTTTGACATTCAAATTGATGATAAAAAATTAACAAAGTTAAACGCTCAAGATGCAAAAAGAAACAACGCTAAAATACTAGAATATAACAAAGTTAAAAAAGCTGAAATTATTAATAATGAGTGGGTCATTAGTCTTCAAAATGGAAAAAAAATAAAATCAAAAGTTTTAATCAATGCATCTGGACCATGGATAAATGAAACTTTAAATAAAAATATAAAAATAAAATCTAAGAAAAAAATAAGACTGGTTAAAGGAAGTCATATCATTACAAAAAAATTGTACAAAGAAAACGTTGCATTCACATTTCAAAATACAGATAAAAGAATAATATTTGTGTTACCTTATAAAGGGAAGTTTTCTTTAATTGGAACAACTGAAGTGGAAGTGAAATCACCAGAAAATAAAGGGATATCTAAAAAAGAAATTAGCTATTTAATTAATTCAGTAAACAATTACTTAAAAAAACAAATCAGAACAAAGGACATCGTAGATACTTATTCAGGAATACGACCTTTAATTGAAGACTTTAATTCAGCTTCAAAAGTTACAAGGGATTATGTTTTTGATCTAAAAATTATTAAAAAATTGCCTTTATTGAATATCTATGGAGGAAAACTTACCACCTACAGAAAATTGTCCGAAAAAGTTCTTGTTGATCTAAAAGGGTTTTTACCTAAGACAAAAAAAGGTCCATGGACACACAAAAAGAAGCTTTTTTGATTTCCATTCCCTAAAATGAAACATTATGTTTCTATCTTTGAACTTCAATAAAATTAAATCACATTAAAGTTTATTGTAATAAATCTTTAACAAAACATTCATATAAATTTTGAATGTCATTTTTAAAAAAATATCTTAAGTGGATCAGTACACTTTTAGTGTTAACAGGTATTTTACTTACAAATCTTAATATTTACCCGCTGAATATTTATTTTCATGGGCTTGGTGTTGTTGGATGGACAATTTCAGGTTTCTTATTAAAGGATAAGGCCATTTTAACTAACTTTGGATTACAAATTCCATTATTTGTAATCGGAATTTATAAAATTATTTTTTAATGAAAAATATTTTATTTGTATGCACAGGAAATTCAGCAAGAAGCATTATAGCTGAGAGTATTATCAATAATGAATACTCAAATAAATTTAAAGCTTTTAGTGCTGGTAGTAATCCATCTGGAACAATTAATATTGATGTTAGAAGTTTTTTAGAGAAAAATAAAAATTATGATCTAACTAATTATAGTTCTAAAAACTTTGAAGAGTTTATAAATAATGAAATAAAAATGGATCATGTAATAACAGTATGTAATAACGCAAATAATGAGGTATGTCCTATTTGGCCTGATAAAAACCAAATTATACACTGGAATATAGACGATCCAGTGGCTAAACTTCAAACTGCAAATAACGAAGAAAAGCAAATAATCATTAGAAACACTTTTAATATTATAAGCAATAAAATTAAAGATTGGCTAGATGAAAAATAAAAATAAATATTTTCTTTCAGAATTTATTGGAAGTTGCTTTCTAGTAATGATCATAGTTGGGTCAGGTTTAATGGCAGAAAATCTTACCAATGATACAGCGGTAATGCTAATTGCAAATACTATAGCAACTGGAGCTGGATTGTTTGTGCTAATAACTGTTTTTGCTGATGTGTCTGGGGCTCATTTCAATCCATTTGTAAGTATTGCTATGACAATTACAGGAAAGTTAAAAAAACGTCTTCTACCCTTTTATATTTCAGCTCAGATCCTAGGATGTTTGTTAGGTGTGGCTTTAGCTAATTTCTTTTTTGAACATCAGATTTTTGAATTATCGACAAAATCAAGAGATGGTATCTACATTTTTGTATCAGAAATTATTGCTACTTTAGGACTAATAATCATTATTTTTGGATCCATGAAGTCAGGTAAAATTACCGTAGCTGCATCTGTTGGGTTATATATTACAGCTGGTTATTGGTTTACTTCATCAACATCCTTTGCAAATCCTGCTGTAGCAATAGCAAGAACATTCACAGAGTCTTTTACTGGTATAAGTTATTTAAACACTCCTTTTTATATAGTTGCTGAATTAATTGGTATGTTAATTGCTGTTTTTATTGCAAAAAAATTATTCTTAAAAAAAAATTAAAAAATTTTAAAGTTATAATAAATACGCCCGATAAAATTAATCGAGCGTATATTAAGGGGTGGATTGATAATTAAAAATTTAAATATTTTATAATTTATTTATAAAATAAAAATGAATGAAATATTTATTTTTTATTAAAAATTTATTACAAAGAAACTATTATTAAACTAATAGTTGTGTTTTTTTTAAAGAGTTTAACTATTTGAATATAATACTCTTGGTTCTAAAAATAATTCTCGTGCAAGAGCTTTAAATCTTTTTGTAACTTGTTTAGAAATTATTTCTTGATGTTGTGCTGGAATTTTTAAAAATACAGAGTTACCTCTTTTATACAATTTAAATTCCTCTAAGAAGATAGTTGAAATAGATGTAAGTGAGTGAGCAAATCTTAAGGCTGCACCAACTTGTTTACTAGAAAAAATTTCATTATTATTTAAAAATGTCAAATATTCTATTTTAGGGTTGTATTTAATGCTGCAGTACCTCCAATAACATGAAAGAGCTATTTGAATTCTTTCTTTATGTGAAAGTCTCAATAAAGGGGTATTTAATGTTTCTTGAAAAACTAATTCTGCCTTTTGAAAAGCACCAAGTCCCCAATCCATATGACTTAAAACACAAGCCAAATTAAGTAATTTTTCATTAAAATGTTCATTACCCTCAAATACAGGTTTGATAAATTCATGATATTTTTTGTAAGTTAATCCCAAATCACCTCTTTTCTTAGAAATATATTCTAATGATTTCTCAAAAACTTGAGAGTTATCAATATTTTTAAGGTAATCTTTTGCTAGAGATCCCTCTCTAATTCCGCTTATAGAACATATTATGTTTTTTGGATTTGTTACATTCATGATCTCATCTAATATTATAGCGCTGTATGGTAGATAAGGTGTTCTAGATTTAGATATATATTCAACTGTTTTTAGTTTTGCTTTATTGAAAGATGCAATTTTTTCTAAAAATGATGATATAGTTTCATAATTTACCGAATACTGATGAATTATGTGGACAGGGTGTTTATTTTGAAACAAATGAAGTTTAAATAAAGCTCTCCATGTTCCACCAACTAAATATAGGTTTTCAAATTTTTTTTTAGATAACCATTTCTCGTCTTTGAAAAGTTTTTTTATATATTTGGAAAGGTTTCTCTTTTTTACAATTGGATTATTTATTAATCTTAAAACACCTAAGGGTAAAGATGTTTTATTAGTGATCAAACCATTTTCAACTCGAGCTAGTTCTAAACTACCTCCACCAAGATCAGCAACTAACCCATCTACATTATCAAATCCAATTTTAACACCTTCTGCTGAACAAATTGCTTCTTCCTCACCACTTAAGATTTCTATTTTTTTCTTAAAAAGATTTTCTACATATTCAACAAATGGTTTTGCATCAGTTGCTTCTCTTAAAACAGCAGTTGCTATTATTTTTAAATTAACAATTTTAGAAACATTTAAAATCTCTGAAAATCTCTTCAATACTTTTTGAGCATAATCAACACCAGACTTATGAAGTTTTCTTGATTTATCTAAATTTTTACCAAGTTCACAAACAGCTTTTTCATTGAAAAATGGCACACGAGAAGAGCTAAAATCTTCATAAATTAGCATCCTAATAGAATTAGATCCTATATCAATAACTGCTAATTTAGCAGGTTTTAATTTTAAATTTTGTTTATTTTTAAAAACTTTAATTTCCACTTTTAATTAATCTTAAGTTTAATTTTTTCGGTTTCATTTTTAATTTAGCTTTACCTCTTCCAGATAAACTAGGATTATTCATAAAATAATCATGGGCTGAAAAAGAATCATTTTCACTATATTTTATTTTTTTATAATTTCCACTAGCATCGAGTTCCCAACTTTGTTTTTTATCTAAATAATTAGCTAACATAATTTGATCAAGAACTTGTTCATGGACTGTTTGGTTTTCAATTGGAACTAGAAGTTCAACTCTTCGATTTAAATTTCTTGGCATTAAATCTGCTGATGAAATAAAAACTTTTGCATCTCTACTAGGCATTGTTTTTCCATTTGAAAAACAATAAATTCTTGAGTGTTCCAAAAATCTTCCAATCATGCTTTTAACTATTATATTTTCAGATTTATCTTTAACTCCAGGTCTTAAACAACAAACACCTCTTACAAATAATAATATCTTTACTCCAGCATTTGAAGCTTCGTAAAATTTATCAATTATCACTGGATCTACTAAGGAATTCATTTTGGCCCATATTTCACCTTTTTTACCTTTTTTGACATTTGCTATCTCGTTAGCAATACATTTGTTCAAAGTTTCCCTAAGATTAATTGGTGATATAGATATTTTACTAAGATTTCGTGGTTTTGAATAACCAGTTACATAATTAAAAAATTTTTCTACATCAGTTGCTATTTTTTTATCAGAGCTAAATAAAGATAAGTCAGTATAAATTTTTGCATTAACTGGGTGATAATTACCAGTTCCCAGATGTATATAAGTTTGAATTTTTCCCTGCTCTTTTCTTAATATTAAAGATGATTTTGCATGTGTTTTATATTTTGCAAAACCATAAACTATTTGAATTCCTGCCTTTTCTAAACTTCTTGAAAGTTGAATGTTTGCTTCTTCATCAAATCTTGCTTTGATCTCTATTAAAGCGGTTACTGTCTTTCCATTTTCAGCTGCTGTTATTAAGGCTTTAACAATTGGAGAGTCTAACGTTGTTCTGTATAGAGTTTGTTTAATTGCTATAACTTTTTTATCATATGCAGCTTGATTTAAAAACTCAACGACAGCATCAAATGTTTCAAAAGGGTGATGAACTATTAAATCCTTTTTTTTTATAGTATCAAAAAAATTATTATTAAATTCCTTTAATCTCTCAACCTCTCTGGGATTAAAATTTTTAAATCTTAATTTAGAATTTTTAATTTTACAAACTTGGTCGATATCTTGAATTCCAACAATGCCTTCAATTTCATAGATGTATTCAGATTTTACGTTTAACTTATTGGTTATAAACTTAATTAAGTCATTATTACTATTTTTTAAAATTTCTAAACGTACGATGTCACCTGTTCTTCTTCTTTTTAAAGCCAATTCAAAAGATCTTACTAAATCTTCGGCCTCCTCTTGAATTTCTACATCACTATCTCTTATAACTCTAAATAACATTTTTTTATCTAAATCATGATCAGGAAATATTTCAGAAGCAAAAAAACTTATAACATCATCAATAATTAAAAATTTTTTAAAACTTTTATTTCCATCTATTTCAATAAATCTTGATAAAGCTTTTGGAATTACTATTATTGCATTTAAAACTCTTTTTTTATTTTTCTTATTTAATCTCATAACTAATGCTCTTCCTTGATTTGCAATAAATGGAAAGGGATGAGCTGGGTCTATTGCCGATGGTGTTAGCAGAGGGTAAATTTCTTCATTAAAAATTTTAAATAATCTTTTTTGATCCGATTTACTTAAATTTTCAGGTTTAACTATACTTATATTTGCTTTTTTTAATTGAAGAATTAAATCTCTATATATTTTATTTTGTTTATTAAGAAGATTATTTGTTTCCAAAATAACTTCACTCATTTGTTCATCAGGAGTAAGACCATCAGAGCTAAGAGAATCTACCTCTTGCTTGATTTGACTATATAAACCCGCGACACGTACCATAAAGAATTCATCTAAATTTGATCCAGCTATAGATAAAAATTTAATTCTTTCATAAAGTGGGTTTTCAATATTTTGGGCTTCTAGAAGAACTCTGTCGTTGAATTTGAGCCAAGACAATTCTCTATTTATGTATTTAGATCTAAGTATTTCTTTATCTTGTTTTTTTAATGCAGTCATATATTTAAACTTTATGCTCAAATTATACGTTATGCGTCATGCAAAATCTAGCTGGGACCATCCAAATCTTGAGGATCATGAAAGACCTTTAAGTAAGCGTGGCAAGAAAAATGCAAAAAAGATTTGTGAATTTTTTGTTAAAAAAAAATATAAGTTTGATTACATATTACTTTCATCATCAAAAAGAACAAAGAAAACGTTAAAAATTTTATTAAAAAAAATAGAAAAACCAAAAAAAATTATTTCTTCAAAAAAATTATACCTATCAAGTGAAGATAAAATTATAGATATAATAAAAAAAACACCTAAAAAATTTAAATCTGTGCTTTTAATTAACCACGAGCCTGCTGTTAGAAATCTAGTACGATCACTGACAAAAAATCATAACAACAATCATTTTAAGTTATTAAACTATAAATTTCCAACATCAGCTTTTGCAAAAATTTATTTTGATTTTAATGAATGGAATAAATTAGATGGAAGTGGTTTAATTAAGGAATTTATGAGACCTAAAGACCTTCAAGATTCTAATGAATAACCTGCTGATCTTACAGTTCTAATTAATGGTTTGGTTTTATCTATATTAATAGCTTGTCTTAATCTTCTAATATGTACATCGACTGTTCTAGACTCTACATAAATATTTTCACCCCAAACATTGTTTAATAGTTGTTCTCGTGAATATACTCTTTTTGGATTTTTGATAAAAAAATCTAATAATTTAAATTCTGTAGGACCTAAATTTATTTCAACATTATTTCTATAAACTCTTTTTGTTATTCTATCTATTTTTAGATCTGTAAACTCAACAACATCTGCAGATGATTGTGGTTTTGATCTTCTAAGTAGTGATTTAATTCTTGCATTAAGTTCTTTTTGACTAAATGGCTTTGTTACATAATCATCTGCACCTGTATCAAAAGCTCTTAATTTGTCCTCTTCCTCACCTTTTGCTGTCAACATTATTACAGGTATGTCGTTATACTTTTTGTCTTTTTTTAAATTCTTACATATTTCAACACCTGACAAATCTGGCAACATCCAATCCATTAATATTAAGTCAGGATGCTTATCTTTGATTTGTTTAAGTGCATCTTCACCATTTTCGGAATAGCTTACTTTGTGACCTTCTTTTTCAAGATTATATTTTAGCAGCGTTACTATTGAAGTTTCATCTTCAGCAATAAACACGTGAGCAGACATTTATTACTTTTCTCCTGTTACTATTGGCTCTGTTCCTTTTGGACGATCTCCTTCTAAATACTCTCCTGTAACTAAATAATATACCTGCTCTGCAACGTTTGTTGTGTGATCACCGATACGTTCAATATTTTTAGTAACAAATAATAAATGAGTACCATCATCTAGATTTTTTTCGTCTTCCTTCAAATATTTTATTACTTCTTGCATACATAAATTTGTTAAATCATCTATTTGTTCATCACCTTCCCAGACATTTATAGCCATAGCAGATGACCTATCTAAATATGCATCCAAAATAGATTTGAGTTGTTTTTGAACATTAGAAGAAACTCTTACCAAAGCTTCGGTCAAATTTTTTGGTAAATTTTCATTTAATAATAATGTTCTTTTTGAAATATTCTTTGCCAAATCACCTATTCGTTCTAAATCAGATGAAATTTTCAATGCGGTTACAGTTTCTCTTAAATCTATTGCCATTGGTTGTCTTAAAGCAATTAGATTTACCACCTGTTGCTCTATTAAAGTTTCAAACTTATCTATTTTTTCGTCATCTTTTATAACAGCTTCCGCATTATCACTATTTCTTGTGGTAATGGCTTGAATAGCCTTGCCTAATGACTCCTCGCAAAAACCACCCATTTTAATTATATTACTATTTAAATTTTTAAGTTCTTCCTCGTAAGACTTAACCGTGTGTGGTGCTTCAACCATTATCCAAACCTCCCTGTAATATAATCCTGAGTTCTTTTATTTTCAGGATTCTTAAATATTTTATCAGTAGAACCATGTTCTATCAATTCTCCCAAATGAAAAAAGCCTGTGTTTTGGGATACTCTTGCTGCTTGAGCCATTGAATGAGTAACTATTATAATAGTATGGTCTTTTTTTAGCTCATCAATTAGTTCTTCTATTTGAGCTGTAGCAATAGGATCTAAAGCAGAACAAGGCTCGTCCATAAGAATAACTTCAGGTTTAACTGAAATAGCCCTTGCTATGCATAATCTTTGTTGTTGTCCACCAGACAAACCAGTTCCTGGTTCATGAAGTCTATCTTTGACCTCTTCCCATAACGCTGCTTTTTTTAAGCTATTTTCAACTATTTCATCCATTTCATTTTTTGATTGAGCCATGCCATGAATTGTTGGGCCATAAGAAATGTTTTCATAAATAGTTTTAGGAAAAGGATTTGGTTTTTGAAAAACCATACCAATTTTTTCTCTTAATCTAACTACATCACAACTCTTGTCATTGATATCAAAATCATTGATAATAATCTGACCTTTAACTCTGCATATATCAATCACATCATTCATTCTATTAAGACATCTTAAAAAAGTAGATTTACCACAACCTGAAGGACCAATTAGTGCTGTAACCTGATTTTCTTCAATATCTAAGTTTATATTGAATAGAGCTTGTTTCTTTCCATAGAAAACATCTACATTTTTTGAATTTATCTTTATCATCTTAACTCCATTTTTTTTCAAATTTATGTCTAATTATTTGTGCAAACAAATTCATTATGATTAAAAATCCCAATAGGACCATAATACAAGCAGAAACTTTCTCGACAAATCCTCTTTCAGCACTCTCTGCCCATATATAAATTTGTACAGGCAAACTTGCAGCTGGATCTAAAGGAGATCCTGGAATTGTATTTACAAAAGCTACCATACCAATCAATATCAAAGGTGCAGTTTCACCTAAAGCTTGAGCCAAGCCAATAATTGTACCTGATAAAGTTCCTGGCATAGATAATGGCACTGTATGATGCATTGTAGTTTGCATTTTACTAGCGCCCATTGCAAGTGCAGCCTCTCTTATACTTGGAGGAACTGCTTTTAAAGATGCTCTACAAGCAATAATTATTGTTGGCAATGTCATCAACGATAAAGTTATTCCACCAACTAGAGGTGTTGATCTAGGTAACTGAAATACAGCCAGCAAAATACCTAGTCCCAAAAGACCAAAAACAATTGATGGAACAGCTGCTAAGTTATTTATATTTACCTCAATAAAATCAGTAAATCTATTTTTTGGTGCAAATTCCTCTAAATAAATAGCTGCTAGCACTGCAACAGGAAATGCAATAACTAAACAAACTAAAATAGAAAAAATCGATCCCATAAATGAGCTTGCTATACCAGCTAATTCAGCCTCTCTTGAATCTGGGTATGTAAAAAAACTTAAATTGAATTTACTTTCAACTCTTCCCTGTTCTACAAGTTGATCAAAAATCTTTAATTGATAATCTGTAACTCTTCTTTGATCTTCAGGTAAATCCCTTGGATAATTGCCTTTAAATACTTGATCTAAATCATCTGAAGCAGTTAAATAAACATCTTTTGTTTTTCCAATTAATGAAGGGTCATTTAAAAGCTCCCTTTTAATCTCTCTTTCAAAAAAGTAAGAGACCATTCTCTTCAGATCATTTTGTTGTTTTTCTGAGGCACTTTTATCTAAATTAAACATTGTTTGTAAAGCTAGATCAAAATAATCTGCATCCTCTAAGTCTTCTTTAGAAGGATTTTCGTCAAGGTACATGGTTTCAGCATCAAAGGTGACTGGTACAATCAACCAAGTTTTCTGAAACGCTGTATAGCCAGTAGAAAAGATTTTAAAAATAAAAATTGTTAAAAATAATAGAGCTAAAAAAATTGCGCTTTTCCCGTAAAATTGAAATCTTTTTTCGGCCCTATATCTAGAATTTAGGAGTTTTTCTTTATTTTTATTCATATTTTTCCCTATATTTTTTAACAACTCTTAATGCAAAAATATTTAAACTAAGTGTTACCAAAAACAATGTCATACCTAGTGCAAATGCTGCCTGGGTTTTAGGATCTCCAAAGGCCTGATCTCCAATTAATATTACGACAATTTGAGCAGTGATAGTTGAAGTAGATTCTAAAGGGTTAAATGTTAAGTTGGCTGCAAGGCCTGAAGCCATAACTACAATCATTGTTTCTCCAACAGCTCTGGAAACACCTAGCAAGATAGAACCAACAATTCCTGGTAATGCTGCTGGAAAAATAACTTTTTTTATTGTTTCTGATTTAGTAGCCCCCATTGCATAACTACCATCTCTTAAACTTTGAGGAACACTAGTAATTACGTCATCACTCAAACTAGATATAAACGGAATAATCATTATCCCCATTACACCCCCTGCAGCTAGAGCACTCTCTGCAGATACTTCTAATCCCATTGCCGTTCCTATATCTTTAAGGAATGGTCCAACTGTTAAAGCTGCAAAAAAACCATAAACTACAGTTGGTATGCCTGCTAAAATTTCAATTAAAGGTTTTGCATATTGTCTTACTTTGGTTGAAGCGTATTCAGCTAAATAAATTCCACTCATCAATCCAATTGGTATAGCAACACACATTGCAATTAATGCTATAAAAAATGTTCCGGCAAAAATTGGTACAGCCCCAAATGTATCAGAATACATTGATGGATCCAAAGGCTCAGAAGCATCTCTCACAAATGCTTTAGCTGGATACCAATGAGTTCCAAAAATAAAATCAAACAAGGGAATTACTTTAAAAAAATCGATAGTTTGAAATATTAATGAAAAAACAATTCCAATAGTTGTTAATATAGCTGCCAAAGAAGCTGTAAATAAAACAGCATTTAAAAATTTTTCAACCGGTTCTCTTGTTCTGTTGTTTGAAGAAATTCTTTTATAACCATAAACTATAGAAGCTATAATTATTGCCAAAATTAAAACAACTTTAGAGTTTTGGGCTATAGATCGAAGATTTAAATATTTTTCTGCAGATGTTTCAAGATAAGTAGTAATTTCTCCACTAAACTGACCACGAGATAATGATTTAGTTTTTTCATAAATTAGATTTAGTTCGTCATCAAGATATCCTTGATTGCTATAATCACTTAAAATTATTAACTTAACTATACTCGGCTCAAATATTGCCCATAAAGAATAAATAATAAAAGCGGGTATTGCGCACCATATTGCTAAATAATACCCATAAAATTGTGGAAGTGCTGTTAATCTAGTATTTGTTGCTTGAATTGAGTAGGCTTTTTTTCTTCCAAAATAGTAACTAGTAAAACCAAGAAGTACAATAAAGATGAATATAACTAAGTTCAAAGAATCTCCTAATGTTTTACTTTACACTTTCTTAAAAAAAAAGGGGTCTAAAAAGACCCCTTATCTTTATTTGTTAACCAGCTTTATTAGTCAGCCATTGCAACAAGATCTTTCGCATTAGTTCTAGTTGTCTTGTACAACTTCTTATCTAATGGTACTAAACCAATATCAGCCAAATAGCCATTTTTACCTATAGCTTTAGTTGTAGTGAACTCTTTTACAAATTCATGTAATCCAGGGATTACACCAACGTGAGCTTTTTTCACATAGAAAAATAATGGTCTTGCAACTGCATAACTGTAGTCTTGAATACTCGCAAGAGATGGTTGACCACCATCAATGCTAGCAGCTTGCAATTTGTCTTTAGCAGCTAAGAAATAACTAAATCCAAAGAAACCAAACATGTCTTTATCTTGTACTAATTTTTGAATGATTAAACTATCGTTTTCACCAACTTCAATAGCAGCACCATCTTCTCTATAAAGTTTTTGAGGTTTTTTGTATTTTTTATTTCCAGCCTCATAACCAGCTTTATAAAGAGCTTTAGCTTCTTTAGTCATACCTTTTTTCATTACCAAAGAATTCCAAGCATCTCTTGTTCCAGAAGTTCCTGGAGGGATCATTACAGAAATTTTCTGTTTAGGTAGACTTGGATCAATTTGGTCCCAAGTTTTATAAATATTTGGAACTAATTTACCATCAACAACTGTATGTGCAGCTAATGCTAAATATAATTGCTCTTTAGTAAAGTTAATTGGTTTTGCATCTTTACTATAAGCTAATGTAATACCGTCATTACCAATAACGATCTCAACGATTTCATTAACTCCATTTTTTTTACATAGAGCTTTTTCTTTATCTTTCATGGCTCTTGATGCATTCGTAATATCTGGATGTTGCTCACCAACACCAGCACAGAATAGTTTAGCTCCTCCACCAGTACCAGTCGACTCGATTACAGGAGTTTTAAATCCTGAACCACCGAATCTTTCAGCAACAACAGTCGCGTAAGGGAATACTGTAGATGAACCAACTATTTTAATTTGATCTCTTGCTTGAGCAACTGTCGCAATTGTTAAAGCAACAAGCGAAGCAATTATTATAGTTAGTTTTTTCATTATCTTTAATCCTTTCATTATTAATTAAAAGATTTCAGACTCGTATAAATTTATTGAATCTTTAATATTACAGAATTGTTACAGTTTTGTTAAAAAGGTAACTTTTTAGTTGTATTTCATTGAGATAATAATCTCATTTTTTTCGGTTTCCAAACCACCTTTGCATGAAACTGGATTAACATTATCCTTAAAAGCAAGTTCTGTTGTAGGCCTTAAAATAACTTCCAATTTCACGAGATTAACTAATTCCTCAAGAACACTTTGATCATAACGCCATTTGGGCCAACTACTTGGAGTTGAAAATATAGATGTTAAATAACTTGTTGCCATAGTAAATCTATAATTACTCATATTTTCATTTCTTAGTAAATGATCTCTGACAGAATTAAATATATTTCGACATCTAAATGAATCTGACATGTAGTTTTCTTTTTTTAAATTTTCATTTACGGGAATTGAAATGATTAGATCTACTGAATTGTTTCGATATGAAGTAAGAACATCCATGTAAATATCTTCATATGGGACATCTTTATGTTTTTTAATTTCAGGATAAGTGCTTTTTAAATCTTCTTGTAATCTAAAAACACCAATATCGAATACAGTTAATTGTTGATTCCTTAGAATTGTAGATATATCCGATGATATACTTTTAGTAATCATCGACATAAAAACAAATAAGATAATTAAAATACTATGCAATACCTTAATCATATTAAAAATTTAATTAAAATAGGATACGAATCAACAAAAGATTTGTTAAATATTGATCGAATAAGAGTTAATTTTAAACAACTTTTTAAATTAATTATTTTGTTGGAAGATATATTCTAATTTCAGTACCTTCATTAAGTTTACTAAGAATCTCGTAATCACCTCTGTGTTGAGATATAATATGTTTCATGATAGCTAAACCTAAACCTGTGCCACCAACTTTTTTACTTTTTTCTGTATCTACTCTAAAAAATCTTTCAGTTATTCTTGGAATTAACTGTTGAGGTATTCCAATCCCTTCATCTTTAATACTAATGACAATATTTTTACCAATTAATTTACCTTCACTGTTTTGACTTTTGACATATATATTTTTTCCACCTTGAGAATATTTAATTGAATTATCAATTAAATTTGAAAATACAGTTAACAATTTATCATTATCACCAAAAACTAAAGTTGGTTCAATAAGTTCAAGATGTAAATTAATTTTCTTTTTTTTAAGAATTAATTCAAAGTTACTTTTAATATTTTTAAAAATATCATTTAGATTAATGATTTTATTTGGTTTAATGTGTTCTTCAAGCTCAATTCTGCTTAAAATCAATAAATCATTGATTAAGTTTTCCATTCTCAATACTTGATCAGACATGATAGACATAAATTTTTTTTGACCCTCTTGGTCTTTTGAAGCTGGTCCAAGAATAGTATCTAAGGAGCCTTTAATTGAAACTAAAGGTGTTCTTAATTCGTGACTCACATTAGCAACAAAATCAGTTTTTAATTTTTGTGCTTTTGTTATTTCTGTAAAATCTTTTAGAAATAATACAACCGAGTCTATTTCTGGAAACAAATGAGTAGGACCAGGAATAACGTAAATTTTGTAAAGCTGATAAGATGGTAAATTGATTTCTACATTAACATTTTTTGTGGTTTGGTCCTTAATAGCTTCATCAATTGTTTCTAATAGTTTTGTATCTCTTATTACACTTGAAATATTTTTATCAATTAAGTTTTCGCCAAAACGTTGTTTTGCACTTTTGTTAAGATATTTGATTAAGTTATATTTATCTAAAGCAAAAAATTGATCTTCTAATTCTTCAATAATTACTCTCTTTCCTAAATCATCTTTATTGGTCTTATTTACAACTGGAGCTGTATTTTCTGGCTTAATATTTTTTTTAAATAAAAAATATAATAAAATAATTATTACAACTATGAGTATCAACTCTGTCCAAAACATGGATATGTTTTAACAAATGTAATGAATATTGTCTTTAATAATTAGGTGAAATATTTTCAAAAAATATTTTTGCTGTTTCTTCCCATGAATATTTTTTTGCAAAATCAAGACAATCTTGGCGACTTATCTTCAAAGCTTTTAAAGCAGAAGCCTTCAAATCATCATCTAAAGTATCAATATTAGTTCCACCTAATATATCTTTAGGTCCTGGCACTGGATAAGCTGCAACTGGTGTACCACAATTTAATGATTCCAAAACAACAATACCAAATGTATCAGTTTTACTAGGAAAAACAAAAACGTCTGATGATGCAAAATGAGATGCTAATTCTCCATTAGTCATTTCTCCTAAAAAAATATCATTTGGAAATTTTTTTTTCAAATTGTTCAAATCTGGACCTTTTCCAATAATAACTTTAGTACCTTCAAGATCGAGATCTAAAAATGCTTTAATATTTTTTTCAACTGCAATCCTACCAACATATATCCATATAGGTCTTTTATAAGGTAAGTCTCTCTTAATGGGATTTTTAAACGCACCATGATTACCTCCCCTAGTCCATGTAACCATTTTATTATTATCAACACCTAATGCAATTAGCTCCTCACGCATAGATTCTGTTGTCACTAAAATTCTTTCAGCTTTATTATGAAAATTGCATAAAAATTTCTCTGACCATTTAGCCGGAATGATAGGCATATAAAGTTTCATATATTTATCAAATCTTGTATGAAAACTCGTTGTAAACTTTAAACCTTTTTTAATACAATGTCTTCTTGCCATAAAACCAAGAGGCCCTTCTGTTGCAATGTGTATTGCATCAGGTTTAATTGAATTGATTAAATTACTTACACGAGGCCAAACATTTAAAGATAATCTAATTTCATTATATTTGGGCATAGGTACAGTCAGAAATTGTTGAGGTGTAATATATTCAATAGTGTGACCTTGTGATTTAAGTATTTCACCTGTCTGATGGAGAGTTCTTACTACACCATTAACTTGCGGGTAATAAGCATCAGTAACTATTAATATTTTCATTTTTTAGGATGCTTTTTTGAAAGAAGTGAACTTGTCTTTATCAATATTTTCTGAAATATATTCTTTTCTTTTTTTATCCCAATAAATTATCTCAAAAGTTCCATCATATTTTTCTGTTAATGCTGTACAAGACTCAACCCAATCACCACAATTTAAATAATTCACACCATCAAGGTTTAAATTTTCAGCGTGATGGATGTGACCACAGATTATTCCATCAAATTTTTTTCTTTTTGCATATTTTGAAAGTGTGTTTTCATATTCACCTATATATTTGACAGCATTTTTTACCTTATATTTTAAAAATTTTGCCAAAGACCAATAGTCTTTACCTCTCAACTTTCTAAAGAAATTTATAATAATATTAATTTTAAGTAATAATTCATATGCAATAGCTCCTAATTTAGATAGCCATTTTGCATGTTTCATTACTCCGTCCCAAGCATCACCATGAACAACTAAATATTTTTTTCCTAACTGAGTTTCATGAATAACTCTATTTACTATTTTAATATCACCCAAATGCATTGGGATAAATTTTCTAAACACCTCGTCATGATTACCAATAATGTAAAATACTTTTGTTCCGTGCCTTGCTTTTCTTAATATTTTTTGAATGACATCATTGTGCTCTTGAGGCCAATAGAAACTCTTTTGCATAGCCCAAACATCGATGATGTCTCCAACCAAATAAAGATTTTCAGATCTTGAATTTTTGAAAAATTCTAGAAGCTTGTTTGCTTGACAACCTTTAGTACCAAGATGTACATCAGATATGAATATACTCTTATATTTTAATATTGGGGCCATTAAAAAAACCTTTTTTGTAACACAACTGTAACTCGAATCATCTATTTCTTATTTCATTAAAATGTTAAGGATATGTTAAAATTTAATTACGAAAAAATTATGCATTATTGTTTAATATATAATCTCAATTCATCATCAGGGAAAAAAGTAAAATTAGTAAATAAAATTTATGAAAAATTAAAGATCAATAATACTGTTGATTTTTTCAAAACTAAATCTGAAGAAGAGGCAAAAAAAATATTTCTTGAATTTAAAAATAAAAATTATGATAGATTGATAGTTGCTGGTGGTGATGGATCAGTATCATTTGCTATCAATGAATTAATCAAAAATGACTTTGATTTTAATGAAAATTTTGCAATTGGGTATATACCGGCTGGGACTGCCAATTTACTTCAAGCAGAGTTATCTATAACCAAAAAAGTAAATGATGTTTGCAGTGTTTTAACATCAAATAATTATAAACAATCTAATCTTATAAAAATAAATGAAAATTATTTTTTTTTAATGGCTGGTATTGGTTGGGATGCTAAAATTGTTCACTCTATTGATACGCGTATAAAAAAAATACTAGGAAAGATAATTTTTGGTTTAAAAGGATTACAACATTTTTTATTTATGAATAATAATAAACTTAATGTTTTCTTTGACGGTCAAAAACATCAGGCTGATTGGATATTGTCATCTAATACAAGGTATTATGCTGGTCATCATAAGATAAATAAGTCAGATATTTTTGATGATAGATTGGTAACTTACGTGTTCAAAGATTTAACAAGATTAAAACTAATATATTATATAATTTTAATTATTATTTATGGAGATTTATCGAAAAACAAATCTGTTATCACTACTTACTCAAAAAATATTCATATTGATGGTAATAATTTTGAAATTCCCGTTCAGATTGATGGGGACAATTTTGGATGTCATAAGCAGATTGATATTGAATTTTCAGATAAAAAAGTAAATTTTTTACTATAATTTTAAATAACATAATTTAACAAAAAATTATTTTACTTATATATTTAATTTAAATATGATTGTTTTTTAAATTTACTGTAGGGGGTTGTCATGAGTAAAAAACTCAAGAAAAATGAAAAAAGAAAAAAGAAATTTATCAAATCAATAGATAAACTTAAAAATAAGATAAGTTTAAAAGAAAAAAAATTATCTAAAATTAATATAAAAATTGCAAGTTTAGAAAAAAAAGCTGCTGAAAAAAGAGCAAAAAAAATAGCTAAGAAACAAGCTAGTGAAAGCTCAGCATCTGTAAATAATTAATATCTGAATTCGTCTTTCTCTCTTCTCAATTATGAAAAGAGAGAAAGTAGTTAATTAACAAAATTTAAAATAAATACGAGAAGAATAATTTATTATTTAACTATAAATTTTGTTAGCAAACTTTAGATAAGTTTAATTACAAAAATATTTATCTAATATTACAATTCAGTTAATTTACGATTGCCCCTAAAATGCTGTTGCTTTTGAATACAATAATTATTCTTAAATTATTCAACTATATTTAAAATAGCTTAATCCCAATCACCCCAATAACTATAAGCACAATCGATATAATTTTTTTAAGATTGATAGTTTCTTTTAAGAAGAAATAGCCAATAAATATTGAGAAAAAAATACTCGTTTCTCTTAGAGCTGCAACTAGAGGAATTGGAGCCTTTGTGAAACCCCAAACAACAATTACGTAAATAATAAAAGATATAGATCCTCCTGCCCAAAATATCATTTTTGCATATTTAAAAACCTTTGAAAAAATATTCTCATGTTTATTTAGTTTTAAAATGATAGGAAAAACTAAAGCACTAAATAAAAAGGAAAAACTAATATAGGAAATTGCTGATGTACTTACTCTTGCTCCGTATCCATCAATCAATGAATAAAGACCTATAAATGATCCAGTAAGCAGTGAGTATTTAATTATTTCAATTTGATTTTGATTTTTTGAACCAAATAATCCAAGAAACATTATTCCTACACAGATTAACAATATTGAAACTAGGGTAGGTATTTTAAATACTACACCAAGAAAAATTATGGAGATCAATGTAGACAATAAAGGACCAAAGCCTCTGAATATTGGATAGACATTAGTGTAGTCACCTACCTTGTAAGAATTCAGCATATACCATTGATAACCTTGATGAGATAATACGCTTGCAATTATATACGGTAGCGACTCTTTTCCAGGTAAAGGAAAATAAAAAATACAAATTAAAGCTAAAGGAATGTGGCCTAAAACAATAGCTAGAACTGCAATCGCTTTATCTGGATGATGTTTAACCATCGCATTCCAAATGGCATGCATAATAGTTGCTAATAGAATTACAAAAAAGACTGTGGTGTCCATTAATTATTTATTTTACTCTACCGTAAACGTCTTGGTATCTTACAATGTCAGTTTCTTTTAAAATTGAACCTACCTGAGCTTCAACAATTTTAACAGGTTTTTTTCCTGGATTTTGAATTCTGTGGATTGCTCCCAATGGAATGAACATATATTCACCAGGCTTTTTCACAATTGTATTTTTATTTAGAGTTATTTTAGCATTGCCTTTTGTAACTAACCAATGTTCAGCTCGATGATGGTGTTTTTGTAAACTTAAAATACCTTTTGGTTTTACATATAGCTCTTTAATTAAAAACTCTTTTCCTTCAAATAGATTGGTATATCTGCCCCATGGACGGTAATAGACATTTTTTTTCTTTATATATTTGTTTTTATTTTTGTCATACATCTTCAAAATTTCTTTCCAGCTACCAAGATCTGACCAAGGAATGTCTAATTTGATAGCGTTAATTTGTTTGGTTTTTTCAAGAATTGCATAATCAAAAGATTTGGCGGTTGCTTTTATAAATGAAGCTTTATTTAAATAATATGTATTAGCCTTATATTTTGCTTTATTAACTGCATTTACACAATTTCTATAAGTTTTAGGCTGATATTTTTTAAAATTATTAATAATGGAATCTTTTCGAAGATAAAACATTCCTGAATTCCAATAACCTTTGTTCATTATAATTTGTTTTGCTTTAGCCTCTTTTGGTTTTTCAATAAATCTAGTTACTTTATTGATATTACCTTTAATTTTTTTTGTTAAAAAATAACCATAATCACTAGTTGGAGATTTAGGTTTAATTCCAAAAACAAATATATTTTCTTTATTAAGTTTTGATTTATTTTTATTTATTGCCTTATTAAAAATACTCATTTTTTCAATCAAATGATCTGCTGTAAAAAACATTAAAGGTTGATTGTTTGGAATATCTTTAATCAAAGCTGTACTTAATATAGCTGGAGCAGTGTTTCTTTTTGCAGGCTCTACAACTATTTTATATTTGCTTATTTTGTTTTTTCTTAAATGCTGTTTTACTTTGCTTAGGTATTTCTTATTAGTACTAATGATTGGAGAGTCGTAAATTGATGCTTTTGTTCTCTCAAGTGTTTTTCCAAGTAAAGTCCAATTACCAAAATCAATAAACTGTTTTGCTTGATGAATTTTGGAATTTGGCCAAAGTCTTGTGCCTGATCCACCACAAAGTATTACAGGTCTGATTTTTAATTTATTTAAATTTTGATTCATTTTAATAAATATATATATATTAGTACTATATATGCCAAAAAAAATAGCTCTTATAACAGGAATTTCAGGTCAAGATGGTGCCTACCTTGCAAAATTTCTTTTAAAAAAAAAATATAAAGTAATTGGTGTCGAAAGAAGGTCAGCTAGGAGTAATAACTGGAGACTGGAAAAGTTGAACATTGCAAACAAAGTGACAATTGAAGATATAGATATAAAAGAAATAAATAACCTTATTAGATTATTTAACAAATATAAAATCGATGAAGTTTATAATTTAGCTGCACAATCTTTTGTGTACAGCTCGTTTCAAAATCCTATAGAAACTTCTCAAGTAAACGCTATTGGAGTACTTAATCTTTTAGAAATTATAAGAAATAACAAAAGAAAAATTAAATTTTACCAGGCATCAACGTCCGAGATGTTTGGCAAACATGGGAAAAAAAACCAAGATGAAAAAACCTTTTTCCATCCTAGAAGCCCATACGCTACTTCAAAAACATTTGCTCATTACTCTGTTCAAAACTATAGGGAATCTTATAATTTGCATGCTGTTAGTGGAATTTTATTTAATCATGAGTCGCCATTACGTGGTGAAGAATTTATAACAAGAAAAATTACTCTTGGATTAGCAAAAATATATTTAGGTAAACAAAAAATTTTAAAAATTGGTAATATTTATTCCAAAAGAGATTGGGGTTATGCTGAAGATTATATTGAAGCAATGTGGAAAATGACACAATCCAAAATACCTCAAGATTATGTGATTGCTACTGGTAAAAATCACTCTGTGAAACAATTTATTAATGAGTGTGTAAAAATATTAAAACTTAATACTAAATGGATTGGAAAAGGTCTTAATGAAAAACTTGTTAATAAAAAAAATAATCGAACTTTAATTTCCATTGATAAAAAATATTTCCGACCTGCTGAAGTAGATAATTTAAAAGGAAATTTTAATAAGGCAAAAAGAGAATTGAAATGGAAGCCAAAAACAAGTTTTAAAAATCTTGTAAAAATGATGATTGAGTCAGATTTAGAAAACGTAAAAAATTTAAAATAAATTAAATTTCTGAATAATCCTTAACTTCTTTTTTCTTACCTGGATGTGTTGGTGCACCTAAATACGCAGGTCCAACTGTTTGTGCATATTTCCATAAAGTACCTGATCCAAAATCTGATTTTCTAGCCTTCCATTTTCTTTTTCTTGCAGCCATTTCTTTTTTAGAAAGTCTTACATTGATAGTTCCTTTTTTGGCATCGATATCAATGATATCTCCTGTACGTAAAAGGCCTATAGGACCCCCTAGAGCGGCCTCAGGGCCTACGTGACCCACACAAAAGCCTCTCGTGGCTCCAGAGAACCTACCGTCTGTAATAAGGGCTACTTTCTCCCCTTTTCCCTGTCCATAAATTGCACTTGTTGTCGATAACATTTCTCTCATACCTGGACCTCCAACAGGTCCTTCGTATCTAATTATAATTACATCACCATCGTTATACTTTTTGCTTTGAACAGCTTTCATTGCACTTTCCTCATTTTCAAAGCATCTTGCTTTACCTGTAAATTGTAATTTTTTTAGTCCAGCAACTTTAACAATTGCACCTTCTGGAGCTAAGTTTCCCTTTAATCCAACAACACCACCTGTTGTTGATAATGGATTTTTATAAGATCTCATTACTTTTTGTTTTGGATTAAATTTAATTCCTTTTAAATTTTCCTTCATAGTTTTTCCAGTAACAGTCATGCAGTCACCATGAATATATCCGCCTTCATATAAAGTTTTTAATAACATTGGAACACCACCTGCTAACCACATATCTTTTGCAACATATTTTCCACCTGGTTTTAAATCTGCAAGATAAGGTGTTCTTTTAAAAATTTTAGCAACATCCATTAAATCAAATTTAATTCCTGCTTCATTTGCAATAGCAGGTAAATGTAATCCTGCATTTGTTGATCCACCAGTTGCAGCAACAACTGTTGCAGCATTTTCTAAAGCTTTTCTTGTAACAATATCTCTTGGTTTAATTCCTTTTTTCAAAAGATTCATAACAGTTTTACCACTAGCTTTTGCGTATTTATCTCTTTCTTCATATGGAGCTGGTGTTCCTGCTGAATAAGGAAGTGCTAATCCAATTGCCTCAGATACACATGCCATCGTATTTGCAGTAAATTGACCTCCACAAGCACCTGCACTAGGACAAGCAACTAATTCTAATTTTCTAAGTTCTGCAGCAGACATTTGACCTGTTGAATGTTTTCCAACCGCCTCAAATACATCTACAACTGTAACGTCTTTTCCTTTATATTTGCCTGGAAGGATTGATCCACCATATATAAATACACTTGGTACATTTAATCTAACCATAGACATCATTAGACCTGGTAAGGATTTATCACATCCAGCAATACCAACTAAAGCATCATAACAATGACCTCTTACAGTAAGTTCAGCAGAATCTGCTATTACTTCTCTAGATATCAATGAAGACTTCATTCCTTCATGACCCATTGCAATACCGTCAGTAACGGTAATGGTACAAAATTCTCTTGGAGTTCCACCATTTGCTCTAACTCCTTTTTTAACTGATTGAGCCTGTCTCATTAACGCAATATTACAAGGAGCTGCCTCATTCCATGTGGAAACGACGCCAACAAAAGGTTTTGCTACGTCTTTCTCAGTTTCTCCCATAGCATAATAAAATGATCTGTGTGGAGCTCTGTCTGCTCCTAATGAAGTATGTCTGCTTGGAAGTTTCTTTTTATTGAATTTAGCCATCATATACCCTTTATTGTTACTGATATTTTCTCAATATCATTCTTTAAATTATTATAATTATTTTTTTCTTGTTCAACAATCTCTTTTGGAGCTCGATCTACAAAACTTTTATTCTCTAATCTTTGGGATATTTTATTCATCTCTTGCTCTAATCTACTTTGTTTATTAGTTAAATTTTCCTTTATTAATTTTAAATCAACATCCTTATCAAAATAAATCTTAAACAAATCACCAGATACAACCATTGTCGCAGCTGGTTTATCTAAATCCTTATCCAATATGCTATTTATTCTCCCTAGTTTTTTTAGAATAATTTCATTTGTATTAATAAAGTCTTTTTGATTTTTATTAATATTGCTTATTGAGACATCAATAAATGAGCCTGGGCTTATATTTAACTCGTTTTTAAATGATCTAATCTCTGAAATAATATTGATGATATTTTCAACTTGTTCGGTGCTACTATCCCTATTTATTTCACCTGATAACCAATTTTTTAGCATCAAATAATCACTACCATCTTTATCAAATTTGTTCTTAAGCCAAATTTCTTCGGTAACAAAAGGAATAAAAGGGTGTAGTAAAATCAAAATTTGTTTGAATATAAAAGAGGATACTTTTTTAACCTCTGTTTTAGCTTTTTCATCTTTTGAAAATAATATTGTTTTAGATAGTTCTAAATACCAATCACAATACGAATGCCATGCAAATTGATAAGCATTTTTAGCAGCTTCATCAAATCTATAATCTTCAAGGTTTTTTTCTATCTTATTTTTGGTTTCGATAAGTTCTGAATAAATCCATTTGTTAATGTTAACATTTAAACTTGGAACATTATCTATATCTTTAAAATCACACTCATTAGTGATTAAAAAATTATTTGCATTCCATAATTTATTTAAAAAATTTCTATAACCTTTAACTCTATCCTCAGAAAGCTTTACATCTGTTCCTGGAGATGCCATTGATAACAAAGTAAATCTAAGTGCATCTGCACTATATTTTTCAATTAAATCTAAAGGATCAATTACATTTCCTTTTGATTTAGACATTTTCTGTCCCTTCTCATCTCTAACTAATGCATGAACATAAATATCCTTAAACGGTTCTTTATTTAAAAATTCAGTACCAAACATAATCATTCTAGCTACCCAAAAAAATATAATATCAAATCCTGTAACCAATACTGATGTTGGATAAAATTTATCAACATATTTATTATCATCTGGCCAACCAAGTGTAGCAAAAGGCCATAAGCCAGATGAGAACCAAGTATCTAAAACATCTGGATCACGATTTAGTTCAACATCTTTACCATAATGTTTTTTAGCTTGTTGTTTTGCATCATCTTCATTTTCAGCAACAAAAATTTTTTCATCAGGACCATACCAAGCAGGTATTTGATGGCCCCACCAAAGCTGTCTTGAAATACACCATGGTTCTATATTATTCATCCATTGGAAATAGGTTTTTGACCAATTCTCAGGAAAGAAATTTGTTTTTTTTGAGTTAACCACTTCTTTTGCTTTGACTGATAATTTACCAGCATCAGCGAACCACTGTTCTGTTAAAAAAGGTTCGATTATTGAATTAGATCTATCTCCATAAGGAACTTTGTTTTTAATATTTTCTTCTTTTACAAAAAATTCATTCTCTTTAAGTTCTTTTAAAATTCTTTTTCTAGCTTCAAACCTATCAAGACCTATAAAATGTTCAGGAGCATTTTCGTTAATTTTACCAGCTTCGGTAAAAATATTTATTATTTCAAGATTATTTCTTTGACCAACATCATAGTCATTAAAATCATGTGCAGGAGTTATTTTTAATGCTCCTGTTCCTTGCTCAGGATCTGCATAATCATCTTCAATGATTTTTATTTTTCTTCCAACAATAGGAATAGTTACTGTTTTTCCAACAAAGGATTTAAATCTTTCATCTTTTGGATTTACAGCAATAGCTGTATCACCAAGCATAGTTTCAGGTCTTGTTGTAGCAATTGTAATAAATTCTTCAGTCCCATCTATTGGATATCTGATGTAATAAATTTTAGAATTTACCTCTCTTTGATCTACTTCTAAGTCTGAAATAGCTGTTTTTAAAACTGTATCCCAATTAACTAATTTTTTATCTTTATAAATTAGTCCTTTTTTATAAAGTTCTACGAAAACCTTAATTACTGATTTGGATAAATTCTCATCCATTGTGAAGGCATTTCTTGACCAATCACAAGAACAACCAAGTTTTTTTAATTGGTTAATTATTATATCTCCATATTGGGAAAAAAATGATCTTTTTAAACCAAAGGAAAATTCAAAAAAATTTTCAATTGTAATTCCTCCACCAAATGTAACTGGCAGCTTACACATGGGTCATGCTCTTAATAATTCTATTCAAGATTTGTTAGTTCGCTATCATAGGATGAATAATTTTGAAACTTTATGGCAACCAGGTACTGACCATGCTGGAATTG
>CACIHO010000005.1 GCA_902586485.1 uncultured Pelagibacteraceae bacterium | reverse complement strand
TCAAAAGAAATTCCTGAAAAAGAAAAATTCTTATAATTTTTATTTATGTTTTGAAAATAATTTCCTAGAAGCATTATTAATTAACCTCTATATATTTTGTGGCTAAAATAGGCCCAATTTTGTCTATGACCTTTCCAGCTACTTCTACTGAGGTCCATCCAGCAGTATTAAAAAGTGTACCCTTCCAACCTCCTTTTCGATGTCTATATTTATAATAATAATCTTTAGATTTTTGTGGATCATCTAACATTACAATAAAAACAAATTGTGGATTTGAGGTTGGAAAAATTGAAGCAAAAGTATTCACTTTCCCTTCTGAATATACTCCATCTAAAACTTTGTCTGCTGTTCCTGTTTTGCCTCCAATTTCATAACTTGGTACGTTTGCTAATTTTGCCGTTCCTTCTTCAGTGCTTACTATTTTTCTTAAAGCCAAAACTACTTGCTCAGAAACACCTTTATTTAATAACCTAGTTCCTTTTGCGTTTTTATCTAAATTTTTATTAATAAGAGTCGGGTTAATTTCAAAACCTCCATTAGATAAAATTGCATATCCTTTGGCCAATTGAAGTATCGTGGTTGCTATTCCATGTCCATAAGATGCTGTAGCCAATTTACATTTGCTAAATTCGTAAGTTTTTTGCGGTGCAACTTCCTCTATATCAAATTTTATTTGGCTAAGAATTCCAACTTTCTCTAAAAATGATTTAAATTTTTCAGGACCAATTTTTTGTGCAATTCTTACAGACCCAATATTACCTGACCTAATTAAAATTTGCTCTGCAGTTAGGTCAGATGGAATTTTATTGTCATATTCCCTTATTGGAAAACCATAACAACTTAATGATTTTGGTAAATTTAAAAATTCTGTTTCAGGCTCTATTAATTTTTCATTAAGAGCATTCGCAAATGTAAAGGCTTTAAATACAGAGCCAAGTTCATATGACCCTTTAGTTACCCTGTTGATATAATTTACATCAGTAATATTTTGTCTTTCATTTGGATTAAAATCTGGCAAAGAAACTAGTGATAAAATATTGCCATTATTTACATCCATTAAAATTGCTGCACTACCTTTGCTTTTAAAAATTTCCTGATATTTTGTTAATTCTTTTCTAATTAAAAATTGAATATCTTTATCTAATGTAAGTTTAATTGACTCTTTAGATTTTATAAGTTCATCATTTAACGATTTTTCTAATCCAGAAATTCCATTATTGTCATCATCGATCTGACCCAAAACATGACTAAAAAGATTTTTTTGTGGATACATTCTTAAAACTCTTTCTTCTGGAACTAAAGATTTGTCCCCTAATTTCATTATTTTTTCATAATTTTCCTCTGAAATTTTCTTCTCTAAATAAAAAAATTTCTTAGTTTTTATTTTTTTTTTAATTTCATCAAAATTTTTATCAGGAAAAATAATTTTTAAACTTAAAAGTAATTTTTTTTCATTAATTATATCTGAAGTTTTTAAACCAATATCAATCGATTTAACTGTCTTGGCTAGATAATTTCCATTAATATCTATGATGTCTGCTCGATAGAGCTGATTTTTTGATGCAGGAAAATTATTTATTTTTGCTAATTTGCTCTTTCGTGAACCTAGGTGAATTAGGTGTATTGTGAAAATTAAATATATAATAAAAAAAACAAAGAAAATAAAAGCTACTCGATTAAATTGAATATTTAATCCATTCTCCTTTTTCTTAAATATGAAATCGCTTTTATGGTCTTCTATTGTTAATTTAGATTTATTATCAGCCATCATTCTTTAATAATTTTAAAATTTTGAATCTTATTTATATCATCTGAAATATTATAAATTTTAATATCGTTTATATTTTTTTGAATTAACTCATCCTCAAAATACTGTGATTGATATTCAAGTAATCTTTCTGCAGAACTTAAATAATCATACTCTAAGGATACATTTTCAAATTCAGACTTTAAAACTCTAATATTCTCTTTTGCTGTAAATATTTCATCTTCGATCTGTTTAGTCGTATTTTTTATTATTGCAGTTGATAGGACTAAAAAAAATATAATTACCGCTAAAACAAACTTTTTCACAGTTTGTCTCCATAATTTTCAATCTCAATATAATTTTTAAACTGCTCCTCTATATCTGTATCAAAATTATAAAAATCAGTTTTTTTTATTGCATATCTAAATTTAGCAGATCTTGATGGTGGATTTTCACTTATTTCTTCATTTGAAGGTTTTATTGGTTTTTTTTGAGTTAAATTAAATAAAGTATCTGCTTGTTTTATAACAGGGCTATATCTTGAAATACTCTTATTTTCAGAGAGACTTTTAAAAAAATATTTTACTATTTTGTCCTCTAAAGAGTGAAATGTAACTACACCTAAAACACCACCTTTTTTTAAAACCTTAGTTGCATTGATTAGTCCAAAAATTAACTCGCTTATTTCTTTGTTTACAAATATTCTAAGAGCCTGAAAAACCTTAGTTGCATTATGAACTTTAAAATTTTTTCTTTTTTTTGATTTATCAATAATCTCAACTAAAACTTTAGTGTCTATTATTTTTTTAGATCTTTCTTTTATGATATTGTGTGCAATGTATTTTGCTTCTTTTTCATCTCCAAAAAATTTAAAAATCCTTTCTAATTCTTTTTCATCGAGTTTATTGATTACATCTTCTGCCGAATAACTATTTAATCCCAGCTGCATATTTAATTTACCACTATCAGAGAATGACAATCCTTTTTGCGGGTCTTTTATTTGAGTATAAGAATAACCAAGATCAAAAATTATTCCTCTTATGTTTTCGTTTTTGAGCTTTAAATTACTTAATTGACTAAATTTTATATTTTTAAAAATAAATCTATCTTCAAAGTTTTCTTTTAATTGATTAGCAATTTTTTCACTCTCAATGTCTCTATCAATAGCTATTACTTTTGTATTTTTAAAATCTAAAATTTTTTTGGAATAACCGCCTTGACCGAAAGTACAGTCGATAAATGTGCCACCATGTTGAGGGGAAATAACGCTAATAATTTCTTTTAGCAGTACCGGATAATGCTTTTGCATTTTCGGTACTATGGTGGCGTCCATTTATCTCTTGGAAGACCATTAATTTTTTTGTCTTCTTAAGAATGCTGGTATCTCAAGATCATCTTCTTCCTCTTCATCTGAAGTCAATAAATCTTCAGGGCTTGAATTATCAGTTTCTGAACTAAATAAATCTGGTGCATCAGAATCAACACCAAATTCTTTTAAATCATTAGAGGTTTCTTCTTCTTTGTTAATATCTTGATGATCTTCATGGTTAGTTTCCATAGCTTCTTGAGCAAAAGATTTTTCCATTTCATTAACTGAATTATCCTCAACTATACTTTCACTTTCCATGCTAGTATTTTGAACAACTTCTTCATTCATCATTTGATTGTGAGAACTTTCAGTTTGTTGTTCTTGGATAATCTCATTTTCAAGTTTTAAAGCATTTGCACCATGTGTAATTGGGTTTGATGTCGTTGAATTTGAAAAATTAAATGATTGAGATGATCCAATATTTGAAAAATCAGAATAACCGGGGTTACGATTATGAATCCTATGAACCATATTTACTACTGATTTTGATTCAGGTTGCTGACCGTCTAATGATGTTGCAACAATTGAAACTCTAATTTTTCCATCAAGCTCTGTATCGGTAATAGCTCCAATTATCACCTCCGCCTCTGCATCTACCTCAGATCTTATTTTATTCACCACTTCGTCTACTTCAAAGAGTTTAAGATCTTTACCTCCAGTAATATTAACTAACAATCCTTTGGCGCCTTTTAGAGTGTAGTCGTCAATTAAAGGGTTACTTATTGCCATCTCTGCAGCTTGCATTGCACGACCTTCACCTTCAGCTTCTCCAGTTCCCATCATAGCTTTGCCCATCGCTGCCATAACAGTTTCAACATCTGCAAAATCTAAGTTGATTATTCCAGGTCTTACCATCAAATCTGTCACACTTTGAACACCATGTCTTAAAACATTGTTTGAAAGATTAAAAGACTCTTCAAATGTTGTTTGTTCATTAGCTATTTTAAATAGGTTTTGATTTGGAATAACAATTATTGTATCGACATGTTTTCTTAATTCTTCCAAACCTTGTTGTGCTCTTCTCATTCTAGAGGGGCCTTCATATAAAAATGGAAGAGTCACAACACCTACAGTTAAGATATTTAATTCCTTAGCAGCTCTGGCAATGACATGAGCAGCACCAGTACCCGTTCCACCACCCATACCAGCTGCAATAAAAACCATGTTTGCGCCTTGAAGTGTATTTACAATTTCATTTAAAGACTCATCAGCTGCAGCTTGTCCAATATCAAGTTTTGCACCAGCTCCTAATCCTTTGGTTAAATTTAAACCAATTTGAATTCTTGTTTTTGCTTTACTGAGCTTCAAATCTTGGGCATCGGTATTCACTGCAATAAATTCTACTCCTTGCATATTGTTTTCAATCATTTCATTTATTGCATTTCCACCTGCTCCACCTACACCTAATACCAGTAATCGTGGTTGTAACTCTTTTATTTCTGGTGCTTTAAAGTTAATTGTCATCTTTTTCCCCTATTGTTTGTTTTGTTGAAGCTCCCATTTAAGATTACCACGATTTATATTTGCTTTTTTTCTCGCTGTTATCTTAAATTTTTCAAATGCTGTTGGTTCCCATATTTGAAATGTTTGGCCTTGACCAACAAACAACATGCTATTTTTTATTTTTGCATGTTTTAATAATTTTGATGAAAGTAAAATTCTACCCTCACTGTCGAATTGCAAATTTATACTTTCTGCTAATATTGATGTTGCAAAGTAATCTCTTTTTTCCTCAAACGGATTTAAGGAGTCAATTGCTGAAGAAATTTTTTCAATTCTATCTTGAGAGCATGCTTCTATTGAGGAGTTATTAAATGAAGGATAACAAATAACACCATTGTAACCTAGATTGGATAAATGTGACCTAAAACTAGCAGGCACAGATACTCTCCCTTTTTTGTCTAATTTGTTTTCGTATGTTGATAAAAACATAAAACATAAATTCCTTTATTCCCATACAAATGGGAATTTATGGGATATTATGGGTTTTACAACTAGACGTCAATACCTATTATTTTAGTACTATTATTGTTTTATTAATAAAGAAAATAGACACTGGTACTTATAAAATGAGAACAAATTGAGAAACTTATAGTAATATTTTGATTTGAAGTGCCAGATAAACTATAAGCCGGGTTCTGTCATTTAAACTTATCATTTGTCTAGGCTTAAGATCACTCTTAAGCTCAAGCAACTAACCCTGATGACTAGCCAAGGACGGCTTTTAGTTTTTTAACAATGTCATCTCTACTTAGTCTTGCTCCCAGTGGGGTTTTCCAGCGTTCATTGTTACCAATAGAACCGGTGTGCTCTTACCACACCTTTTCACCCTTGCCATGTTATGGCGGTTTATTTTCTGTGGCACTGTCCCTAGGGTTTCCCCCGCCAGGTATTACCTGGCACTGTGTCCTTGTAGAGCCCGGACTTTCCTCTTTAAATAAATTTAAAGCGATAAGTCATTTATCTGGCTTTATCAATTTATTACTAAACTTAAAATTTTCAAGAAAAATTATTCAAGATTTTTAGTAAGATTTTTACTTATCAATAAACATTCTTGATCAATAATCCCGTTTACCAAATCCTGCCTAAATCTTCTTTGGAAAGCACTTATAAGCAATTTATTATTTTTATTTTTATTTAACTGTCTCGAATAACCAATTTTATGTAAATTTTTAAGAAAATTAATTTTATCATATTTATCAACTTTTTTTTCTCTAATTTTGAGGAGTTTTTTTTCGTTTAAATCATGCCACAAACCAATTTTTTTTTTTGATAAATACTTCCAAGGAAATTTTTCACCAGGGTCTTTTTTTCTAAATGGTGCAATATCAGAATGTCCTAAAATAAATTTAATTTTTATTTTATATTTTTTAATTAAATATTTAGTTAATTTTAGTATTGAATGAATTTGTTCTTTTGAAAATTTTTTATAATTATAACTATGGCCTGGGTTACTAATTTCAATACCAATGGAATGTTTATTTATTGATTTATAATTTTGCCAAGACGAAATTCCTGCATGCCAACTAATATAAAGTTCTGGTACTAAAGTTATTACCTTTCCATTTAGTTTAATAAAGTAATGACTGCTGACCTTTGATTTGCTGTTGGTAAGTCGTCTAATTGCATCTTTTTCATTCTTCATTCCAGTGTAATGAAAAATAATAAATTTAATTTGTTTAAATTTTCTTTTTTTTTTATCAAAATTAGGGGAGTAATTGAGAGTTGTATTTATACTCATTTTTTTAATAAATTTAGCTACTTTATAGACATTTTATTGTCATTTTTATAAAATAAAACTTAATTTACATTTAAAATTTATATATTATATAGGCAATGATGTTAAAAAAATTAGTATTGGTAACAACTATATTTTTATTTTCAGCATTTAATTCAAATGCTGGTTCTGATAATGAATTAGTTTTAAAAAAAAATCAGCCTGCTGAAGTTAAAGACTGTTTTGAAACTTTAAATAGAGCTACTTTTGCTTTTAATCAGGCATTAGATGGAATATTATTTAAACCTGTTGCCAGTGCGTATAGAATCTTACCCTCTCCAATCAAAACTGGTGTGAGCAACTCTCTAGATAATCTATCTACACTTGTAACAATCCCAAATAATATTTTGCAAGGAGAATTAAAAAAAGCTGGTGTTAATTCGGGTAGGTTTGTTATTAATACAACAATTGGTATTTTAGGTTTTATTGATGTAGCTCAACATTTCGGATTTCCTGAATATGAGAAAGAAGATTATGGTCAGTCTTTAGCAACAATGGGCGTTGGGCCTGGTTGCTATTTAGTTTTACCAGTTTTAGGACCAAGTACAGTTAGAGATGCTACCGCTTCTGTCGCAAACATAGTTGGCGGAGACGCTTGGTACAATGTTACAGTTTTAAACGATACACAACATTTCAGTGATTTTGATTATTATGCATCAAGAGTTACAAGTGGCGTAGATTTTAGAGCAAAAAACTATGATGCAATAGAAAATTTAGAAAAAAATTCAATTGATTTTTACGCATCAGTAAAAAGTTTATATTTGCAAGATAGACAGCAGAAGATTCTAAATACAAACAAAATTATTGAAACTCAAGACGATAGTGATTGGGAAGAGATAGAAACTCAATAATTTAAACTAACTTGATGAAATTTAGAAAATTTTTATTAGTTTTATTTTTTTATACAGCAATTTTTACAAATTCTTATTCAATAGAACCTGATGTATTTGTTCAATCTACAGTAAATAGAGCATCTAGTATTTTATCTAAAGATATGACTAAAGAAGAAAAAATAGGTGAATTAAAGATTATAGCTAAAGAGACTGTTGATATTAAAGGTGTTGGATTTTATTCACTTGGGTCAGCAAGAAAAAATTTAGATGAGAGTCAAAAAATGAAGTATTCAGAATTATTTGAATCTTATTTTTTAAAAAGTTTTTCAAGCAGGCTAGCTGAATACACTAATCCAGAAATTGAAGTCCAAGGTAAAGAAGTACTGAATAAAAACTATACAATTGTGAACAGCTTGTTAATTGGAACCTCTGATAGGCCTGAAGTGAAAATTGATTGGCGTATATATACTAAAAATCCAGATAATCCATTAATAAGAGATTTGATAATTGAAGGTTTAAGTCTCGCAAGAACTCAAAAAGAGGAGTTTTCATCAATTTTAAATTCAAATGATGGAGATATTAATATTTTGTTTAAAACCTTAAAAGAATTCTCTAACAATTGAAAAAACTTTTTTGGTGGGCCCGCCAGGACTCGAACCTGGGACCAATACATTATGAGTGTACTGCTCTAACCAACTGAGCTACAGGCCCAAAATTATTAATTAGTTATATCATTTTCCTCAAGTTATCAATTAAAGATAATAAAATTGGTGGGCCGTGTTGGTTACGCTCCAACTACCCCTGCAATGTCAATGCAGTACTCTACTATTGAGCTAACGGCCCTTTTAGCTTTCAAGGAAACTTTTTAACTGTTTTGATCTGCTTGGATGCTTTAGTTTTCTTAATGCCTTAGCTTCTATCTGTCTAATTCTTTCTCTAGTTACAGAAAACTGTAATCCAACCTCTTCTAAAGTGTGATCTGTATTCATCCCTACACCAAACCTCATTCTCAATACCCTTTCCTCCCTAGGGGTTAGTGTAGATAAAATTTTAGTTGTTGCTTCTCCTAAATTTGATTTTATTGCTTGCTCTAAAGGAGCTAAAGCTTTTGTGTCCTCAATAAAATCTCCCAAACTGCTGTCTTCTTCGTCTCCAACAGGTTTTTCCAATGAAACTGGTTCTTTTGAAATTTTTAAAACTTTTCTAACTTTATCTAGTGGCATTCTAAGTTTCTTGGCAAGCTCCTCTGGGGTTGCTTCTCTACCGAACTCGCTTAAAATTAATCTTTGGGTTCTTACAATTTTATTGATAGTTTCTATCATATGTACTGGAATACGAATAGTTCTAGCCTGATCAGCAATTGATCTAGTTATTGCTTGTCTAATCCACCAAGTTGCATAAGTAGAAAATTTATACCCTCTTCTATACTCAAATTTATCTACTGCTTTCATCAATCCTATATTACCCTCTTGAATTAAATCCAGAAATTGAAGGCCTCTATTTGTATATTTTTTTGCAATAGAAATTACTAATCTTAAATTAGCTTCTACCATCTCTTTTTTTGCAATTCTTGACTCTTTTTCACCTTTTTGAATTCTACTTACAAGTTTTTTAAAATCTGTAACTGAGACTCCAAGTTTATGACTAATTTCAATTAATCTCTCTCTTATATTTTTAAATTCATCTTTATTTTTAGTAAAAAATTGTTTCCAAACTGAGTTAGTATCTAAAAATTTTTTTAAATTTGGATTAATTTCATTACCAATATAAAATTTAATAAATTCATTTCTTGATATTTGTTGATCCATTGCAAGTCTTAAGAGATTACCCTCTAAAGATATAATTTTTTTATTTTCTACATAATGTTTCTGCACAAGTTCCTCTAAAACTGATGGGGACAATTGAAGAGATTTAATATTTTCTAATATATCATTAACTATTTTTTCATATCCTTTTTCTTTTGCCGAAGAAAAATTTTCTGAACTTAAAACACATTTTAGTTTTTCTTTTTGATACTTAATTAATTTAGTGTATTCCTTTGTAAGTATATTTACAGTTTTTAAGACCTTTGGTTTAATTTCAGTTTCCATTGCAGCGAGTGTTGGATTAAAATCGTCATCATCATCTGATGAACCATCTTCTTTATCTATTTCACCTGAATTTTTTTGTTTTGCACTTGGTCCAGTTGACTCATCTTCCATATAATTTGTATCTATATCAATAATTTCTCTTACTAAAATTTCATCTTTTTGTAATTGATCATTCCATTCAAAAAATTGTTGAGCAGTTATTGGACTTTGAGAAAGTGCAATAAGCATTACATCTTTTCCAGCTTCAATTCTTTTTGCGATAGCAATTTCACCCTCTCTTGAAAGTAATTCAACTCCACCCATCTCACGCAAATACATTCTTATGGGATCATCACTTTTTTCAATAGTTTTACCTTCTTCTTTATTGGAATTTTCTTTTTTTCTTAAAACCTTAAAATCAGATTTTTTTTCAACAAGCGAAATATTTTCATCTAAAATATGAATGAAAGCCTGCGCCAAATTTTCATCTGACAAATTTCTTTTTCCTAAAGATTTACTTAATTCTTCATGAGTTATAAAACCTCTATGGGTTCCTCGACCCATAAGTCTAGCAAATGATTTTGTAATAATTCTTTCCACGATAATTTGAGTTTAGAAGTCTTATATAATGTCAATTGTATAAAAATCTATTACTAATTTAGTCAGTTTAATTGAGATTCTGCTTTTTTTTCAGCTCTTTTAGCTCATTAAATGTAGACTCGCTCATATCCACTGAAAACTTCGATTCTAATTCCTGGATTCTGAACTCAAGATCATAATTCATTAAATCCCTAGAAATATCCTCTAATAATTCTATTATTTTTTGATCATCATCAGACTGGTTTTTTATAATATGTTTAATTGGAGCAAATTTGTTTATTTTTTCAGTTAATTGAATATCCAAGTTAAGATCTTGAACTGCTACTAGTGTGCTGGATTTTAATTTTTCAATTATCATTTTAAATATTTTTTTATTTAACTCAGTAAATAATTTAATATTTTCAATCAAATGAATATTTTTTTGCAACAAATCTAGGTTATTTATCACCAGGTACAATAGAGAAAACTCCTTTAATTCAACTCCAGTCAAAGACTGACTTTCATTAAAATATTTTTTTGTACTTTCTAAAGATTTTGCTTTTTTTGAATAAAATCTTTTATTATTTTGGTTAGAATGTGGAGTTAACTCAGCAATTTTTTCTAAAAAGTATTCCAGGACATATTTTTTTATGAAATCATCTTTAATTGTATTTGCAATACTTCTGAGTTTTTTCTCAAAAATAGCCATAGACGAAGGGTTGTTTTTTGTTTGTTTTTTGTAATGACTAAAAATAAATTGATGAATTGATAATTTGCTCTGCTTTGTAAAGTCTACAAAATTGGCTTTTCCATTTTTATTAACATAGCTATCTGGATCTTCTTTATCTGGTAGAAATAAAAATGAAATTTGTTTTTCTGGTTTTAGTTCTTTGATCGAATTTTCAGCAGCTCTAACAGCAGCTTTATATCCACTTTCATCACCATCAAAACAAATTATGATATCATCAAAAAATTGGTTTAAAGTTAAAATTTGCTTGTCAGTTAAAGACGTACCAAGATTTGCTACTACATTATCAATTCCATTTTTACTAAGACCTACAACATCCATGTATCCTTCAACCAGATAAATGTGATCGATTTTATTAGAAAGTTTTCTTGCTAGATCCAAATTATATAAATTTGATCCTTTTTTAAAGAAATTTGTTTCAGGTGAATTTATATATTTGGCTAAGTAATCTAAATTTTCAATTATTCTTCCACCTAAAGCTATTGGCTGACCTGAAATGTTATTTATTGGAAAAATTAATCGACCTCTAAATCTTTCGACATAGATTTTTTTTTTCTCATCTAAATAGAATAAACCAGTTTCTACTAAAGTTTGTTCACTATAATCTTTATTTAATTTTTCATAGAGATTTGGATTTTTTTCTATGTACCCTATTTTAAATTTTTTTACTTCATCTTTGCCTAGTGATCTATTTTTTAAATAATCTCTAGCAATCGAATAATCTTCATTTTTTAAAAGTTCATTATGGTAATAGTCTACGTAATCACTAAAAATAGATTTATACTCATTCCATTTTTTTTCTCTTTCTTCATCTTGTTTTGAAAACATATATGGCTGCATCCCTGCTAATTGAGCTAAATATTTAACTGCTTCACCAAATTTTAAATTTTGAGTTTTCATCACAAAATCAAAAATATTTCCGTGTTCTGAAGTTGCAAAACAATGATAAAATTCCTTTTCATCATTAATAGTAAATGATGGTGTTTTTTCATTTTTAAATGGTGATAGACCAACAAACTCTTTACCTCTTTTTTTTAATGAAACAGTTTTTGATACTACTGTTGAAACTTTCAACCTGTTTTTAATTTCATCAAGATACTCTTTCGGGTATTTCATTATTTGTTCAATAATTCTTTGATCAATGATCCTGCTTTGGAAAAATCAATTTCGTCTACATGAGTTTTTTTAAGTTCGCCCATAACTTTTCCCATATCTTTTAATGAGTTTGCTCCAATTTTCGAAATAACATCTGCACAAATTTTCTTAGTTTCCTCTTCACTAAGTTGCTTTGGTAAGAAACTCGTTAAAATATCATATTCATTTTGTTCAACCTCTAAAAGATCTGTTCTATTATTTTTTTTATAAATATCGATCGATTCGGCCCGCTGTTTAACCATTTTTTTTAAAAGTTTCTTAATGTCCTCATCATCAGTTTCCTTTTTGTTAGGGCCTGATCTGTTAACAATATCCAAATCCTTAATAGAAGATAATATTAACCTATAGGTTGATATTTTATTTTTATCTTTAGATTTTAATGCATTTTTATATTCGTTTTCGATGGTCTGTTTTAATGACATAATTTTTTAATCTACTTTAAAGAAAAAATTCTTCAAAAGAAAAATTGTTTTTTTACAATTTTATATTACATCTCTGTTGCGATAATAAAGCAATTATTGTATTAACCTTTAACTCATGAGTTGTAATTGAACAAAAAATCAAAAAAAACTAACTCAAAAATAAAATCTCAAATCAATACAGGCGTTTTAGTTCTCGAAAATAAAAAGGTATTCAAAGGAATTGGAATTGGTTACCAGGGAAATGCCACTGGCGAAGTTTGCTTTAATACATCATTAACAGGCTATCAAGAAATTATCTCTGACCCATCATATGCAGGTCAAATTATTAACTTTACCTTTCCGCATATAGGAAATGTTGGAACTAATAAAGAAGACCATGAATCCGATAAAATATGGGCAAGAGGAGTAATAATTAACTCTGAAATAACTTCACCCTCAAATTACAGATCGTTCCTGCATTTAGATTCTTGGCTTAAGAAAAATAAAATTGTTGGAATTACTGGATTAGACACCAGAAGCCTCACAAACTTTATAAGAGATAAAGGAGCCCCAAAAGGGACGATTAGTTACTCAAAAAAAGGAAAGTTTAATATTAATAAATTGACTAATTCTACCATCAAATGGAGTGGATTAAATAATCTTGATCTTGCAGAAGTAGTTTCCACTCAAAAAAATTATATTTGGAAAGGTCTTAAAACCTGGAAAAAAGAATTTGGATATAAAAAAAATAATAAAAATTCATTTCATGTTGTTGCAATTGATTATGGAATTAAAAAAAATATCTTAAGATATTTCTCTGACTTCAACTGTAAAGTTACAGTAGTCTCCTGTAAAACCAGTGCCCACAAAATTTTAGCTTTAAAACCAAATGGAATATTTTTATCAAATGGTCCTGGTGATCCAGCTGCAACAGGGAAATATGCTATAGAAATTATTAATGATCTAATTAAAAATAATTTACCTATATTTGGTATTTGTTTAGGCCATCAGATTTTGGCATTAGCTTTAGGTGGGAAAACAAAAAAAATGAAGTTAGGACATAGAGGTGCGAACCATCCTGTTAAAAATTTAGTTCATGACAAGGTTGAGATTACCAGTCAAAATCATGGGTTTGTAGTAGTTGAAGAAACTTTACCAAAAAAAATTGAAGTAACTCATAAATCTCTTTTTGATAATACTATTGAAGGAATAAAGCTTAAAAATAAACCAATATTTTCAGTTCAATATCATCCAGAATCTAATCCTGGACCTCAAGATAGTGTTTATTTGTTTCAAGAATTTATTAACAACATGAAAAAAAATGCCAAAAAGAAAAGATATTAAAAAAATATTAGTTGTAGGAGCTGGCCCAATAATTATAGGACAAGCATGTGAATTTGATTATTCAGGTACACAAGCATGTAAAGCTCTTAAAGATGAGGGTTATAAAGTAGTCTTAATAAATTCAAATCCTGCAACAATTATGACTGATCCAGATGTTGCGGATAAAACTTATATTGAACCAATTACACTAGGTGTATTAGAAAAAATTCTAAAGAAAGAAAAACCCGATGCAATCCTTCCAACAATGGGAGGGCAAACTGCGCTTAACCTTGCAATGGAAGCAGAGAAAAAAGGAATTCTAAAAAAATACAAAATTGAGTTGATCGGAGCGAATTCTAAAGCAATTTCTAATGCAGAGGATAGAAAGAAATTTAGAAAAAATATGATAGATATTGGTTTAGATTTACCAAAATCAGAAATCATAAATAATAATAATCAAGCAGCAAAAGTAATAAAAAAAATTGGTTTACCTGCAATTATAAGACCTGCTTTTACACTTGGTGGGCTTGGTGGGGGAATAGCCAAAACTAGAAAAGATTATTTCAAGATTGTTAAAAATGGATTGCACGAGTCTCCTGTAAGCCAAGTTCTTGTGGAGGAATGTTTAGAGGGCTGGAAAGAATTTGAGATGGAGGTTGTAAGAGATAAGAAAGATAACTGTATCATCATTTGCTCGATTGAAAATATAGATCCAATGGGAATTCATACAGGTGACTCAGTAACAATTGCACCAGCTCTTACACTTACGGATAAAGAATACCAAGTAATGAGAAATGCATCTATTGCGTGTTTAAGAAAAATTGGAGTTGAAACCGGAGGATCAAATGTTCAGTTTGCTATCAATCCTAAAAATGGTCGAATGGTTGTCATTGAAATGAATCCACGTGTATCAAGATCATCAGCACTTGCATCAAAAGCAACTGGATTTCCTATTGCGAAAGTAGCTGCTAAATTAGCAGTTGGCTATACTCTGGACGAATTAAAAAATGAAATAACAAAAGTTACCCCAGCATCATTTGAGCCAAGTATAGATTATGTAGTAACTAAAATTCCAAGATTTACATTTGAAAAATTTTCAACCTCTCCTGCAACTTTAGGAACATCTATGAAATCTGTAGGTGAAGCAATGGCAATTGGAAGAAACTTTAAAGAGTCTCTTCAAAAAGCATTGGTGTCTCTTGAAACAGGTTTTTCTGGTTTAGACAGAATTTTTGATTTAAATAAAAAGCAAATTGAAAAGAAACTTAAAGAAACTATTCCAAATAAGATATTGTTAGTCGCTGAAGCAATTAGAAAAAAAATAGACTTAAAGAGAATATATAATTTATCTAAAATTGATCCTTGGTTTTTAGAACAAATTAAAGAGATAGTAGAATGTGAAACACAGTTAAAAACTAAAGGACTTCCTAGAGATTTTGCAGAATTTAATAGAATAAAATCAATAGGATTTTCAGATAAAAAACTTTCAAAATTAACTAAAACGTCTGAAGAAATTGTTAGAAGAAAAAGGTCAGCACTTAAAATACTTCCGGTTTATAAAAAAGTAGATACTTGTGCAGCTGAATTCAAATCTTTCACTCCTTATATGTACTCAACTTACCAAAGAAATTTTTCAATTAACTCAGAATGTGAAGCTGATCCATCCAATAAGAAAAAAATAATTATTCTTGGAGGAGGACCAAATAGAATAGGTCAAGGAATTGAGTTTGATTATTGCTGTTGCCAGGCAAGTTTTTCATTAAAAGATGCAGGTTTTGAGACCATAATGGTTAATTGTAACCCTGAAACAGTATCAACAGACTATGATACGAGTGATCGATTATACTTTGAACCTTTAAAAGAGGAATACGTTTTTAATATAATTAAAAAAGAACAAGAAAAAGGAAACCTAATAGGAGTGATAGCTCAGTTTGGTGGACAAACTCCAATTAAACTTGCTAAATTTTTACATGACAACAAACTTCCAATTTTAGGAACACAATATACTTCTATAGATTTAGCAGAAGATAGAGACCGATTTAGAAGTTTATTAAATAAATTAAAACTTAAGCAGGCAGAGAGTGGAATTGCAAAGACATTTAATCAAGCAATAAAAATTGCAGATAAAATAGGCTTACCATTAATGGTAAGACCTTCGTATGTTTTAGGTGGAAGAGCAATGGAAATTGTTCATGAAAAAAATCAACTTAAAAAATTTGTTGAAGAGGCTTTTAAAGCTGCAGAAGAAAATCCAATTTTGATTGATAAATTTATCGATCATGCAATGGAAGTAGATGTGGATGCCATTTCAGACGGAAAACAAGTTCACGTTGCAGGAATTATGCAGCATATTGAAGAAGCTGGAATTCATTCAGGAGATTCAGCATGTAGCCTTCCCCCCGTATCTATCAAACCATATCTTCTTAAAGAAATTGAAAATCAAACTAAAAAACTTGCTATAGCTTTAAATGTAAAAGGTTTCATGAATATACAGTTTGCAATAAAAAAAGATGAAATTTTTGTGATTGAAGTTAATCCAAGAGCTAGTCGAACAGTTCCTTTTGTATCAAAAGCAAAAGGTCTTCCTCTAGCTAAAATTGCATCAAGAGTAATGGCTGGTGAAAAGTTATATAAGTTTAATTTAAAAGACAAATCTAAAGGTATGTACGCAGTTAAAGAAGCTGTATTTCCATTTAATAAATTTCCAAACAGTGACTTATTGTTAGGGCCTGAAATGAAATCAACTGGGGAAGTTATGGGATTTGATAAAAATTTTGGAATGGCTTTTGCCAAAAGTCAGATTGCAGCAGCTAACTCATTACCAAAACAAGGATTAGCTTTTATATCTCTCAAAGATAGTCACAAAGATGAAGGAATAGATTTGGCAAAAGCACTTCTTAAACTTAAGTTTAAATTATGTGCTACTAGAGGAACTGCTGAATATATTCGAAAACATGGTATGAAATGTAAAATAATTAATAAAGTTAGCAGTGGCACTCCTCATATAGTAGATGTTTTAGACTCTAAAAAGATTGCATTGGTGATAAACACTGGAGGTGGCAACAGTGAACACCGTTTAAGTGATGCTATAGCTTTAAGAAGAGCGACATTAAAAAATAAAGTTCCTTATTGTACTAATATGTCAACAGCTCAAGCCTGTCTGGAAGCAATAAAATCACTTAAAACTAAAAAATTAGAAGTTAATTCTCTTCAAGATATATAAATCTATACATCAACAATTAAAGTGTCTTTAGACCCCCCACCTTGTGAACTATTTACAATTGTGCTCCCTTTCCTAAGCGCGACCCTAGTTAATCCTCCCGTGCTGACATATGTAGTTTTTCCACTAAGTACAAATGGTCTTAAATCAAGATGTCTTGGTTCAATATCATTTTCAGTAATTGTAGGCGCAGTTGAAAGAGTTTCGAGAGGTTGTGCAATGTATTCTCTTGGATTTTTTTTGATTTTAGCTATTACCTCATCTCTTTCTTTTTTGTCTGCTTTAGGACCAATCATTATACCATAACCACCGGATGCGTTAGCAGGTTTAACGACTAACTTAGAGATATTTTCAATAACATAGTTTCTCTCATTTTTATTATGACATAAGTATGTTTGTACCTGATTTAAGATAGGTTGTTCACCCAGATAATAAACAATCATTTTGTTAACATAAGAATAAACTACCTTGTCGTCAGCAACACCTGTCCCGATTGCATTGATTATACCAACATTTCCTTTGCGCCAGCTTTTAAATAATCCTGGCACTCCAATCAGTGAATCTTTGAAAAATACTTTTGGATCTAAAAAATTGTCATCAAGACGTCTATAGATACAATCAACCTTTAATGGACCTTTGACAGTCTTCATATAAACAATATCGTTTTCAACAAATAAATCTTTTCCCTCAACCAAAGCAATGCCCATCTGTTCAGCTAAGAAAGAGTGCTCAAAATAAGCAGAGTTATATATACCAGGTGTTAAAACTACCATATGAGGGTTTGAAGTTTTTTTTGGAATACATTCAACCATGCAGTTAAATAATTTATTTGTGTATTGATGAATTGATGCAACTTTATATCTTGTAAATAATTCAGGAAATACATCTCGCATCACCATCCTGTTTTCAAGCATGTAAGATACACCCGAGGGTACTCTTAAATTATCCTCTAAAACTAAATAATCACCATTAGTATTTCTAATTAAATCAATTCCAGAAATATTTGACCAAGCTTTGTGTTTAGGAGAAAAACCTTCACATTCCTTTACATAAAATGGAGATTTAAAAATAATTTCTTTTGGTACAACTTTATCTTTGAATATTTTTTTTTGATTATAAACATCATCAATAAATAAATTTAATGCCTTTACACGCTGCTTTAAACCCTTTGAAACTTTGTTCCATTGTGTTTTTGGTATTATTCTTGGTATTATATCAAGAGGCCATTTTTTTTCTTCTGCCCTATTGTTAGCTGCGTATACTCTAAAATTAATACCTCTGGCACTAATTGTACTTTGACAATTTTTTTCAATTTCTTGAAGTTTTTTTTTACCGTATCTTTCTAAAATTGATGAAATTATTGCAGCATGTTTCCGAAGTTTGTTATCTTTAGTAAAATAACCGTCATAAGCATGACTTGAGTTATAGTTTTTCCAAAGTTTTGAAATCATAGAATTTTAGTGTTTAATACTTAAATAAAATAAGCAAATGCATTTTAGATATATCTGTTATGCTTTTAATTGATTTTAAAAAAATGTTATAGTTAACTAATTATTTTACTCAATGACTTACTGCATAGGAATTAAAACAAATGACGGTCTTGTATTTGCCTCAGACTCAAGAACAAATGCTGGATTAGATAATGTAAATATTTATTCCAAAATGATGACTCACGACGTAGGTGATAGAACAGTTGTAATAGTTACTTCAGGAAATTTAGGCACCTCTCAAGCAGTTTACAAATCAATTGAGAAAGATTTAAAAAGCTCAACTGGGATAATGAACTTAAACACATGCTCTGATTTCGAACAAATAGCTTCCTACATTGGTTCACTTAATATTGAGCACTCCTCACCTCAAGGAATTAATACAGATAATGTCTTACTTGGTTCAACATTTATAGTTGGAGGACAAATCAAAGGTCAGCAACACGAACTATATTTAATATATCCACAAGGAAATTATATAAGACCTGCAGACAGCAAACCTTATCTTGTAATTGGGGAGGTCAAATATGGAAAACCAATTCTTGATAGGGTTATCAAACCAAACGTTTCAATTGGTGATGCATCAAGATGTGCTCTGATTTCAATGGATTCTACTTTAAAAAGTGATCTCACGGTTGGGCCTCCAATAGATTTTGCAGTGCTAAAAAAAGATGCAGATAATCTATCTACACTTGAGTGTTTAAATATTACAGATGAAAATTATTCGAAAGTTTGTAATCAATGGTCTGAGGGTATTTTTAAAGTTTTCGACTCTTTTCCAAGATTTGATTGGGAAAAATAAAAACTATTCAACTCTCCAATCAGTTTCAAATGTCACATAATTAACTTGCAAACATCGTCTTTCTTTTAAAATTTTTTTTTTTTCCATTCCATGCCAGGTATTTGGTCCACTAGTAAACAGATAACCAAAATTGTGTTTATAAGGAAGTGTCTTAACTTTCTCTAATTTTTCATTATAAAAGTCAGTACCTAAATCCTCAGACTCATTTGTTTTATTAACAAATATTAAACCTGACATGAGTTTTTCTTTTATATCGCAATGAGGCTTTAACCAAAAACCTTCTCGATCACATATAACTTCAACTCTTACATAAGAATTTGATAAATCCTTGTCTATCATTTTTGAAATTGTTTCATATGTTTCTTTGGACTGAAGTTCGTTTATAAATTTTACTAAATTTGGAAATTGAGTGGAGTTCTCTTTATTTATAAAACATCTAAATTTTATTGCTTTTCCACCTGAAGCTATACCTTGTCTAAATTCTGCAGCTCCACCATCTATTGCTCTTGTTCCATCATAATTAAGATTATGTTTACTGACATCAGGAATGTCAGCTTTGACTATTTCATCAATAGCATCTTCTGTCAAAGCATCGCTATACTCCCAGTGATCAAAAGGGAAATGGTGTTGTTTTGAATTATTTTTAATTGAATTTAAAAATGACATTATGATTGAATTTTTTCTTTAATAATCTTTCCTACTCTATTCGTTTCATCTAATTTTTGATAGTTCCAATTTTCAATTTCTTCACCTAAGTTTCTAGTAATATTTAATTCTCTGAATAAATTTCTAAAATTCTGAAATCTGACATCTTTTCTTTTTGGTAAAATATTAGCAACATAAATTGGTTTTCCAGTCAAAGCAGCTTCAGATATCATTGAGCTAGAATCACATGTAACAACTATATTTTCCGAAATAGCCAAAGCTGAAAGATAAGCTTTTTTATCAACATTCATAATCACTGTGTGATTTTCTCCAAAAAACTCTTTTGCATAATGTATTGTATTTAATGGTGTTCTCATTGAAGGTATCACCACAAGTTGAAAATCATGTTTTTTCAATAGTTTGTAAAAAATTGAGAAGATATGCTTCATATTTTTTGTTGAGTAATCATAATATTTTGTAGGACCACCCATTATCAAACACCAAACTTTTCTATTATCCTGTTTGATATATGAATTTAAATAACTTCTATTTTCTTCAATTTCATTTTCCGTTAAGTAGTGAATTGCACCTTTTGTTTTAATTACATTTGTACCGCTTATCCCATCATGTTCGGGAGCAACAATAAAATCAAAATGATTAAAATCTACCTTTGGATCTTGAATATGAATATTTGAAACTTTTTTTTTTGATATACTTTTTAAGTGGATTGAGGGAATCACACTTTTTCTTCCACATGAAATAATTACATCAAAATCAGACTCGTTTATTTTTTTATAAACATTTTGTGATATTGGCGTTAATCTTGGTGGAACAATTTTCCAAAAATTATTTAGTTCAACCTTGTGGTGAGTAAAATCAATATCTAAGGCTTTTGCTAAACCTTCTGCCTGGCTTATCATGCCATGCATACCTTGAGTTAATAAAATACCTTTTAATTTAGTCATTAATCACTATATAGCTTTCATATGAGTCAAAATCCAACTAAACACACAAAAGTGTTAATAATTGGATCAGGTCCAGCTGGATACACTGCAGCAGTTTATGCTGCTCGTGCAATGTTAAATCCTATTTTAGTTTATGGATCTGAGCCAGGAGGACAATTAACAACGACAACTGATGTTGAAAATTATCCAGGATTTTCTGAAGTTATTCAGGGGCCATGGTTAATGGATCAAATGAAAGAACAAGCAAAAGCAGTTGGAACTGAAATGATCGAAGACCATATTGGATCAGTAAATTTAAAAAGCTCACCATTTGAAGCAATTGGAGATAGTGGTCAGAAATACACTGCTGATAGTATTATTATATCTACTGGGGCACAAGCTAGATGGTTAAATATAAAATCAGAACAAGAATTTAGAGGTTTTGGAGTTTCAGCATGTGCTACATGCGATGGTTTCTTTTTTAAAGATAAAGAAGTTGCTGTAGTCGGTGGAGGAAATGCTGCTGTAGAGGAAGCAATGTTTCTTACAAAGTTTGCCTCAAAAGTAAAATTAATTCACAGAAGAGATAGTTTAAGGGCTGAAAAGATGCTTCAAAAAAAATTAATGGAAAATAAAAAAATAGAAATTATTTGGGATTCAGTAGTTGAAGACGTAATTGGTGATAAAGATCCTAAAAATGTTAAAGGTTTAAAAATTAAAAATGTAAAAACAAATAATGTAGAAGAATTAAAACTAGATGGTGTTTTCATTGCAATTGGTCACGATCCTGCAACTAAACTTTTTAAAGATCAGTTGGAAATGGACAATGAGGGTTATTTAGTTACTAAACCAGATTCTACAGAGACAAATGTTCCTGGTGTTTATGCAGCCGGAGATGTAAAAGACAAAACATTTAGACAAGCTGTAACCGCTGCAGGTATGGGATGTATGGCTGCACTTGAGGCAGAAAAATTTTTATCTCACTAAAAAATGAAATTAAATTGGATTATTTTTGTAACTGGATGGATGTCATTCAGAGCAGTTGGGTCAGGTTTGTTTTTGTTTTGGATTTTTACTGAAAATGAACGTTCAGCACCATCCGAATGGATAATTCCTTTTGTGGGTGACTTTTTTATTGGTATAACTGCTTTATTTTTAGTTTACTACATTATAAAAAAACCAAGCACTATACTATGGGGTCTTTTGCTGTCTTGGAATGTGATTGGATTGTTAGATTTAATTGGGGCAATAAATGTAAGTTTTGCTGCTCCTTATGGACCTATACCAGAAATAGGATTTAATGAATTAGTTGTAAGATTTATTTTAAGTTTGAATACATTATTCCAGATCTCTTGTATTTACTTATTGTTTCGAAAAGACATAAAAGAATATTTTAAATTTTAAAAATTAATTATTACTAATTTCCACTATTTCATTAGACTCGAATACTTGTTGTCTAAAGTCACCATTAGAAATTTTAATCATTGCTTTTGCAACTTTTTCAGATTGAATTGGTTTCATTTTTTTTAATGGACCTAAAAATAAAGGTGATAATAATTTAAATACAAAAATACCTAATTTCTCTCCTAATCTTTTTTCTTTTCTATCTCCAATTAAAAAAGAAGGTCTCATTATTCCAAGTTTATTAAAACTCAATCTTTTTAACTCTTTCTCTACTAATCCTTTAAATTTTAAATAATCTCCTGAACTATTAGGATTGGCATAGCCTGAAGAGATAAAAACGAATGAATTTACTGAGTTAGATTTTGTTATTTGTGCGATTTGTTTTGGTAAATCAAGTTCAACTCTTCTATATTCATCTTTATCAGGTGAATTTTGCTTTGTAGTACCAATGCAAAAATAACAGTGGTCACCTGTCATCTCTTCTTTATGATTTTCAATATTATTAAAATCAGTTTTAACAATCTCAACTTTAAGGTCATTAATAATAATTTCTGAACGTACAAAAAGTTTAATTTTATTATAGTTTTCATTTTTTATTAATTGATCAAGAAGATGACCACCAACTAAACCTGTTGAACCAAAGACTAAGGCTGTTTTCATTAACTTAAGGATTTACAAAAACTAGATATTTTATCCATTGCTCTCTTAAGATTATCCATTGATGTTGCATAAGAAATTCTGAAAAAACCTTCTAAACCAAATGCAGAACCCTGGACTACAGCAATTCCACTATTCTCTAATAATAATTGAACAAAATCAGTATCAGATTTAATTTCATTTCCATTTGGATCTTTTTTACCCATTAAACCTTTGCAACTTGGAAAAACATAGAACGCTCCATCTGGATTCAGACATTCAATCCCATCTATCGCATTTAAAGCATTAACAACAAAATCTCTTCTCTCCTGAAAAGAATTAGCTCTTTCCTTAATAAATTCTTGTGTTCCACTAAGTGCCTCAACTGCAGCGGCTTGGCTAATAGAAGAAGGATTGGTTGTTGATTGTGATTGAATTTTAGCAATAGCTTTAATAATATCTTTCGGTCCAGCTGCATAACCTATCCTCCAGCCTGTCATTGAGTAAGCTTTACTTACTCCATTCATTGTAAGAACCCTGTCTTTTAAACTTTCTATTTGAGCAATGGTAAAAAATTTAAACCCTTCGTAGGTGACGTGTTCATAAATATCATCACTTAAAATGTAAATATGCTTGTGTTTTTCTAAAACAGCAGCAATTGCTTTTATATCATTTTCGGAATAACAAGCTCCTGTTGGATTAGATGGAGAATTTAAAATTATCCATTTTGTTTTTGGAGTGATAAATTTTTCTAAGTCTGATGGATTTATTTTAAAACCTTGTTTCTCATTACATTCCATTACAACTGGTTTTCCACCAGCCAATAAAACTATATCAGGATAAGACACCCAATAAGGAGCTGGAATTATTACCTCATCTCCATCATTTAGTGTTGCCATCATAGCATTATAGATAACGTGCTTTCCGCCAGCACCAACTGTGATTTGATCAGTGGTATAATCTAAATTATTTTCTTTTTTAAATTTCTCTACAATTGCTTTTTTTAATGCTGGAGTGCCATCAACAGCAGTGTATTTAGTATCACCATCATTAATAGCTTTTATAGCTGCTTGCTTAATATTATCTGGAGTATCAAAATCTGGTTCTCCTGCACCAAGTCCAATAACATCTTTTCCAGCAGCTTTTAATTCTCTTGCTTTTTGAGTAACAGCAATAGTAGGTGATGGTTTAATCTTCTTTAAACTGTCTGATATTATGCTCATTGAAATATAAATAAATTCTACTACGTTGTTTAATATATGGAAAATACTTATCAAGATTTAATTACGGATATTCAGAGTAAAAATCCCAAAATTGGTGGAAAACTAGAGGGTGGAAAAAAATTCAAAATTAAATCTGATTTTAAACCTGCAGGAGATCAGCCTGAGGCAATAAAAAAATTAGTTAATGGTGCTAACAAAGATCAATTTAATCAAGTTTTACTTGGTGTAACAGGATCTGGAAAAACTTTTACTATGGCAAAAGTTATTGAAGCTACCAATAGACCTGCCTTGATTTTAGCTCCAAATAAAACTCTTGCTGCTCAACTTTATGGGGAAATGAAAACCTTTTTTCCTGACAATGCTGTTGAATATTTCGTTTCATACTATGACTATTACACTCCCGAGGCTTATGTACCAAGATCGGACACGTATATTGAGAAAGAGGCCTCTATTAATGAACAAATTGATAGGATGAGACACTCTGCAACAAGATCTCTATTAGAAAGAGATGATGTATTAATTGTTGCAAGTGTTTCTTGTATTTATGGTCTTGGATCTGTTGAAGCATATAGCAAAATGACTTTAACACTCCAAAAAAATTATGATTATAATAGAGAAGAAATAATTAAGTCTTTAGTCGCTCTCCAATACAAACGTAATGATCAAAATTTTTATAGAGGTACATTTAGAGCAAGAGGAGAATACTTAGAAATTTTTCCATCACACTTAGAAGATAGAGCGTGGAGATTGTGTTTGTTTGGAGATAAACTTGAACAGATAGAAGAATTTGATCCTTTAACTGGTGATAAAGTAAGAGAATTAAGTTTGGTAAAAGTTTATGCCAATAGTCACTACATCACTCCAAAACCCACAATTGAGCAAGCAGTAATTAATATAAAAAAAGAATTAGAAGTTACTTTAAAAAAACACCGTGCTGAAAATAAATTATTAGAGGCACAAAGATTAGAAGAAAGAACTAAATTTGATCTTGAAATGATTGAGGCAACTGGCTCTTGCGCTGGCATTGAAAACTATTCAAGATTTTTATCAGGAAGAAAGCCAGGAGAGCCCCCACCTACTCTTTTTGAATATTTCCCTGATAATACTTTAATATTTGTAGACGAATGTCATGTTACAGTTCCTCAACTTAATGGAATGTATAAAGGAGATAGATCAAGAAAAAGTACCTTAGCAGAATATGGATTTAGACTTCCTTCGTGCATGGATAATAGACCATTAAAATTTGAAGAATGGGATTTAATGAGAACTCAGACTGTTTTTGTTTCAGCAACTCCTGGTCCATGGGAACTAGAGCAAACAAAAGGTAATTTTATAGATCAGGTAATTAGACCAACAGGATTAATTGATCCTCCTGTAGAAATAAGACCTGCAAAAAATCAAGTAGATGATTTAATGCATGAATGTAAACTAGTTATAGAAAATAATCATAGAGTATTAGTAACAACACTAACTAAAAAAATGGCTGAAGATCTAACTGAATATCTTCATGAGAACGGTATAAAAGTAAGATACCTGCACTCAGATATTGATACATTAGAAAGAATTGAAATCATGAGAGATTTAAGAATGGGTGTATTTGATGTTTTAGTTGGAATTAACTTATTAAGGGAAGGATTAGATATCCCTGAATGTGCATTAGTAGGAATTTTAGATGCTGATAAAGAAGGTTTTCTAAGATCTGAAACATCTTTAATTCAAACAATAGGAAGAGCAGCAAGAAACGTTGATGGCAAAGTCATTTTGTATGCTGATAAAGAAACAAAAAGCATAAAAAAAGCAGTTGCAGAAACTGATAGAAGAAGAAAAATTCAATTAGCTTATAACAAGAAACACAAAATAGATGCAAAGTCAGTAAAAAAAGATATTAGCGATATTCTAGAAAGTGTTTATGAGAAAGACTACGTTAAAATAAGCGAAGGCTCTAATATTGGAGGAAATCTTAAAAAACATCTCAAAGGCTTAGATAAAAAAATGAAAGAAGCTGCATCTAATTTAGAGTTTGAAGAAGCTGCTAAAATAAGAGATGAAATAAGAAAATTAGAAAGCACAGAATTAGAAATTACATTAAATCCAAAAATAAGGCAGTATGATGTAAAAAATAAGCTTTATCCAAAAGGAAGATCAACTATGGGTATGCCAGGCACTAAAGTTACAAAAAAAAGAGATAAAAAATGGAAGCACGGAAAATAATTATTACTGGTGGAGCAACTCGAATGGGTGCAGCGATTGCAAGAAAATTATCTGGTCCTAATAAAGAAATCTTAATTCATTATAATAAATCAAAATTAAAAGCAGAAAAATTAAAAAAAGAGTTATCTAATGAAGGTACAAAAGTTTACTTAGTCAAAGGTGATTTAAGTAAAGAAAATGATGTAAATAAAATTGTAAAATTTGCAAAATCTAAACTTAAATATTTTGATTGTTTAATTAACAATGCTTCTTTATTTGAAAATGATAAATTAGAAAATTTTACAACAGATAGCTGGGGGCAACATCTTAGAACTAATTTAAGAACACCAGCATTATTATCTAAAGAATTTGCAAAAAATGTAAGGAAAGGAAATAACAATATTATTAATATTATAGATCAAAGAGTTTTTAAATTAACTCCATATTTTTTTTCTTATACTGTAAGCAAAACAGGTCTTTATACTCTCACAAAAACTAGTGCTATGAGCTTGGCTCCAAATGTAAGAGTAAACGCAATTGCACCTGGCCCCACTATAAAAAATCAAAGACAATCTGAAAAACATTTCAAAAAGCAATATTTGGCAACCCCTTTAAAAAGACAAGTTGGTGTCGAACAAATATGTAATGCTGTTGACTTTTTTATTAAAAATATATCTATTACCGGTCAAGTTTTAGCTATTGATAGCGGACAAAATCTAAACTGGCAAACACCAGATGTGATGAGTAAAGAATGAAAAAAAATAATTTAAAAATTGTCAAAATAGACAAAAATAAAAGCCTATTTAATTATGAGAAAAAAATCCTAATTAATGAATTAATCTTAGATTTAAAGCTTGGTTATTACGATTTTGAAAAAGAAAAAGTACAGAAAGTTAAATTTAGTCTTGAAATAGACTATGAAGATAAAAAACCTTCAAGCGATAAAGATATAAAATCCATTGTTAATTATGGAACTATAGTAAAATTGATTACGAAACTTGTGAAAAAGAAGCATTATAATTTTCTAGAAACTTTAGCAGAAGCTGTTTTTGATGAATTATTTAAAGACAAAAGGATTGCTAAAATAATGTTAAAAATTGAAAAATTAGAAATCTTAAAACAATGTTCATCTGTTGGTATTCAAATTACCAAAAAGAGAAGCCATGATAAGTTCTGAAATTGGAAAAGAAGTAATTAAAAAAGAACTACCTCTAGTACCTAAACTTCCAGGCGTATACAGGATGCTCAATGAAAAAAATGAAATTCTTTATGTAGGTAAAGCCAAAAACTTACCAAATAGATTAAAGAGTTATGTTTCAGAAAAAAATCATATAATCAGAACTGAGCGAATGTTGTCTCAAACAAAAAAATTAGAGATAACAACAACGTCCAATGAGAGTGAAGCTTTACTACTAGAGGCAAATTTAATTAAAAAACATAAACCAAAATTTAATATCCTATTACGTGATGATAAATCATTTCCATTCATATTTATTGGTAATAAAGACAAATGGCCTCAAATAAAAAGACATAGAGGAAAAAAAACAAAAGAAGGTTTTTACTTTGGACCTTTTGCCTCTGCTGGTTCGGCTAATTGGACAATCAAAATGATTCAAAAGATTTTTCATTTAAGAGTTTGTGATGACACCGTTTTCAAGAACAGAGAAAGACCGTGTATTTTATATCAAATAAAAAGATGTTCTGGACCTTGTGTGGGTTATGTAAAAAAAGAGGAATATAATCAAACAGTAGAAGATGCTATTGAATTTGTTTCAGGTAAATCTAGAAAAATTCAAAAAAATCTTTCTAATCAGATGGAAAACGCAAGTGAGGATCTTGATTTTGAAAAAGCTGTAATATTAAGAGATAGAATTAAAGCATTGAATATAATTCAATCTTCACAGAGAATTAATGAGGCAAATTTAGTTGAGGCAGATGTTATAGCTGGATACAAAGAGTCCGGAAAAACTTGTATACAAGTATTTTTTTATAGATCTAAACAAAATTGGGGTAATCAAGCTTTTTTCCCAAAACATGACCCAGATGAAAAATTTAGTGAAATCCTAAATTCATTTGTTTCTCAATTTTATGAAAATAAAAGTGTTCCTTCATCAGTTATCCTTTCAGAAGAAATAAAAGAAAAAGCATTAATTGAAAAAACACTGACACAAAAAGAAGGTAAACAAATAAATATTTCAGTTGCAAAAAAAGGATCAAAACTAAAAGTAATTAATCAAGCAATCAAAAATGCAAAAGATAGTCTTAATAGAAAACTTTATGAAAGTCAGAATAATAAGGAATTATTCGATGCAGTAGCTCAAAAATTTAATTTAGAAAACAATATAAATTTAATTGAGGTTTACGATAATAGCCATATTCAAGGTACGAATAGTGTTGGAGCTTTAATAGCATACGGTGATGAAGGATTTATTAAAAAAAGATATAGAAAATTTAATATTAAACACAAAAAAAATGAGCAAGATGACTATGGAATGATGAGAGAAGTTTTGAATAGAAGGTTTAAAAAAGCAGTTCAAGAAAAAGACAATTACCTTGCTTTTCCAGATTTGGTTGTAGTAGATGGAGGAAAAGGTCAATATTCTGTTGCTAGAGAAAGCCTTAACGAACTAGGACTTCACGACATTCCAATTATTGCGATAGCAAAAGGTAAATTTAGAAATAGTGGAAATGAAACCTTTTTTCACAATGGCAAAGAATATAAATTTACGAGAAACGACCCTACCCTATTTTTTCTTCAAAGAATAAGAGATGAATCACATAGATTTGCCATAAGCGCTCATAGAGCAAAGAGGAAAAAAGGTATTAGCAAATCTTTATTAGACCAAATAGAAGGCATAGGGGCTATAAGAAAAAGAGCTTTATTGAACCATTTTGGATCTGCAAGATCGGTTGAGTCTGCAAGCTTAGATGAAATCAAATCTGTAGAAGGTGTTGAGGAAAAAGTAGCAAAAAAGATATATAACTTTTTTCACGAATAATTATGTTAAAAAAAATTCCAAACATATTAACGATAGGGCGAATAATAATTGTTCCCTTTTTTGTTTTAGCTTTTTATCTTCCAGGATTTTATGGTGATCTTACTGCTTTAATATTGTTTATTATTGCATCATTTACAGACTTTTTAGATGGTATGTTGGCCAGAATGTTTGGAGTAGAGTCTAAACTTGGAGAATTATTAGATCCCATAGCTGATAAAATTATTGTTGCTACAGCATTAATACTTCTGGTTATGGATGGAACGATCAGAAATTATGAAGTAATTGCAGCAATCATAATTCTTACAAGAGAAATTTTAATTTCAGGTTTAAGAGAATTTTTAGCAAAGGGAAAAATAAAACTTCCTGTTTCAAATCTTGCAAAACTTAAAACAGTATTACAAATGGTATCAATAGCTCTTTTATTATCTGGAGATACAGGAAATAAAATAATTAATTTTCAAGATTATAACGCTCAAACAATAGGTATAATTCTTTTATGGTTATCGGCTGCTTTAACACTTTTTACTGCATATGATTATATGCGAAAAGGTATTGATCATGCTATGTCTGAAGATAGTAAAGACTAGGCTGCTTTTTTTTTTCTAACTAATACCTGATAACTTTCATTTAAATCAATAATAGTATCACAAACTTTAAATTGATTTTCAGCAATACAAGATACTGGTGTTACTTCTGCTGCTGTTCCAGTTAAAAAACACCCAACAAAATTAGGTAATTCAGTTGGACTAATTTTTCTTTCATGTACTTTTATATTTTTTGACTTTGCAATTCCAATTACAGTTCTTCTTGTAATACCATCTAAAAAAGAATCTGGTATTGGAGTGTGAATTTCCCCATTTTTATCTTTGAAAAAAATATTCGCTCCAGTTGCCTCAGCGATATTTCCCTCATGATCTAACATAAGAGAGTCTGTATAACCTTGTTTTTCTGCTTCATGTTTTGAAAGAGTACATATCATGTAAAGACCAGATGCTTTTGTATCCCATGGTATTGTATTAGGAGCTGGTCTTCTCCAATTTGAAATATTTAATCTTATTCCTTCAACTTTTAGTTTAGGATCAAAATATGATCCCCACTCCCAAGTTGCTATTGCAACATGAATTTTTGTGTGCTGAGCTGAAATCGCCATCATCTCACTACCTCTCCAAGCCACAGGTCTAACATAACCATTTTCTACTTTTTGTGTCGCAACAATTTTGTTTGATGCAATGTTTATTTCTTCCTCGGTATATGGGATTTCAAAACCCATTCTCTTTGCAGAATAAAAAAATCTCGATGTGTGCTCCTCTAATTTAAAAATTGAACCGTCATAAACTCTTTCGCCCTCAAATACACAGCTAGCATAGTGCATACCGTGACTTAAAACATGCAGTTTAACCTCAGCCCAATCAACTAATTCGTTGTTGTACCATATTTTTCCAGATCTCTTATCGTAAGGTATCATGTATGAAAATTATTTTAATTTATAACTGAAAAATATCTTTGTATCTTTAATATGTCAATATAACTTACCTTTTATGAAAGAACTTTTATATTTAAAAGATGACCAACTTAAAGATCTAATTGAGAAACTGTTTGTAAGCTACAGAGAAACCTTTTCTGACTCAAAAAAAATATTAGATAGATATTCAATTGGTTTAGCACACCATAAGGTAATTCATTTACTATCAATGTATGAAGGTATCTCAATTTCAGAACTGCTTAAGAGATTAAAAGTCACCAAACAAAGCTTAAATCGTGTTCTTAAAGATTTAATTAAACTTGAAATCATCATGTTTAAGAAAGATGATCAGGATACTCGAGTCAAGCATGTTTTTCTTAATGATAAAGGTAAAAAAATTTTTAATGAAATTTTCAATATTCAAAAAAAGAGAATTTATAATGCTTTACTGAATTCAAATTCTGAGGAAGTTATAAATTTTGATAATGTCCTAAGTAAAATAATTAATGGATAACTTTATTGCACATATACTAGTAGTTGATGATGATAATGGAATTAGATCCCTTGTAAAAAAGTATTTAAATGAAAATAAGTTCTTGGTCACTACCGCAGAAAATGCAGAAAATGCATTAGAGAAAGTAAAAATAATTAAATTTGATTTAATAGTTTTGGATATAATGATGCCGGGTAAAAGTGGGCTTGAATTTTTAAAAGAAAATAAAAAAAAATTAGATACACCGGTGATACTTCTGACAGCTAAAGGCGAAGCAAATGAAAGGGTTGAAGGTTTAGAGATTGGTGCTGATGATTATTTGCCGAAACCATTTGAACCAAAAGAATTAATTTTAAGAATACAAAACATATTGAATAAAACAATTAAAACAGATCAAAAGAGGGTTATAGAATTTGAAAATGTAAAAATTGATTTGAATAAACTTTTAATATTTAAAAGTGATAAAGAATTTAAGATTAATGGAACTGAAAAGACAATTTTAGAAAAAATGATTAATAACCCAGGTAAAACATTTTCTAGGGAAGATATTGGTCACTTAATTAATTTAGATAAAGAGAGATCCATAGATGTTATAATTACTCGGCTTAGAAAAAAAATTGAAATTGATCCAAAAAATCCAAAATTTTTACAGACAATAAGAGGTGCAGGATATGTTCTCTGGATTGAGTAATTACTTAAAAAAAATATTACCAAAAAGATTATTTTATAGAGCACTTCTTATTGTTGCTATTCCAGTTCTAGTTTTACAACTAGTAATTACAATTGTTTTTTTTGATAGCCTTTGGATTAAAACAAACAAAGGTATGACAAGAACTTTGGTAAATGAAATTAGTACATTTATTGAAGCTTATGAAAGTGAGCAAGTAAATAAACAAAAGTTGCTGGATCTTTTTTCGATTTTTTTGGATTTAAATATTGAATTCACCAATAATGAAAAATTACAAAATAAAGACAGTGAAAGATGGTTTAGTCCTATAGATAGAACTTTAAGAAGAGAGCTGAAATCGAAATTTGGGTTAAATGAATATTGGTTTGATACAACAATTTATAAGGAATTAATTGATTTAAGAATCAAATATGAAGATGGTTATTTTAAATTTTTAGTGCCTAAAGATAGAGTTACAAGTTCTTCCGCAAGAATATTTGCACTTTGGATCACAGTACCTGCAATTATAATGGTAATTATTTCTCTAATATTTTTAAAAAATCAAACTAGACCAATCACAAACTTAGCTCGTGCGGCTGAAAGGTTTGGTAAAGGAGAAAATATTGAAAAGTTCAAACCTTCTGGAGCACTGGAGATAAGACAAGCAGGACATGAATTTGATAAAATGAGAAAGAGGATTGAAAGACACATAAATCAAAGAACAGAAATGTTATCTGGAATAAGTCATGATTTAAGGACACCTTTAACAAGGATGAAACTACAATTAGCATTCATAAAAGATAAAGAAACTGTTAAAAAATTAACTGAAGACATCAATGAAATGGAGAAAATGTTAAATGAATATTTACAATTTACCAGCTCATCATATGTTGAAAAAGATGAAATGTTTAATCTATCAGAGTTAATTTCAGAAGTTATTGCAAAGTATAATAATGAAAATATTTCAGAAAAATTAATACCAAGAATTTACTTTAATGGTAGGAAAAATTTAATAAATAGATGTCTAAATAATCTAATTGATAATTCACTGAAATATGCCAACAATATTGAAGTTAGCTTAAGTAAAAAAAATACAAATTTATTCATTATTATTGATGATGATGGCCCTGGAATACCAAAACATGAGTATGAAAATGTATTTAAACCTTTCTATAAAATAGATAAAGGTCGAGCAGACTCAAAATCAAGTGTTGGTCTTGGTTTGTCAATTTCATCAGATATTATTAAATCTCATGGAGGAAATATAATGTTAGAAAAATCAAAAATGAGTGGTTTAAGAGTTAAGGTTTTCTTGCCTGTTTAACTTTTTTATTTTTTTTTTTCTCAAGTTTATTTATTTTGTTTTCAAGATTCTCGACACGTTTTGAGAGTACTTCAAACTCATCTTTACTTGTAAGTTTCATTTTTAAAACAAACTCATCTCTTTTAGATTTTAAGATATTAAATAGCTCTGTAGTTAAATCTTTTGAAGATACTAGTCCCTGTTCTATTAATTTAGCAAACTTATCAATTATAAATTTAGAATTTTTCATATTTAGGATATACATTATAAGTATTATTAAAAATGTTCATTAATAATTTTGACCCAGTAGCCTTAGAAATATTTTCTTTAGAAGTCAGGTGGTATTCTCTAGCTTATATATTTGGAATTTTATTGGGCTGGATACTGGCTAAAAAAATGTTTATTCAAAACATTGAAGTTAAAAATAAATTTGATGATTATTTAACTTATTTAATTATCGGTATAATTTTAGGAGGCAGACTTGGTTACATTTTCATTTATAATTTAAGTTTTTATATAAATAATCCATTAGATATATTTAAAATTTGGCAAGGTGGTATGTCATTCCATGGTGGTTTAATTGGAGTTATTTTTGCATCTATATTTTTTGCTAAAAAAAATAATCAAAACCCATTTTTATATATGGATATTGTTGCATTAGTAGCTCCAGTCGGATTATTTTTTGGAAGAATAGCAAACTTTATAAATTCAGAATTATATGGAACTTTAACTAACGTACCCTGGGCAGTAACATTTATTCAGGTAGATAATTTGCCTAGGCATCCCTCGCAATTATACGAAGCACTATTAGAAGGTTTATTTTTATTTTTATTATTAATTTTTTTTAAAAAAAAATTTTCAGATAAACCCGGTGTAATTTCAGGATTATTTTTAATAATTTATTCAATCTTCAGATTTATTGTTGAATTTTATAGAGTACCAGATGAACAGCTTGGTTATATATTTTTAAACTTCACGATGGGGCAAGTAGCAAGTTTAATATTTATAATATCAGGGTTAATCTTATTTTATTTTAAATATGAAACTCGCTAAGACAAATAATTTACCATTAGATCAATTTATAAATTTAGCTCTTTACGATAAGGACAAAGGTTATTATATGAAAAAAAATCCTTTTGGTAAGGATGGTGACTTTATTACTGCTCCTAATATTACAAGATTATTTTCAGAAATAATTGCAATTTGGACAATTACTTTTTGGAAAAGTATAGGTTCTCCAAAAAAATTTAATTTGCTAGAACTGGGAGCTGGAAATGGTGAAATGATGAAAGTAATAGATGAGACACTTATAAATTTTCCCAAATGTTACAATGCATGCAGTTTTGTAATTCATGAAAAAAGTGATTTTTTAATAAATGAACAAAAAAAAAATTTAAATTTTAAAAAATTTTCATGGTTAAAAGATATTAGAAAAATAAACTCAAACCCAACAATTTTTTTAGCTAACGAATTCTTTGATGCCATACCGATCAAACAATTTTTTAAAAAAAACGATTCTTGGTTTGAAAGATTTGTGAATTTGAATGATCCAAAAAAAGCTAAGTTTAAAGATGAAAAAATAGATATAGAAAAAATTGAGAAACATCTAAATTTTGAAATATCAAAAAATCAGAACGTTATAGAATATTCACCAGATACTTTTGAATATTTAAGAGTAATCTGCGATTTAATACAAAAAAATGATGGAGGAATGTTAGTTATTGATTATGGTTATGCAGACAGCAAAATGCATGAAACTCTTCAAGCAGTAAATAATCACAAATATTCTAACATTTTAGAAAATATTGGAGACTCTGATATTACTTATAATATAAACTTTCATTCTTTTGAGAAATTTATAAATCAGTTTAAAGAAATAAATTCAATTTTTACAAATCAAAAAAAATTTTTAACAAATATGGGTATTCTTGAAAGAGCAGAAATAATCAGCAAAAATATAGCATTTTCTAAAAAAGCAGATTTATTTTATCGAGTAAGACGTTTGATAGATGAAAAGCAAATGGGTGAATTGTTCAAAGTCATGCTTGTAAAAAATAAGAAAAATAATTTTAAATCAGGTTTTCAAAATTGATAAAATCAAAAAAACTCTCAAAAATTAAAACAATTAAACACGGTTTTTTTAATAAAACTGGTGGTAAATCAAAAAAAATTTATAAAAGTTTAAACTGTGGTCCTGGCTCTAAAGACAGACCATCAGATGTTAAAAAGAATTTACAAATTGTAAAAAAAAAAATAAAAAGAACCGCTAAAAGTATTTTTTTACTTCATCAAATACATAGTAATAAGTTTGTTTATATTAACAAAAAAAATGTATTTAATTCAAAACCAAAAGCTGATGCAGTAATTACAAATCAAAAAAACATACCAATTGCTGTTTTAACTGCTGACTGTGTGCCAATTTTAATCTGTGATGAAAAAACAAAATTAGTTGCAGCAATTCATGCTGGGTGGAAAGGTGCATACAAGGATATAATCCATAGGGTAATCCAATTTATGATTAAAAAGGGCTCTAATCCTACAAATATAACTGCAGCTATCGGACCCGCTATTTCAGTTAAAAATTATGAGGTAAAAGAAGATTTTAAAAGAAAATTTGTTAAAAAGGATAAAAAAAATAATAAATTTTTTAAAATTAAGAACAAAAAGCTTTATTTTGATTTACCTAAATATGTAAAATCATGTCTTTTAAAGAATAAAATTAAAAAAATTGAGTCTCTAAATATTGATACATTTGATATTAATAATAATTTTTTTAGTGCGAGAAGAGCGTTAAGATTAAATCATGATGATTATGGTAGAAATATTTCAATAATTATGCTTAATTAGGTTTTTTTAATGAAATTATTATCCGGAAATAGCAATAAACCATTAAGCAAAAATATTGCTAAATTTCTAAAATCTAAATTGGTTAACTCTAGTATTAAAAATTTTTCTGATGGGGAAATCTATGTAGAAATTAACGAAAATATTAGAGGAAATAGTATTTTTTTAATTCAATCTATTTCATCTCCTGCAAATGATAACTTAATGGAACTACTTTTATGTATTGATGCACTTAAGAGATCGTCAGCAAAAAATATTACAGCCGTTATCCCTTACTTTGGTTATGCTAGACAAGATAGAAAAGTTGCACCAAGAACATCAATATCAGCAAAGCTTGTCTCAAATCTAATCACTAAAGCAGGGGCAGACAGAGTTGTTACTGTTGATTTGCATGCAGGTCAAATTCAAGGATTTTTTGATATTCCAGTAGACAACTTATTTGCAACACCTATTTTTGCAAGACATGTAAAAAAAAAGATAAATAGTAAAAACCTAATCTGTGTAGCTCCAGATGTGGGTGGCACTGAGAGAGCCAGAGCACTAGGAAAAATTTTAAACGTAGGGTTGGCTATTGTAGATAAAAGAAGACCAAAGCCAGGTCAATCTCAATTAATGAATATTGTTGGAGATGTAAAAGGAAAAACTTGTATTATTGTCGACGACATAATCGACTCAGGTGGCACAATAGTACAAGCAGCTAAAGCTCTTAAAGATCGAGGTGCTAAACAAGTTTATGTGTATATAACCCATGGAGTTCTTAGTGGAGAAGCTGTAAAAAAAATTAAAAATTCTGAAATTAAAAATTTAGTAATAACTGACACAATTGATAACATGAATAGAGTTAAAGGGGTTAAAAACATAGAGGTTTTGTCAATTTCTAGCCTTATGGGTGAAGCGATTAAAAGAATATCTAATTCAACCTCAGTATCAGATTTATTCAAATAAATACCTTGAGTTATTAAAGAACTTAAGCTAAAAACCCTTGTTTTTATGAATTCATTAGAGGCCAACATCAGAACTAACAAAACTAAAGGTGAATTAAATTCATTAAGGGAAAATGGTAATGTACCTGCTATAATTTACGGTGGAGAGGCTCAAAACGAGAAAATTTCAATATCAAAAAAAATACTCAAGACATTAATAGAAAACGAAAACTTTTTTTCAAGCATCATAACTTTAAATGTTGATGGTAAACCTCAAAAAGTTCTGCCAAGAGAAATAAAATATGACGTTATTTCAGATGAGCCAATTCATGTAGACTTTCTAAGAATAGTTGCAGGAATAAAAGTTAGAATTGAAGTTCCAGTAAAATTTTTAAATCATGAAAAATCTCCTGGTTTGAAAAGAGGTGGAGTTTTAAACATTGTAAGAAGAAAAGTTGAACTAAAATGTCCAAGCGAAAAAATTCCAGAAAATCTTGTAATAGATCTTGATGGAGTTGATATTGGAGAGAGTTTTAAGATTTCTTCTATAAATCTTGACAGTGAAGTTACTCCTACGATTCAAGGTAGAGATTTCGTAATTGCAACTCTAGCAGCTCCAACTGTTATGAAAGAACCTGAAAAACCTGCAGAAGCTGAAGTGGCTGAAGGAGAAGGTGCTGAAGGAGCAGAAGCTTCGGCAGCTGAAGGTGGAGATAAACCAGCGGCTGAAGGTGACAAAAAAGAAGGTGAAGATAAAAAACCTGCTGAAGAAAAAAAATAAGTTAAATAAATTTGAACTTTATCCTCCAATATTAATATTTTATGCTTCTACTTGTAGGATTAGGCAATCCAACCCCAGACAGTGAAAACAATAGGCACAATGTTGGTTTCAAAATTATAGATGCAATAAATAAAAAATTTGGACTTTCAAAACAAAAACCAAAATTTAAAGGACTTCTTACAACTGGCAATGTAGGAGACCAAAAAGTGTATGCTATTAAACCTTTAACTTTTATGAATAATTCTGGAATTTGTATTAGGGAATTAATTGAATATTTTAAAATTGATGCTGAGGATGTCATCGTTTTTCATGACGATCTAGATGTAGAATTTGGAAAGATAAAAGCAAAATTTGGTGGCTCTGATGCAGGACACAATGGAATTGCATCAATAGATAAATTCATTGGTAAAGATTATTCAAGAGTGCGAATAGGTATTGGTAAACCAAAGGATAAAATGGAAGTAAGTGATTTTGTCCTTCAAAATTTTGATGAGGATGAAATAATTGGATTGGAAAAAATTACAAATAATATCACAGATTCTATTTCAATGCTTATAGACAAAAAATTAGATTTATTCTCTAGCACTGTAAACAATAAATAATGAGTTTTAAATGTGGAATAGTTGGTTTGCCTAATGTGGGTAAATCTACACTCTTCAATGCTCTAACAAACTCAAGCAAAGCCCAAGCTGCAAATTTTCCGTTTTGTACGATAGATCCTAACATCGGAGTTGTCCCCGTTCCAGATAAAAGATTGAGTAAATTATCAGAAGTTTCAAAATCAAAAAAAACAATAAATACGACTATTTCATTTGTAGATATAGCTGGTCTTGTTAAAGGTGCATCTAAAGGTGAAGGATTAGGTAATAAATTTCTTTCTCACATAAGGGAAGTTGATGCAGTAATTCATATGATTAGATGCTTTGACTCAGATGATATTCAAAGTGTTAATCCAGACGTTGACCCTATAAGAGATCTTGAGATCATTGAAACCGAAATGATGTTAGCTGACCTAGAATCTATCCAAAAAAGACTTGAAAAAAATAATAAGAAAAACTTAGACGAAAATCAGCTTAAGATTCTAGAGATTGCATTAGACTACATTAACAATGATAAAGATATATCAGTATTAAATTCTCAATTTGATACAAAACAACTTAATCAAAGTGGCCTCTTATCAATAAAACCAAAGATTTTTGTTTGCAATGTAGATGAGCAAAGCGTGCAGGATGGAAACAAATATACTAAAAACTTTATTGAAAAATTTGGAAAAGATAACACTCTGATTATTTCTGCAGACATAGAAAACCAAATTAATGAATTAGCAGAAGATGAAAAAAAAAATTATATGGATATGATTGGTTTAAAAGATACAGGTCTAAGTATATTGATTCAAAAGGGCTATAAAATATTAGAGCTTGATACATATTTTACTTCTGGACCTGAAGAAACTAGGGCTTGGACTATAAAAAAAAACTGTACTGCTCCAGAAGCTGCAGGAGAAATTCATACAGATTTTGAAAAGGGTTTCATTAGAGCTGAAACTATATCTTATGAGGACTTCGTTGCAAATGATGGATGGGTAAATTCTAAAGCTAATGGAAAAATGAGATTAGAAGGTAAAGATTATATTGTGAAAGATGGAGACGTATTAAACTTTAGATTCAATACGTGACCATAACTTCTTCATACTCAAATAAACTAATATTGTCAGAATAATCAAATACACAATTGCTTTAAAGCCCATTTGATGTCGAGCTTCTAAATGAGGTTCAGCAGACCACATTAAAAAGGTCGTTACATCTTTTGACATTTGTTCAACAGTAGCATTAGTGCCATCGCCATACTCTACTAAACCATCCGACAATGGAGCTGCCATTCTGATTTTGTTACCATACATATATTTATTGTAATAAACTCCATCATCTAAAGATACGTTGCTAGGTGCTTCTTCATATCCTTGTAATAAGGAATAGATATAGTCAACACCACCTCCTCTTGCTTTTACTAAAACAGACATATCAGGAGGATACGCACCACCATTAGCAGCTTGGGCTGCTTTTACGTTATCGTACGGCATTACAAATTTATCAGACAATTTACCAGGCCTTGTAAACATTTCCCCATCAGAATTTGGACCATCAGTAACTTCAAATGAGGCTGCTATAGCTTTGGCTTGAACTTCGGAGAATTCTGGTCCACCTGGCTCTGCTAAATTTCTATAACTTAAATACTTCATCGAATGACATGAAGCACATACTTCAGTATAAACTTGATAACCTCTTTGAAGAGAAGCTCTATCAAATTTTCCAAATAGACCCTTAAAACTCCAATCAGTTTTTAAATATTCTACTTTTTCAGCAGCAAAAGAGTATGAATTTGAGGCAATAATTATGATTATTATAGAAAATAATTTAAATAAACTTTTCACCTTATTCTATTTTACTCTCTTTATTTCTTACGGCAGCTAAATTTGGTGAACCACCAAGAACGGGTTCGGTAATACTTAAAGGCACTGGTAAAGTTTTTTCTTTAAACCCTAAAACGGGAAGAATGACTAAAAAATGCAAAAAGTAATACGCTGTCGCAACTCGTGCTATCAGCAAGTAAAGTCCTTCAGCTGGCATCGCACCCACATAACCAAGTATCAAAACATCTGCAACTAATATCCAGTAAAATTGTTTATATAAAGGTCTAAATACTGCTGATCTTATTTTTGAAGTATCTAACCAGGGTAAAACTGCTAAAATTAATATTGCAGATAACATAGCTACAACTCCTAGCAATTTATCAGGAACTGATCTTAATATCGCATAAAACGGTAACAGATACCATTCAGGTACAATATGTGCAGGTGTTACCATTGGGTTAGCCTCTATATAATTGTCTGCATGCCCTAGAATATTAGGTGCGTAAAATACAAAGAAAGCAAAAACAATCATAAACATTAATAAAGCAAAACCATCTTTAATGACAATATAAGGATGGAATGGAACTGTATCTTTTGAGGGTTTTTTAATATCTATTCCAACTGGATTGTTGTTACCAGGAACATGTAAAGCCCATATGTGTAAAACAACTAATCCTAAAATTAAAAATGGAATTAAATAGTGCAAAGTAAAAAATCTAGTTAAAGTTGGGTTATCAACTGAGTAACCACCCCACAACCAAGTAACTATCCCCTCTCCTACTAAAGGAATAGCGCTAAATAAATTTGTAATAACAGTTGCGCCCCAAAAACTCATTTGACCCCATGGCAGCACATAACCCATAAAAGCTGCAGCCATCATTAATAAATAAATTATTATTCCTAAAATCCATATTATTTCTCTTGGAGATTTATAGGAACCATAAAACAAAGATCTAAAGATATGAATATAAACAGCTAAGAAAAACATAGATGCACCATTTGCATGAATATATCTAATTAACCAACCATAGTTGACATCACGCATAATATGCTCAACACTCTCAAAAGCCATGTCGGCATGAGCAATATAATGCATTGCAAGTGTTAGTCCTGTTACAATTTGAGTAATCAAACAAAAAGTTAATATTCCACCAAAAGTCCACCAGTAGTTTAAGTTTTTGGGAGTTGGATAATCAGTTAAATGATTTGCGAGCGTTAATAGTGGCAATCGATCATTAAACCATTGTCCTACTTTCGATTTTGGTCTGTAATCATGATCACTCATTTTTTTCTCTATCCAATTTTAATTGTGTTTGCATTTACAAATTCATATTTGGGAACTTCCATGTTCCAAGGTGCTGGTCCTTTTCTTATTCTTCCAGACGTATCGTAATGTGATCCATGACATGGACAGAACCATCCATTGTAATCACCTTTGTCATTTAGAGGTACACAGCCTAAGTGGGTACATACACCTAACATAACAAGCCATTCAGGATTTTTTGCTCTATCTTCATCTTTCTCAGGATGAATTAATTCCTCCATCTTTACGGCTCTTGCTTCATCGATTTCTTCTTGAGTTCTTCTTCTTATAAATACTGGTTTACCTCTCCACAAAACAGTTAATGTATTTCCAGGTGTTAATGCACTTATATCGACTTCTGTGCTAGCTAATGCTTTAACAGAAGCATCTGGATTCATTTGATCTATCATTGGCCATACTACTGCTGCGGCACCAACAGCTCCTACAGCTGTGGTAGCTGTAAATAAAAAATCTCTTCTTTTTGTTTTTTTTTCAGACACTTTTAGTAGCTTTTATTATTATCTCTTTTTGATTTAAAATAGTTAATATACGAATTCATATAATATAAAATAATTATTTTACTACTGAAAGAATGACACAGAATTCAACAATTTTAGGACCTAAAATAGCTTTGTATGAGCCTGATATACCTCAGAATACTGCTGCAATCATTAGAACCTGTGCTTGTTTGGGTGCTAAATTAGAAATAATTGAACCATGTGGCTTTCTATTATCAGACAAACGCTTTAAAAGAGTGGTTATGGACTATATGGACTATAGTCAAATAAAGTTTTATCAAAGTTCGGAAAAATTTTTTGAGGTAAAAAAGAAACAGAGAATCGTATTGATGACAACTAAAGGTTCAATAAATTATACTAAATTTAAGTTTAAGCCTGATGATACTATTCTGTTTGGAAGAGAAAGTGCTGGGGTACCCGAAAAGGTTCATAAAATAATTAAAAATCGTTTAAAAATACCAATGAATAACAGAGTAAGATCTCTTAATATTGCATCGTCCGTTGCCATTGTTTTGGCAGAAAGTTTGCGTCAAATAGAGTTAATATAAAATGGATATTTCGATCAAAAAAGACTTAACAGGAAACTGGTTTAAGCTATTACAGAATGCAATATGCGATGACATTTTAAAAATTGAAAAAAACAAAGTAAATTTTCAATCAACTTCTTGGAATAGAAGCAGCAAAAAAGATGAGGGTGGTGGTGAATATAGAATTCTTAAAAATGGAAAAATTTTTGAAAAAGTAGGAGTAAATTTTTCAAAGGTTTATGGAAAATTTCCTAAGCAATTTCAAAAGAATATACCAGGCGCAAATAAGGACCCTAGTTTTTGGGCATCAGGAATATCAATAGTTATGCATATGCAAAATCCTCATATTCCTGCAATGCATTTTAATACCAGGTTTATTTGTACAACAAAGAATTGGTTTGGTGGAGGAATGGATGTAACCCCAGCAATAAAAGACGAAAAAGAAAGGAAAAATTTTCATAAAATACTAAAAGCAATGTGCGATAGACATAATAAACATTACTATAAAAAATATAAAAAGTGGTGTGATGAATACTTTTATTTACCTCATAGGAAAGAGACAAGAGGCATAGGTGGTATCTTTTTTGACTATAAAAATGATAATTTTGAAAATGACTTTAAATTTGTCAGAGATGTTGGTGTTACTTTTCAAATGCTATTTAATGAAATAATTAAAAAAAAAATGAAAAGAAAATGGACTTTAAAGGATAAAGAGCTTCAGTATATTAAGAGAGGTCGATATGCGGAATTTAATCTGCTCTATGATAGAGGAACAAAATTTGGGCTACAAACTGGTGGTAATGTTGAAGGAATTTTGATGTCATTACCTCCGATCGCAAAATGGAAATAAAAAAATGGATAAAGAGCCAATAACATTAAACGGATTAAATAAACTAAAGGAAGAATTAGTTTTTTTAAAAGAAAAAAAAAGACCTGAAATAGTAGCTGCAATCGCTGAAGCAAGATCTCATGGAGATCTTAAAGAAAATGCTGAATATCATGCAGCTAAAGAAGAACAGTCTCATAACGAAGGAAGGATAACCGAAATTAACGACATTATTGCAAGAGCTAATGTTATTGATGTTACAAAACTAAATAATGAAGGAAAGGTAATTTTTGGATCAACAGTTTATTTAGAAGATTTAGATACTGGTGAAAAAATTAATTATAAAATTGTTGGAAGAGATGAAGCAGATTTAAAACAAAAACTAATTTTCTTTAAATCACCAATTGGCAAAGGTTTAATAGGAAAAAATAAAAATGATTTAGTTGAAATAAATACACCCTCTGGTGTAAAAAATTTTGAGATTAAAGACGTTAAATATATTTAACTTCTAACTATTTGCTGTACTTGCTTATCTGAAATTTGAAATCCATTTTGAACCCAAGTTTCTTCGATTTTTTTTAATTTATTACCTAAAGTTTTACCCTCAGGAATTTGAAATTTAGACATTAGTAGATCAGCCCCTATTGGTAAAGTTGGAATTACTTTCTCTTTATAAGTATATAATAGTTTGATTAGTTTTTTCTCTACTTTGTTTGAAGTGAAAATTTTAAAATTAATTATATCTATTACAGCCTGTCGCCCATTAAAATAAAAAAATTTATTCAAATTTTTCTCTGTAAAGCTGTTAAGAGTTACTTTTTCTCTATAAAAAAGATCTATCAATTTAAGTCTTTTCTTGTCTTTGTTAGATATTTTAAATTTATAAAGAAAATAATCAACATTATCAGTCCCATCAATCACTAAAAGCGCAATTAAGAATATAAAATCAATTTTTAAAAAATTCTCTGCAGCATAAGAATTTTGTTTTTTAAAATTTTTAATATTCTTTAATTGAGGGAAAATTATTTCTATTAGCTCTAAACTCTCTTTATCTTTAAAAAGTTTTAAAAATCCATTTGAACACGTTATTTTTTTAAGTTCATCAATTAACCTCTCAGATGATATATTTGAAATTCCATGAATATTTTTTTTTATATTTTTTATTATTTCTGTCTGGTGCTTATGATTTGAGTAATTCAAATAAAATCTTAAATACCTCAAAATACGTAAATAATCCTCTTGAATTCTTTTTTCCGCATTGCCAATAAAATTAATATAACCCTCCTCTAAATCCTTTTTACCGTTAAATGGATCAAATAAATTACCATCACCATCTGCATAAATTGAATTGAAAGTAAAATCCCTTCTAGAGGCATCTTCCTTCCAATCTAAAGAAAATTCTACTTTAGCATGCCTTCCATCAGTTGAGACATCTTTCCTTAAAGAAGTAATTTCATATTTATATTCTTCAATTATTGCAGTTATAGTTCCGTGTTCAATTCCTGTTTCGTAATAACTTATTTGTTTGTTTTTAAGAGCCTCACAAACTTCCAGAGGCGTTAAATTTGTTGCTAGGTCAATATCATCAACATTTTCTTTTTTTATCACTTTTCTTACACACCCGCCCACATATCTGATTTCACTTTTCTCTGAAAAATTATTAATTGCTTCAAAAATTTTATTTGTGGGTGTTGTTAAAGTAATTTGTTTTAAATTTTGACTGATATAATCAAGATTTTTTGATCGGGAAAAAAATTTATCTAAAAAATTTTTCATAAATGGCTGGGGCGCTAGGATTCGAACCTAGGATGCAGGTACCAAAAACCCGTGCCTTACCGCTTGGCTACGCCCCAATACTAGCTTCCTATAACATAAAAATATAAAATTCATATAGTTTTTGCTGTAACACACCAATAATTTTTATATTTTCTTTTAAATTTAGCTTTTGCCAATTTACAACTCTTTAATGAATTATAATAGGCAACAATTGTTGATCCTGAACCAGTCATTCTAACAAATAATGGATTATCAACACTTTCTAAGAATAACTTTATTTTTTTAAGTTTCGGATATTTTTTGAGTGCTATTATTTCAAGAGCATTTTGTTCATCAATCAAATATTTTGCCCCAAACATGTTTTTCTTAGGTTTGTTATATTTTGGTTTTGTATACTTTCGAACAGCAGAGTATATTTTTTTAGTTGAGCACCCAAAATCAGGCTTTACTAAAGTGGAATAATATTTTGGAGCATCATAAATCTTTTTAATTCTACCACCTGATGACAACACACAGCTGGATGAGATGGTTCCCAGAATAACATCAGAACCAACCAAGTCACAGATGCTTCGAATTTTTTGATGATTGGGATTAATAATTTTTTTTTTTATCAGATAATTAAACACACTAGCTGCATTCATCGATCCCCCACCCAACCCAGCTTCTTGAGGGATTAATTTTTTAATTTTAACTTTAAATTTTTTATTTTTTAATAAATTTTCTTTATCTAGTATTTGAAATAATTTTTGAACAGTATTTTTTTTTCCAATATTTTTAGAAAACTTTCCATAAAAAGAAATGTGGTGTTTTTTTCCATTATGTTGATTTATCGAAATAACATCATGTAGGTCTATGAAACCAATTATACTTTCAATTTTATGTAAAACCTTTTTTTTTCCAATAATATTTAGTGATAAATTTAACTTTGCATTAGATTTAATTTTATTAATTTTCATTTAGGAACTTTTAAGACCCTCAATTACTTTAATATTGATTTCTTCTCTCATATCGTCTTCGGTGTCATCAAAAGTTAATACGTTGCTCCAAAAATATCTTGCTTGAATTTTTCGATTTAATTTCCATAAAATGTCTCCATAATGATCATTCACGATTGGGTCATCTGGCATTAATTCTACAGCTCTTTTTAAATACTTTTCTGCTTCTAGATAATTCTCTATTAAAAAATACGCCCATCCAATTGAATCAATAATATAAGGATCATTGCTTTTTAAATCGTATGCTGTTTTCAACATATCCATTGCTTCATTAATTTTATAATCACGCTCTAACCAGGAGTAAGCAAGGTAATTCAAAATATATGCATCGCTAGGATCAATTTTAAGCGCATGCAATAAATCTTCATCTGACTTTTCATAATTGCCCATTCTTTCATAGCTACCGCCTCTACGATACAATACATCTGATTTAATAAGTGAATTGTCATCCAGTGTTAAAATAATTTCTGTATAACGATCTATTGCCTTTTCATAATTTTTAGAATTCTTATAAAAATTGGCTAAATCAAAAATCATTTTTATATTGGGATTTTCAATTTTATTAAATTTTGAATCTATGTATTTAATTCCATTTTCATAATCCTGCTCTTGAATTATTATTTGAGCTTCTTTTTTTAATCTAAACCAATAATAAAATTCATCATCTTTTTTAAAGTTTTTTAAGATCCTTTGTACTTTATCAAATTCATCATTAAGATAAAAATTTTCTGCAACCAATGACAAATTAAATTCAAACTTGGGATTTAAATAGTTTGACAAATTTAAGTAAAAATTTGATTTCTCAAAATTATCCTGAGAAGAGTAAAGATTAGAGATTAAAAATAAAAACTCACTTACAAGATCATTATGATCTTTGCATGAAAAAATTTTTCCAAAATCATCGAATTTTTCTTTGTCTACCCAACTTTTACTTTGTGAAAGTAAAAGTGTTGAGTTTATATAATCAATTTGTTCAACAACTAATCTTGCTTCATTTAATTTATTGTTATCTATTAAATGATTAAGATAAAAAAAAATGTATCTTGAATAGTCGCCTTGCTGATTATTAATTAAATTAAGAAAATATGACGAAGTTCTTTTATCTTCAATATAACATCTTTGGAATGTCTCAGCTATAAGAGACAGGTTTCCAAAATTTTTTTTGGTATCTAAAATTTTTTTATTTTTAAATGTATAAATGTATTGTTTAAGTGTTTCAAATATAACTAGGTTTATCCTATCTTCATCTTGAAATTTTAAACTTTGTATTAAATATTCGTCAGCCTTTTTAAAATTATTTTTTTTTAAACTGTCAATTATTAAAATTATATACGCATCATAAAAATCTGAATTAGATTTGTTTGCATTGTTATTTAATACATTAATTGCTTGAGGTACTTTGTTATCTAAAACTAAAGAGTTAACATATCTTTTTAAATAACTGTCATGTTTGTTAATTAATACTTTGGTTAAGTTAAAAAATTTTAAAGCTTCAGAATTATCTCGATTTTCAAATGCAACAATTCCAGAAAAATAATTTGATAAATCTCTTGAGTTGAAATCATTAAAAGTAGCACTTTTAGAATACAAAGGTGTCTGATAAGATAAGAATATTAATAGTACTAATTTTAGAAATTTTAGGAACATGTAACCATACTATGACTAAAAAAGTAATAAATCAAAATACCAAATTAAACCAAGAACTAATTAATACTATTGAGCCAAAATTTATATTCGCTGATAAACCAATAAATAGATTTAATATTTTAGAAACTAACAATGGCACCCTGCAAATTAATAAAGAAGAATTACTAGAAAATTTAAAAGATCAAATAAATTCAATTGAAAATTGTAAATTGAAAGAAAATTCAAACAAAATTATTTTAGGTGAGGGAAATATAAATAGCCCTTTAATGTTAATTGGAGAGTCTCCTGGGGCTGAAGAAGAAAAATTGGGCACCCCATTTAGAGGTGATGTTGGCGAACTTCTTAACAAAATGCTTGTAGCAATTAATATTAAGAGACAAAATATTTACACTAGTTATGCAATCAATTTTAGACCACCTGATGACAGAAAACCAACCTCAACTGAAATTAAAAGATACTCAGTATTTTTGAAAGAGCATATATCGATTATAAACCCAAAGATTATTGTTTTGATGGGTAGTTCGGCAATGGAGGCTATAACAGGAATAAGTGAAAAAATAACTACTGAAAGAGGACATTGGAAGGAGGTGATTTTAAAAAATAAAATATTCCCTTTAATGATAACTTTTAATCCATCTTATCTAATCCGCTTTCCAGAAAATAAAAAATATTCCTGGGAAGATTTAAAGAAAATTAGAGACAAAATTAAAGAACTGAAGTTAAAAATTTAATGAAAATAATTGCTGGGGTTGATGAAGTTGGTAGAGGAAGTTTAATTGGGCCTGTTTATGCTTCAGCAGTAATTTTAAAAAAATCAATTAATCCAAAGTTATTAAAAGATTCAAAATCTTTAAGTAAAAAAGAGAGAGAGTATCTATGTACATATATAAAAAAAAATTCTACTTGGTCCATAGGCAAAGCTTCTGTCAAAGAAATAGAAAAGCTGAATATACTAAAAGCAAGTTTATTGGCCATGAAAAGAGCCATCAAAAAACTTAAGAAAAAACCAACACACGTTCTGATAGATGGAAACAAAACTCCAGAATTAGAAAATTATAATTTAAAATCCGTTATTAAAGGAGATAAAAAAATCCCCTCTATTTCGGCAGCTTCTATAATTGCAAAAGTATCAAGAGATAAGTTTATAACCACCTTATCAAAAAAAAATAAAGGTTATGATTGGGATAAAAACTTTGGGTACGGAACAAAACAACACCTAAAAGCTTTGAAAAAATTAGGTATTACTAAACATCACAGAAAAACTTTTTCACCAATATCTAAAATAAATTAACACTACATCTAGTTTCCTTCTAATTAAAAAACACTAATCGAATCCATATTTTTCAATCTCAGGTTGACCGAAGAATCCATTTGGAGTCTAATTAATTATTACAAATGAAAACTAATTTCAAAAATAAAATAATTAATGGAGATAGTCTCGAAGAATTAAAAAAAATTCCACGTGAAACTTTTGATTTAATTTTTGCTGATCCTCCTTACAACTTACAATTAAAAAGTGAGTTAACTAGACCTGATAGATCAAAGGTTAGTGCAGTAAATGATAAGTGGGATCAATTTGAAAATTTTAAAAAATATGATGATTTCACTTATGAATGGCTTAGTGAATGTAAAAGAATTTTAAAAAAAGATGGAGCTGTTTGGGTTATAGGAAGTTACCATAATATTTTTAGAGTTGGCACAGCAATCCAAAATTTAGGTTTCTGGATTTTAAACGATGTCATTTGGAATAAAAACAATCCAATGCCAAACTTTAGAGGGACGCGTTTTACTAACGCTCATGAAACTTTGATATGGGCTTCTAAAAGTGAAAAGTCAAAATACACATTCAATTATCAATCTTTAAAATGCTTAAATGATGATTTGCAAATGAGATCTAATTGGGATCTTCCAATATGCAACGGTTCTGAAAGACTTAAAAAGGATGGAAAAAAAATTCACTCTACACAAAAACCAGAAGCACTATTACATAGAATTTTACTAGCTACATCTAATAAAAATGACCTCATTCTTGATCCTTTTTTAGGATCAGGAACAACAGCTACAGTAGCAAAAAAATTAAGAAGAAATTATTTTGGAATAGAAAAAGAAAAAAATTATTTTAAAGCTGCTGAGCAACGCATAAAGGCTACAAAGCCTATTGAGGATGATTTATTAGATACGCTAAAAAATAATAGATCAAAACCAAGAATTCCTTTTGGTTCATTAGTTGAGCTTGGAATAATTAAACCTGGAACTAATATTTTTGATAATAAGAAAAAAATAACAGCCAGAATTATGGCCGATGGTAGCATAAAACATAATCAAGCAGAAGGTTCTATACACAAAGTTGCAGCTACTATTTTAGGAGCTGAAAGTTGCAATGGATGGACTTTTTGGCACTGTGATATAAATGGACGAACTTATCCTATTGATTATCTAAGACAAAGATTAATTTCTAAAAATTAACTTTTATAAATTTTACCCAAATAACTTTGTAAAAATTTTTTATTATTAGTTAAAAGTTTTAAAAAAATATTTCTAAATATAATCATAATTGGGTTTGATAAATGGAAGGCAAATTGATTAAAATTAGATCTGCTGTTAATCATTTTTACTCTCTTCAATCTGATATCATAAAAATTATTATTATTTATTAAACATTCATATAATTCATTAGCTCCTTCAATTGATTGGGAAGCTCCCTGAGCGAATGAAGGTGAAAAAGCAAAAAATGCATCGCCTACAAGGAATATATTTTTTGGAGGATTATATAAATTTTTACTTACAAATGTTGGAAATAATTTAATATCTTGAAGACTTTCCAAAAAACTATGAGAAACTTTTTGAGATAATTTAAATTTAATATTTTTTATAAAAGAACTATCAGTAAAAAGATTATAGTCCTCTTGCTCATTTGAATTTAATTTATGTTTAAATATGCCAATAAAATTTAAATTTTTATCATTATTGATTGGATAAACAACATAATGAAAATTCGGTCCTAAAAACAAAGAAATATTTTCTTCATTTATATTTAGAAGATTTTCTTTGGATATACTGCCCCTAATAGCAATCGTATCATTGTAAATTGGTTTTGATTTATTGTTTGAAAGTAATAACTTCCCCTTAGAAAACACACCGTCTGAAATAATTAAGTAATCACAAGTTATTTTATTATTATCAAATATTAATTTTATTGAATCTTTATCGTAATCAATCTGTTCAATACTCTGGTTATATTTAATTATATTTTCGTTTATTTGTTTTTTTAAAAATTGAAGTAATTTTGATCTTTTCAATGTTGTGTATTTACAATCTTCAGAATTAAATTTTGAAATATCTAAGTCACAAATTTTTTTTGAATTTTTAATTTGATAAAAATCAATTTTTTTTGGATTAAATTTTTCCTCATCAGTGAGAGAAGCAAAGCCTATTTTATTTAAAAGCTTTACGCTATTTACCGACAACTGAATTCCATAGCCTTCTTCCATTTCTATTGAATTCTTTTTTTCATAAATCGTAACCTGATAATCCTTATGATCTTTAAATAAATTGGCAATATACAAACCAGAAATTCCAGCACCAATTATCGCTATTTTTTTCATTTATGACTTTCTAAAAATTTTACAATCTTTTTTGTAAATGTTGGCAGTGTATAATTTTGAAGCTTTGATGGATCAATCCAGTAATTATTTTTATTTAAATTATATTTATTTTTAAATTTGATTTTAATATTCATACTCATATTAGACATTCTAAAATTTAAATCTTTATCAAAATTTTTAGGATTATTTACTTCCTCCATAGGGAAAATATTTAAATTTTTCAAAAAATTAAATTTATTATTTTTGATTAATAAATAATGATTATTTTTTTTATAAACATTTAGCTTGTAAAAAGTTTCCTTATCTTTTTTTTTAAATTTTACTAAATCAAAATTTTTATTTTTAAAGGATTTGCATTTTTTTACTAATGGACAATTCTCACAATTAGGACTAACAGGTTTACAAATTAGTGCTCCTAATTCCATTAAAGCTTGAGCATAATCACTAGACCTTTTGATAGATATTCCAAAAATTTTTTTCTTCTCGTGTAAATTTTCTTTTTTTATTTGATCTTGTTTTTTTAAATATAAGTATCTCTTTAGTACTCTTTCAATATTACCATCTAGAGGAATTATTGGTTCATTGAATGCAATCGCAGAAATTGCACTTGCTGTATAATCTCCGATTCCTGGAAGAGACTTTAAATCTACAAAATTTCTAGGTATTTTTTTATTAAAATTTTTAACAATTATTTGAGCTGTTTTTTTTAAATTTCTTACTCTTGAATAATATCCAAGACCCTCCCAAAGTTTAATTAATTTTCTATCATCATATTTAGATAATTTTTCAATTGTAGGGATATTTTTTATAAATCTGTTAAAGTATGGTATTACCGTTGCAACCTGGGTTTGCTGTAACATAAATTCACTTACTAAAGTGTAGTATTGCTTTTTTGTTTGAGAAACATTCTTTCTCCAAGGTAATGATCTTTTATTTAAATCATACCAATTAAGAATATTATTTGTTATTATTAGATCTTTCATATGCAATCTAAAAATAATACTAAGCAGAGAAACGCTAGCATTCAAGGATTAAGATCTTTCAAAGACACTTTGCCAAAAAATGTCAAAAAAATAATAAATAAAAAAGGTCATGTATACTCAGAAACGCTGAGCAATTGGAAATATTTAGTTGGAAGAGAATTATTTAAAATTTGCTATCCAAAAACATTTAAAAATTCAAATAAATTTGGTGTTAGCACCTTAGTGGTTATAGTAAAGCGAGGACACGAAGTTGACGTAGAATATTCAAAAAAAGATATTTTGGATAAAATGAATAATTTTTTTGGATATTCTGTTGTTGAAAAACTTAAATTTATTAGTTTTGATGATGAACATGAAATGACGGGCTCGAGTGAAACAAAAGTTAAAAATGTGGCAATTAGTAAATATCAAGATAAGATTAAAGGTGTTAAGAACGAGAAAATTAAGAGGTCATTAACAGAATTAACAAAGGTTTTTAAAGAAAAATGAAAAAAATTATATTTTTTTTAGTCATATTTTTGAATGTATTTTCAAAAGTACAAGCTGAAGAAATTAAAAGAATAACCGTTGGTAACAAAGATGCAAAAATAACTATTATAGCTTTTGAATCATTGACTTGTAGTCATTGTGCTAATTTTCATAAAAATGTTTATCCTCAATTAAAAGAAGAGTATCTTGATACTGGACTCGCTAAAATAGAATTTAGACATTTTCCTTTGGATATAGCGGCCTTTAATGCATCTAAAGTTTCTCAGTGTAAGAATGATGGAAATTCAGATATCCTAGAAAGTTTATATGCTAACCAACAAAAGTGGGTAAAGGGAAGTTCGATACAGGAGGCAAATAAAAATCTACAAAAATTTTTAAAAAGTCAGGGATTTAGTATTGATTTTAATACTTGTATAAATAATAAGGAAATTGAAGATTTTATTTTAAACGATCGAATCGATGGAGCAAAGAACTTCAAAGTAAACGCAACTCCTACGATAATTATTAACGATGAAAAATTCGAAAAAACTCTAAATTATAAAAATTTAAAAAAAGCGCTAGAAAAACTGATATAAGTTAATGCATGGAGTTTAAAAAAATCCAATTAAACGGATTTAAATCTTTTGCCGAAAAAACCAACTTCTTAATTGAGGATGGTCTTACGGGTATAGTGGGTCCTAACGGCTGTGGAAAATCTAACATTGTAGAGTCTTTAAGATGGGTAATGGGAGAGACCTCAGCAAAAAGTATGCGTGGATCTGGTATGGAGGATGTTATATTTTCAGGAACATCTAATAAAGCATCAAAAAATATTGCAGAAGTATCTATTGAAGTTGAAAACAAAGATAAAGAAGGTCCAATCCAATACCGTGAGTTGGAACAAATACAAATTAGAAGAAAAATAGAAAAAGATAAAGGATCTAAATTTTACATTAATGATAAAGAGGTAAGAGCAAGAGACGCACAAATGTTTTTTGCAGATCTTTCAACTGGTGCACACTCTCCATCTATGATTAGCCAGGGAAGAATAGGTGCATTGGTAACTGCTAAACCAACAGATAGAAGGGCTATTTTAGAAGAAGCTGCAGGAATATCTGGTTTACACGTTAGAAGACATGAGGCTGAATTGAGATTAGGTGCGGCTGAAAATAATTTAAAAAGAGCAGATGAATTAAGAAGACAGCAAGAAAAACAGTTGGCAAATCTTCAAAAACAAGCTGAAGAGGCAACAAAATACAAAGTAATCTCAGATCAAATTAAAAAAATTGAAGCAGGTTTGTATTATTTAAAATTATTAGAAATAGACAAAGAAATTAGAATAGAAAATGAAATTAATACTGAGGCAGAAGGAGAAGTAGAAGGATTTAATAACAAAATATCTGAATTAGAAAATTCAATTAAAACTTTTACAGATAAAGTAAATCCATTGAGAGAAAAAAATATAGAAAATTTATCAAGGATACAAAGACTTAATCTAGAACTTCAAAGTTTAGATGAGGAAAATACAAGGACTCAAGATGAGATAGAAAGCATTAAAAAATCAATTCAAACACTTGATGATGATATCACGAGAGAAAAAGGAATTATTATAGATGCCAACTCAAATGAAAAAAGATTGAAGGAAGAAAAAACTGAATTAATTGAAACAGACTCAAAATATTTTGAAACAGAAAAATTATCTAATGAAGAGTTGGAAAGTGCACAAAATAAACTAAAAGAAGAACAAAAAGCTGTTGATGAAGTTGTAAATAATTTAGCTGAAGAAACTGTAAATATAAGCGTTGGTCCAATAAGAAATGTAAAAAATACTATATCAAGGGTAAAAGAATTAATAGATAGTAATGAAATAAATCAAGCAGTAACACTTCTAGATAGATGTAATATGGAGCTAGATAGTTTTTTAAATGATTTAAAAAATGAGAGATCTAGAAGTGAATTATTAGGAGTTAGTGAAAAATCAAAAAATATAAAATTACTCCAAGAAAAATATGCTGATGCATATAGCAAAAATCAATCAATTAAAAATGAGTCTATTAAAAGAAATGAAAGAATTAAAACCATTGAAACAGAAATTGAAAGTTGGAAAAATTTATTAACTAACTCAGAAAAAATGGTTAATGAACTAACACAAAGAAAAGAAAAATTATCAAAACAATTAAGTGATTTAGAAAACCAACCTAGAGTACAAGCAGAAAGAAAAGGTCAAATTTCAGAAAATTTAAGAATTTCAGATAAAGAAAAAATTGATAATGATGCGATTATTGATGAAACAGATCAAAAAATTGAAATGTTAAGAACGCAATTAAATGAAATTCAAGAACAATCAATTCAAATCAGAGAAAGAAAAGCAAGCTCAGGAGCTACAATTGAAGGCCTGCAAAAAAGAAAAAATGATCTCCTTGATAGAATTAATTCTGAGTTAAATTTGAATGAAGATAATATTTTAGAAAATTCAAATTTAAATGGTTTAGAAGAGCTCCCAAATCCAGTTGATCAAGAAGATGCTTTGGATAAGAAAAAACAAGAAAGAGAAAAGTTAGGATCTGTAAATTTAAAAGCAGATGAAGAAACAAGTAAATACGAAGAAGAGATAAAAAAAATGGAACAGGATCGTGCCGACCTTGTTACTGCTATTGTGAAACTGAAAGACAGCATTAATGAACTTAATCAAAAAGGAAGAGAAAGATTGATTGAAGCTTTTGAAAAAGTTAATAGAAAATTTAATGAAGTTTATACAAAACTTTTTAATGGTGGAAATGCTAAACTAGAATTGGTGGATTCTGATGATCCACTTGAAGCAGGTTTAGAAATGTTAGTTAGTCCTCCAGGAAAAAGACTTCAATCTATAACTTTGTTATCTGGAGGTGAGCAAGCATTGACTGCCCTGTCTTTAATCTTTGCAGTATTTTTAACAAACCCTTCACCTATATGTGTATTAGATGAGGTTGATGCACCGCTTGACGATGCTAACGTAACAAGATTTTGTAGTTTACTAGAGGAACTAATTAAAATCACCAACACCAAATTCATAATTGTAACTCATCATGCTTTAACTATGTCAAAAATGAACAGACTATATGGGGTGACTATGCCTGAAAAAGGAATTAGTCAACTCGTGGCTGTTGATTTACAAAAAGCAGAGAGTATGGTTGCTTAAACTATATAAATGCCAAAAGACCCTTTCAAAACTCGCTTAGAGATTGCAAAAAGCAAGATTTCAAAGAAAAATCTCTACAATAAGAAGAATGACCCCTCACCTATAGGAACTGCATTCAAATTGAGCACAGAACTCGTTTCTGCAGTGGCTGTGGGGACAATTATTGGGTTTATTTTTGACAAGACCTTTGGTACTAAACCCTGGTTTATATTAATTTTTTTTTTTGTTGGTGTAGTTGCTGGAATAACCAATGTTATTAGATCTGCAAAAAAAATGCAAAAATAAATAAGTATTATGGCAGCAAATCCTATGTCCCAATTCAACGTTTATAGAATTGGACCAGAAATTAAAGTTGGAGCATTCGACATATCATTTACAAACGCAAGTTTGTTTATGATTATAAGTACTGTATCTATTTTGTTAATCTTTAATTTAGGATCAAAAAAAAATTCAATACTACCAAACAAAATTCAATTATTAGCAGAACTTAGCTATACCTTTGTATCCAAAATGATAAGCGATACAGCTGGATCGAAAGCTAAACCATACTTTGCATTTATATTCTCTCTATTCATGTTTGTTTTATTTTGTAACATGTTTGGAATGATACCTTATACTTTCACTGTAACTAGTCATATCATTGTAACATTTGTGCTAGCAGCATTTATATTTATTGGAGTGACTGTAATTGGCTTTACTAAACATGGATTTGGGTATTTAAAATTATTTGTTCCAAGTGGAGTGCCTGCAGTATTACTCCCTTTAATTGTTATTATAGAAATTATTTCTTATTTAAGTAGACCTATAAGTTTATCAGTGAGATTATTTGCCAATATGATGGCTGGTCATACTATGATGAAAGTTTTCGGAGGCTTTGTAATTAGCCTTGGAATAGTTGGTGGGTGGCTTCCACTAAGTTTTTCGGTTGCGTTAACTGGTTTGGAGATCTTAGTTGCTTTTCTTCAAGCTTATGTTTTTGCAATCTTAACCTGCATCTATTTAAATGATGCATTAAATTTACACCATTAATAACAGAGGAGGATATAATGGAATTAGAAGCAGCAAAAATGATCGGAGCAGGTTTAGCAGCAATTGCTTTAGCTGGAGCCGGTGTTGGTATAGGAATAATTTTTGGAAATTATTTGTCTGGTGCAATGAGAAATCCATCTGCAGCACAAAAACAATTTCCTAACTTACTCTTAGGTTTCGCACTTGCAGAAGCTACAGGATTATTCGGATTGGTAGTTGCGTTAATCATTCTCTTTGCGTTTTAAATTGATGGTTAAAAAAATATATTTTCAGTCAATATTTTTTAGCTTCTTTTTTATTAAAGAAGCTTTTGCAGCTGAAAGCGGGGGTATGCCTCAATTAAATCCAGAGTTTTGGGTTTCTCAAATTTTTTGGCTAATACTTTCTTTTGGTATTATGTATTTAGTTTTATCTAAACTAATACTTCCAAAAATTAGTAACAATTTAGAATCGAGAAAATCTCAAATATTAGAAAATATTGAGGCTGCTGAGAAACAAAGAGAAGATAGTGACGCAAAACTAAAAGAATACGATGAAATTATATCTAAAAGCAAACTTAAGGCTACTAGTATTTTTAATCAAGCAAGAGAAAAAGCACTAAAAGACATTGGTGCAAAGAGAGAAGTACTTGATAAGCAAATTGATAATGAAATTTCTGAGGCTGAAAAAGAAATAGATGTATTAAGAAAAAAAGCGCCAGATAAAATAAATAAAATTGCTATTGAGACTTCATCTGAGTTATTGCAAAAACTAATTGGAGCTGAAGTAAATAATAGTAGTATATCTGCAATTGTTGACGATCTATCTAAAAGAAATGGAGATAAATACTATGGCAATTGATGCAACATTTTGGGTAGCCGTATCATTTATTATTTTTTTTGGAGCGTTAATTTATCTTAAAATTCCTCAAAAAATTTCTGGAATGTTAGATAAAATGATATCTGACATTAAAAATGAAATTGATGAAAGTGAAAAGTTAAGAACTGAGGCAAAAAAGCTATTAGATAACTCACAAAAAAAATTAGATAAAGCTCAGTCTGTTAGTAACGAAATTCTTGAAAACGCCAAAAAAGATGCAGATAGATTAATAATTGAGATGAATGATAAGTTTCATAAATCATCAGAAATTAAAAAAAATTTAGCTGAAAATAAAATAAGTCAGATGAAAGAAGCGGCTTTAAAAGAAATTAAGGATGCATCAATTAAAATTGCAGTGGACTCAGTTAAAAAAATTATAACTACATCTGTAAATAAGTCAAAATTAGATGCTGTGTTTCAAAAAAATTTAGATGAAACCAAAGCAGAGTTAAAAAAAATTAACTCATAATAGACTTACAATTTTTCAAAAAAGCTATAAATTATTAAAATGAACTCTATAGTCATTGGATCAGGATTTGGTGGAATTGCAGCAGCACTAAGACTTAAAGCAAAAGGACATAAAGTAAAATTAATAGAAAAACATCCGGACCTAGGTGGTAGAGCAAGAGTTTTTAAAAGAAATGGATTTATATATGATGCAGGACCAACAGTAATTACTGCGCCATATTTAATTAATGAATTGTTTGAGTTATTCAATAAAGATCCCAAGAATTATATAGAATTAACCCCACTTAAAATTTGGTACCAATTTATTTTTGAAGACAAAACTAAATTTAACTATTCAGGTAACGAAATTGAAATGAAAGACCAAATTGAGAAGCTTAGCAAAGAAGATGTGAAAGGATATGAGAAATTAGTTAATTTTACAAAAAAAATATTTGATAAAGGTTTTTTAGAACTTGCAGATGTGCCATTTGATAAGCCTTTTGTAATGATGCAACAATTACCTGCTCTATTAAAACTTAAAAGTTATAAATCAGTTTACTCACTTGTTTCATCTTATATAAAAAATGAAAAATTAAGAAGAATGCTTAGCATGCATCCTTTACTAGTTGGGGGAAATCCTTTTACCACCACTTCTATTTATGGATTAATCCTTTATTTAGAAAAAAAATGGGGAATACATTATTCAGTTGGAGGAACAGGAAATATAATCAAAGGTTTTGAAAAGTTAATGAATGAAGTTGGTATTGAAATAATAAAAAAAAGTGAAGTGACGGAAATTATAACAAAAAATAATAAAATAAGTGGCGTAAAATTAAATAATGGAAATGAAATTGGTGCAGATAATGTTGTTTGTAATGCAGATCCACCTGCATTTTATGAAAAAATGTTAAGCAAAAGTAACGAGAATTCCATGTTGTTTAATTGGAAAAAAAATCGAATGGAATATTCTATGGGCTTATTTGTTTACTATTTTGGAACAAAAAGAATTTATGAGAATGTTGAACATCATACAATAAAGTTTGGAAACAAGTATAAAGAACATCTTGATGACATATTTGATAAAAAAAAATTAAATAACGATATTAGCTATTATCTTCACAGACCTACAGCGACTGATAAAACTATGGCTCCAGAGGGAAATGATTGTTTTTATGTGTTAGTGCCTGTTCCTAACAATCAGTCAAAAATAAATTGGGAAACTGAAGGTGAGAAAATGAAAAAACTTGTAATTGAAAAAATGGAAAAAGACTTAATGCCGGATCTTAAAAACAATATAGTTGAAGACTTTTATCTAACACCTGATTACTTTGAAAAAGAATTAAATACAAAATTTGGATCAGGTTTTTCAATTCAACCTAAATTTACACAATCTGCATACTTTAGATTTCATAATAAATCAGAAATATATGATGGTTTGTACTTTGTTGGTGCAGGCACACATCCAGGTGCTGGGGTACCAGGTGTTCTCTCTTCAGCAAAAGTTTTAGATAAATTATTTTAATGTTAACAAAAAATTATTTAGCCATTTACGCAAAATCTTTTAATTGGGCAGGTTTTTTTTTACCAAAAAAAACCTATGAAAAATGCTCTGCGCTTTATGATTTTTGCAGAGAAGCAGATAATATTGCTGATGATGAAAATAAGATTGAAGTAAAAAAAGATAATTTTATTAAATTTAGAAATAATTTTATAAACAAAAATTATGATGACCCAATTATAAAAAATATGTGGAATCTAATTAATGAATTTAATATTTCTACTAAAATTGTAGATGATTTATTTGAGGGTATTAATTCTGATATAAAAGAAAATGTTAAACTTAATTCAAAAAAAGAATTATTAATATATTCCTATAGGGTTGCTGGAACCGTTGGATTGATGATGGCTAAAATATTGAACGTTCAAAAAGAACAATCTTTAAAATCAGCTATTGATCTTGGTATTGCTATGCAATTAACTAATATTTCTAGAGATGTTCTGGAAGATAAAGAAAATAATAGATTTTATATCAATGAAAGTTTTGAGGACATAAAAAATACAATCAATCTTTCAGAAAAGTTTTATGAAAACTCATTTTATTCTATAAAAGAGATACCCTTAAGTTTCAGATTTTCTATTTTAGTTGCAAGAAGAGTTTATAGAAAAATAGGATATAAAATTTTAAATAAACAAAACATAGAAAATTATAAAAAGTCAGGAAAAATTTATGTTTCAAATATTGAAAAAATTATTGAAACTTTTTTATCTATTTTTGACTTAATTAAGTTATCACTTATAAGTAAAAACGATGATAATATTAATCATGATCATAATTTAATTAATGAAGAAATAAATTTAAATGAAAGAATTTGATTACATAATTATTGGTGGAGGTTGCGCAGGCCTTTCATTGGCATATGAGCTGGAAGTTTATGAAAAATTAAAAGATAAAACTTTGGCAATCATTGAGCCAAGAGAAGATTATAAAAGAGATAAAACTTGGTCATTTTGGAAAGTTTTATCACATAACTTCGATGACTGTGTCAAAAAGAGTTGGAATAATTTTACAATAAATACACCCAATAATACGAAATATATAGATTGCGAACCTACACCATATCAAACAATTGATAGTGGAATTTTCTACGAAAAAATACTTTCAAAACTTAAATTAAATAAAAATATTCAGTTTTTTAAAAGTATTGATGAAATAGATAAATCAAATTCAATTGTATTTAATAGTGTACCTAATTTTGAGAATAAACAGAGTGAGTTATGGCAACACTTTTGTGGAGTTGAAATAGAAACAGATAAAGACTTTTTTGATAACGAAATATTCAATTTGATGGACTTTGCTTGCGATCAGAGAAACAAAGTTCATTTTTTTTATACTCTACCATTTACTAAAAGAAATGCATTAGTTGAAACTACTTGGATATCTGAGCTAAATAATGAAAAACTGAAAGATTATGATGAACAAATTGACAATTATTTGAGTAAACATCTAAATGTCAGAAACTGTAAAATTAATTTTAAAGAAACTGGAGCAATCCCACTTTTTAGACAAAAAAATGTAAGTAAATCAAATGAAATCTACATAGGCTCAGCAGGAGGCATGACTAGATTAAGTACGGGTTATACGTTCTTAAATATTCAAGAACAGAGTAAATATATAAGAGAAAACATAGAAAATATTAAAAATGTAAATTTATTTAAAATTAATTCAAAATATGATTTTTTAGATAAAATCTTATTAAGGGTTCTTAAAAATAATTCCAATGAAATGGGAAATATATTTTTTAAAGTTTTTAATTCAAAACCTAAAACAGCTATCAATTTTTTATCAAATAAAAGCAGTTTTTTTGAAGATTTAGAAGTAATTCTAAAAATGCCAAAGTGGAAATTTTTAAAAGAATTAATTTAAAATGAACAATAAAATAAAAAAAATAAATCTAAATCATTCATTTATTTTTTTCTTTGTTGTAAACATTTTTTGTATTTTACTTTTCAAGTTTAATAATTTTAATATTTCATCAATTTTGTGTTTACTTTTAATTTTATTTGTAGGGGTTTCCCATGGTTCATTAGATCATATTAAAGGTAAAAAACTGCTTAAATTGTTTCATCTAAAATCAAATTATATATTCTATATTACATATATTTTAATTTCGGCATTAGTTATAATAACTTGGATACTGTTACCATCAATAACTTTAATAGTTTTTTTAATAATCGCCTCCTACCACTTTGGAAAAGAAGATACACAATTTTTGATTAATGATAAATCTTATTTCACTCAAATACTTTATTTTTTTAAAGGATTTTTAATTATACTTGCTCCTTTGTATTTTCATTTTCAGGAAACAATAGAGATTTTCAAATTATTATTAATCGATGATGAGGTATTTTATTCAAGTTTAAATTTTATTGAGACAAATAATGTAATTCAAATAGGAATATTGTGCAGTACTCTATCTAGTATTTTTCTTTTCTTAAAAGATTTTGAAATCAAAAAATTTGTAGTTTTTTTAGATTATTTTTCAATTTTAATATTAAATTACTATCTATCTCCACTAATAGCGTTTACTGTTTATTTCTGTTTTTTACACTCGATTAGACATTCAATTTCGTTAGCTGTTGATCTTGATCCAAATAGTATAATTAATGGATTTAGATTGTTTGTTAAAAAAGCTTTACCTTTAACAATTTTAACAGCTGTTTTTTCTTTTATTGCTCTTTATCTGCTAAATAATTCATACAATTTAGATAGTGCAATTTTAAAAATAATATTTATAGGTTTGGCGTCTTTAACCTTTCCACATATATTGCTGGAATATTTTTTAGAAAAAAATGAAACATAAAGAATTAAAAATATTATTATCCGCACCTCGCGGATTCTGTGCTGGAGTAGAAAGAGCAATTGAAATTGTAGAGAAATCTATTCAGAAATTTGGCGCTCCAGTTTATGTGCGTCATGAAATAGTACATAATAAGTATGTCGTAGATGATTTAAAAAATAAAGGAGCCATATTTGTTGAAGAGCTGGAGGAGATAAAGGATAAATCAAGACCAGTAATTTTTTCAGCACATGGTGTTCCAAAAAAAATACCTGAAGATGCAAAAAATTATAAAATGACTTATGTTGATGCTACATGTCCACTTGTTTCTAAAGTTCATAGAGAGGCAGAAAATCTTAGTAAAGCTGGTTACCATATAATTTTAATTGGTCATAAAAATCATCCTGAAGTTATTGGGACTATGGGTCAATTAAAAGAAGGTTCTATAGATCTAATACAAAATGAGGAAGAGGCTACAAACTATAAAAATAAACTAAACAAAAAATTAGCGTATATTACTCAGACCACTTTGTCAGTTGATGACACAAAAGAAATAATTAAAATTTTGAGAGATAATTTTCCTTATATAAAAGAGCCAATGAGAGAAGATATTTGTTATGCAACTACTAATCGTCAAATGGCAGTAAAAAATATTGCAAAAAATTGTGATATGTTTTTTGTTATTGGAAGTAGAAACTCCTCGAATTCTGTTAGGCTTGTTGAGGTGGCAAAAAAATCTGGCTGTGAAAATTCGCATCTTATTCACTCAGAAAGTTCAATACCGTTTGGTCAAATAGAAAATTGTAATACTATAGGTATATCTTCAGGAGCATCTGCGCCAGAAATATTGGTTGAAAATTTTATTAATGATTTGAAAAAAAAATTTTCTATAAGTATTGATGAAGTTGAAATAATTAAAGAAGATGTAGTATTTAAAGTTCCTAAAAAATTAAATTAAAAAATGGCTGTTTATACTAAAATAAATAAAAAAGAAATTAATATTATTAATAAAAATTTTAATATTGATAAAATAATAAGTTTTAAAGGTATTAAGCAAGGAATAGAAAACACTAATTATCTTCTAAAATTAAAAAAGAGAAAATATATATTAACTATTTTTGAAAAAAGAGTTTTACCTAAAGACATACCTTTTTTTATGAAATTAATGGATAATTTGAATAGTTCAAAAATAAATTGTCCCAAACCACTTAAAACTAAGAATAATAATTATATTATTAAATTAAAAAATAAAACTGCATGTATCGTGTCATTCTTGGAGGGTAAGGATAAAAAAATATTAAATATAAATGATTGTTATGCAATTGGTAAAACAATTGCTCGAATGCATATGGTCACAAATAAAATGAAGCTTAATAGAAAAAATTCTATGGGTATCAGGAATTTAAAACCTTTGTTGGAAAGTATTAAGTTTAAGTCAAAAAAGTTTTCAAATTTAAAAATATTCTTAAAAAATAATTTTAAAGATATTAGTAAAAATTGGCCTAAACGATTGCCTAAAGGTATTATTCATGGGGATTTATTTATAGATAATATTTTCTTCAAAAATAATAAACTTTCTGGAATTATAGATTTCTACTTTGCTGCTAATGATTATTTTATGTATGAAATTGCTATATGTATCAATGCTCTTTGTTTTGACCAGAAAAAGGGGAAATTCAAAATGAATAATAATAAAATTAAAAATTTAATTAAAGGATACGAGAGTGTTAAAAAAATTTCAATGAGAGAAAAAAAATCAATAAACATTTTATGTAGAGGGGCTGCATTAAGATATTTATTAACTAGACTATATGATTACTCAAATACGCCAAAAAAAGCATTGATTAAAATTAAAGATCCTAATGAGTATTATCAAAAATTACTCTCACATAACAACTTAAATTCATTTAAAGATTATTTAAATTAATGATTACAATTTATACCGACGGTTCTTGTTTAACAAATCCAGGTAATGGTGGATGGGCTGCGATTATTAGCGATGGTAAAGAAACGAGAAAAATTAGTGGAAATGAAAAAAATACAACAAATAATAGAATGGAGTTACTAGCTCCTATTAATGCTCTAAAAAATATGAAACCTGGTGTTGAAATAAAAATATATACAGACTCTCAATATGTTAAAAATGGAATAACTAAATGGATTAATACTTGGTTGGGTAATAACTGGAAAACATCAAAAAAAGAAGATGTTAAAAATAAAGATTTGTGGATTGATCTATATAATTTGAATAAATCACTTAATATTCAATGGAATTGGGTTAAAGCTCATGACGGAAACCCTTTAAATGAAGAGGTGGACTTACTAGCTAAAATGGCAGCAACTTTAGATTAATTTCAAAAAATTTTGAGCTGCAGAAATTTCACAAGTAGCAGTATCTTCTTCTGCTTGTATTTTCCTTACAACATTATTTTCAATTAACATCGTATATCTCGCTGACCTCATTCCTTGACCCCGATCGTGTCTATCTATTTCTGCTCCAATTGATTTTGTAAATTCACAGTATGGATCAGCAGCCATAAATATTTTATCTTCAACTTTTTGACTTTCACCCCATGCTTTCATAACATTTGGATCATTAACTGAAACACAAATAATTTTTGTAACCCCTTTATTCTTTGCTGCCTCATAATTATTGACATACCCTGGCAGATGTTCTGCAGAACAAACTTTTGTAAATGCTCCAGGAACACCAATCAAAATTGTTTTGTGATTTTTAAATACTTCTGCTGTAGTTATTTTTTTTGCTGCTCCGCTTGAGTCTAAATAATAAAATTCTGAATTTGGAAGTTGTTCCCCTTCTTTAATCTTCATTTTGTTTTACCTATAATGTAGTTTTTAATTTTTTCTAAATTATTTTCAACTATATCATAATCTTCTTTTTCATTCAAAATAAACCCAAGTTCTTTTGGTAAATCAGGTTTTAAATTTATAGCTTTGGAAACAGCATCAGGAAATTTACATGGATGTGCAGTTGCTAGTACAATATTATTTCCCTCTAGGTTATGTTTATCGAAAGCACCATATCCAATAGCTGTGTGTGGATCTAAAACTACAGAAAATTTTTCATACACCTTTTTAATAACCTCTAAAGTCTCATCCTCACTCATTCTAGCTGATAAAAAATTTTCTCTAATTTTATTTAATTTATCCTCTGTAATTAAATATTTTCCGTTCTCTTTAATATTTTTCATATCCAATGAAGTCTGTTTATCATCCTCATTATTTAGGTCGAATATGAGTCTCTCAAAATTGCTAGCTATTTGAATATCCATACTAGGAGAAATAGTTTCTGAAACCTTTTCCGCTTCATAATTACCTTTTGATATTGCTCTATGTAAAATATCGTTTTGGTTAGTTGCAACAATTAATTTATTAATAGGCAAGCCCATTTTTTTGGCTAAATATCCAGCATAAATATCTCCAAAATTTCCTGTTGGTACTGAAAAATTTGTTGGTTCACCTGTATTTTCAACTAATAAATAACTATAAAAATAATAAACACTTTGAGCAATAATCCTTGCCCAATTAATAGAATTTACCCCTGACATTTTAATATTATTTGAAAACTGCTTATCTGCAAACATAGATTTAACTAAGTTTTGGCAATCATCGAAATTTCCTTTTATTGCTATATTAAATACATTTTCATGTTTACATGTTGTCATTAATTTTCTTTGGACTGGTGAAATACGATTATCTGGATGAAGAACAAAAATATTAACATTTTTTTTTCCTTTAATTGCATCAATTGCTGCAGCACCAGTGTCTCCAGATGTGGCAACAACAATATTTATTTTTTGATTTTCATTTTTTAGATAATATTCGTAAAAGTTACCTAAAAGTTGCATGGCAACATCTTTAAAAGCTAAAGTAGGACCATGAAATAGCTCTAATACTGTTTTGTCTCCAAGCTTCATTAAATCCACAACGTTATCTTTTCTAAATGTAGAGTAAGATTTATCAATAATGTTACTTAATTCAGCCTCAGAAATAAAATTACCAACAAATGGATAAACAATTTTTTTTGCTAACTCTGAATAGCTAAGTTTTTTTAAATCTCTGATTTCATTTTCATCATATTTCACTACTGTTTCTGGAATAAATAAGCCCCCATCATCGGCAAGACCTTTAATGAAAACTTCCTTAAATTCAAAGGTTTTTGATGTGTCTCTTGTACTTACGTATCTCATTTAATAATTTTTTTTCCTAAAATATAAATATATTAAAAGGATCGAAATCGCCATAGAAAACCAAGTAATAGCATACTTCTTATGATTATTTGAAATTTTGGCAGTAATCACTCTTGGTTTTGGAATTTTATATTCACCGTTTAAATAAATGACATAATCTGAAAAATTTCTACCAGTAAATTTTAAAACATCTTCTCTATTCAAAGTAAACCAATAATTTTTCTCAATATCGTTTTCTGGTTTGAATGTACTTGGTTTAGTTTGTAGCATAAGAGTGCCGACTATTTGATTTTGATCAACTAAATTTATTTCAGGTAGATCTTTTTTTTCAAAAGGTATCCATCCCCTATTCATTAAGTAATTTTCATCACCAATTTTTATTGGATTAATTACCTCAAATCCAGGTTTCCCTGCATCATTTAAATTGTACAAGTAAATTTGTTTGTCAAAATCAATATCTCCACTTGTCTTTATTCTAAGATAGTTTTTTTTTTCAATGTTGGATAATTCCACTGGGTATTTTTTTAAAGAATTTTCTATTTGCTCAATTAATTCTAATTTCCAATTTAATCTATAAATTTGCCAAAACCCTAGAGAGAGAAGAGTTAAAATAATAAAATAAACAAATACTGAAAATAGAAATTTATTCTTCAAGGATAAAAATTAACTTCCCCAAATATATATTGCAGCAAATAAGAAGAGCCACACTACATCAACAAAATGCCAGTACCAAGCAGCTGCTTCAAATCCAAAATGATGATCTTTTGTGAAATGACCAAGCCTTCCTCTCCACAAACATACCGCCAAAAAAATTGTTCCGATAATCACATGAAAACCGTGAAAACCTGTTGCCATATAAAATACTGCTCCATAAATATGGCCTGAGTAGGTAAAAGTAGCATGATGGTATTCATATGCTTGTAATAACGTGAAAAAGAAACCTAGTATTACTGTTAAAGTTAACCCTTGTATAAATCCTTTTCTATCATCCTCCAATAAAGAGTGATGGGCCCAAGTGACAGTTGTTCCTGATAATAATAAAACTAAAGTATTAATCAAAGGAATGTCCCAAGGATCAAATGTTTCAATATCTTTTGGTGGCCATACATTTCCAACAAATTCATTTGGAAACAAGCTTATGTCAAAGTAAGCCCAGAACCATGCAACAAAGAACATTACCTCTGAAGCAATAAATAAAGTCATTCCATATCTATGATGAATTTGAACAACGGGAGTGTGATGACCTTGATGTTCAGCTTCGATTACTACATCTCTAAACCACATATATGCACCATAAATTAACAAAGCTAAACCAAGATACATTCCCCATGAAATACCGTTATGCATATAAAAAATTGCACCTATAGCTAATACTAAGCATGCAAAAGATGTATAGATTGGCCAGGGACTTGGATCAACTAAGTGGTAATCGTGTTTTTTTTCTGCTGACATTTTTCGTGATTATGATTGTTTATAGTAATCTGTCGAGAAAAAAGTGTACGACATAGTTACATCTTGTAGATTTCTTGTAGTTGGATCGTTCACAAGGTCAGGGTCTAAATAGAAAGTCATTACGTAAGTTGCCTTCTCTCCTGCCTTCAACTCTTGTTTTTCAAAACAAAAACATCCTAATTTACTGTAATATTTGCCAAAACTTGCTGGTGAAACATTAAAACTAGCTACACCATGAGTCGTTTCGTTTCCTAAATTCTCTACTTCAAATTCAATTCTGTTGACCTGGCCAACTTTCACATCAATCACGTTTGATTTTGCTTTGAAATTCCAATCAAGGTTGTTCACATTTGTATCAAACCTCACACTTACAACCTTGTCTAAGACTATTTTTGGAGCTTCTTTTGAAACCTGGGTTGTTCCTCCAAAACCAGTAACTCTACAGAACAAATCATACAAAGGCACTGCTGCAAAAGACAATCCTAACATAAGGATAAAAATCCCAGCTAAAAGTAAAGGAGTTAATGTTTTGCCTTTAATCATATCTGTCTATCAAATACTCCAACGTTGTATAAAGTAAAAACAAATAAAAATACCATAAACGCTAAAATTGCTATTGCAGTTATAATATTTTTTTTCTTTGTTTTCTTATCAGGTGTTATCATAAAATTTTATCAATTAAAAAAAGAACAAAAATTAAAAATAGATACAAAATTGAATATCCAAAAATAGATTTTGCTTTTTTTGAATCAAATTTATTTTTTTTAAATTTATAAAGTTCGAAACATAAATAATTATAATAAATTGTCAAAATTAATGATGGAAGTAAAAAAGTTATGCCCACAAAACCAATGGAATAAGGTAAAACAATTACTGGTAACATTATTAAAGAATAAACAAATATGTTTAATTTTGTACTCTCAACACCATTTGTTAGTGGAAGCATTGGAATTTTCGCTTTTTTGTAATCATCTGATTTATACAAACTTAAAGCCCAAAAATGTGAAGGGGTCCAAAAGAATATAATCAAAAAGAATGTAATTGGCTCAAAAGTTAAAGAGTTGGTAGCTATAGTCCAACCAATCACTGGGGGTAATGCTCCTGCAGCTCCTCCTATCACTATATTTTGTGGAGTTTTTCTTTTTAACCAAATTGTGTAAACAAACACATAAAACAAAATAGTAAAAAGTAATAAAATTGCTGATATTCTATTTGAATAATAATCAAGCGCAATTACAGAAAAAATTGAAAGAGAAATTCCAAATACTAGTGCTTGATTTCTATTTACCTTACCTGTCGGAATCGGTCTCAAACAAGTTCTTGTCATAAGAGCATCTAAATCTGACTCGTACCACATATTTAAAGCTCCAGCTGCTCCTGCTCCAATTGAAACTAAAATTATTCCAACGATTGCATCTCTTGTTGGAATTATATTGGGAGCCATTAACAATCCAACTGCGCATGTAAATATAACCAAAGACATTACTCTTGGTTTCATTAATTTAAATAATTCAGATAAATTAAAGGCGTCTTCTTGAGATAAGTTTCTATTTTTTAATTTAGACTTAATCATTAATTTAAAGTTAAAAAATCTTCTTTGCTATATTTAGCTTGTAGATTTTTCAACACCCTCATCATCTTCAAACTTTGGTAATTCCTCAAAAGTATGAAAATTAGGTGGAGATGGTACAGTCCATTCTAAAGTTGTAGCGCCTTCTCCCCATGGGTTTTGTGCTGCAGCCTTTTTCTTATAAAACGCATAAGCAAGGTTTATAAAAAATACCACCAATCCAATTACAGAAATATAAGATCCAATTGAGGAAATGTAATTCCATCCCGCAAAAGCATCTGGATAGTCAGCATATCTTCTTGGCATTCCTGCAAGACCTAAAAAGTGTTGTGGGAAGAAAACCAAGTTTACTCCAATAAAAGTTAACCAAAAGTGTAATTGACCCATCCACTCTGAGTACTCGTAACCAGTCATTTTTCCAAACCAATAGTAAAATCCTGCAAAGATTGCAAATACAGCTCCTAAAGATAGTACGTAATGAAAGTGAGCAACAACATAATATGTGTCATGCATTGCAGTATCAACTCCAGCGTTCGCAAGAACTACACCAGTAACTCCACCAACGGTAAATAAAAATATAAATCCTAATGCCCAAACCATTGGAGTTTTAAATGAAATCGAACCACCCCACATAGTTGCTATCCATGAAAATATTTTTATACCGGTTGGAACTGCAATGATCATAGTTGCAGCTAAAAAGTATGCTTTAGTATCTGTACTTAAACCAACTGTATACATATGGTGAGCCCAAACAACGAAACCAACTATTCCAATTGCAACCATTGCATAAGCCATTCCTAAGTATCCAAAAACTGGTTTTCTAGAAAATGTTGAAACAATATGACTGATCATTCCAAAACCTGGTAAAATTAAAATATAAACTTCCGGGTGACCAAAGAACCAAAATAAATGTTGGAATAGAACTGGGTCTCCACCAGTTTGAGCATCAAAGAAAGCTGTTCCAAAGTTTCTATCTGTAAGAAGCATCGTAATTGCTCCTGCCAAAACTGGTAATGATAATAATAATAAGAAAGCTGTCACTAATATTGACCATGCAAATAATGGCATTTTATGAAGTGTCATGCCAGGCGTTCTCATATTTAAAATTGTAGTAATAAAGTTTACAGCACCTAAAATTGAAGAAGCTCCAGCCAAGTGTAAACTTAAAATTGCAAAATCCATTGCAGGGCCTGGTTGACCAGCTGTAGATGATAAAGGAGGATAAATAGTCCATCCACCACCAACACCTGTTTGACCCGGAGGGCCATCCATGAAAATTGACATTATTAATAATATGAAAGATGTGGGTAGTAACCAGAATGAAATATTATTCATTCTAGGAAAAGCCATATCAGGTGCACCAATCATAATTGGAACAAACCAGTTACCGAAGCCACCTATCATTGCTGGCATCACCATAAAGAAGATCATGATCAAACCATGACCAGTAACTAAAACATTATATAAATGATAGTTTCCACCTAAAATTCCATCACCTGGATGCATCAGCTCCATTCTCATTAAAACTGAGAATGCTGTACCAATCACACCTGCAATAATTGCAAATATTAGATACATAGTTCCAATATCTTTATGATTAGTTGAATAAGCCCAACGTTTCCAACCAGTTGGTGTATGATGATCGTCGTGTGATGCTGTTTGTGTATACATATTATTTACTCGCTAGTTTTTTAAATTGATCCTCTTCATTAATTTCTTTTGCAAATTTGACTTTAGCGTCTAACAACCACTCTTGATATTCTTCTTCAGTAACAACTCTAACTTCAATTGGCATAAACGCGTGTTTAATTCCACACAGTTCAGAACATTGACCATAATAAGTTCCAACTTTTTCTGCTTTAAACCAAGTTTCATTTATTCTTCCAGGTACAGCGTCTCTTTTTACCCCAAATGAAGGAAGTGCCCAAGCATGTAGAACATCATTAGCAGTGATCATTACCTTAACAACTTTATTTACTGGAACAACCAGTTCATTATCTACAGCTAACAGTCTTGGCTCGTTTTCTTTTAAGTCTTTAGTTTCAATCATGTAAGAGTCGAAGAAAATATTTTCATCTGGATACTCGTATCCCCAGTACCATTGGTATCCAATAGCTTTAACAGTTATGTCTGCTTTTGGAATTGCATCTTGTTTGTATAAGATTTTAAATGATGGAACCGCCATCACGATTAGAATTAAACATGGAATTAAAGTCCACAAAACTTCAACAGCAACATTATGAGTTCTTTTTGATGGAACTGGATTTGCTGAAGCTCTAAATCTAATACAAGCATAAACCATTAAAAATAGAACAAAAACACTGATTGCTATAATAATTGGTAACAGCAATTTATCATGAAAGTTAACTATATCTCTCATAGTCTCGGAAGCAGCCTTTTGAAAGCCTAGTTGCCAATCGACTGGTTGATTAGCGAATGCGCTTGAAGTGATAAAGAATGTTAGAAATATATATAAAAATTTTTTCATTTTTTTACCCTATATAGAGTGTCTTTTAAAAAAATACACTTTTACTTTTAGCGACAAAATATCAATTAATGGCATAATTTATGATCGATAGAGCAGAAATTACAGCCGTTTCAGATCTCAATATGTTTTCATTGATTTTAATAGGCTGAACACCATTAAATTTAAGAATCTCTTCCCTCTCCTCCTCAGAAAAATCTCCCTCTGGTCCTATGATTACACAAGTGGGTTTTATAGTTAACTTTTTAATTTCAATTTTTGTATTAGCAGTGTTGAGATCAGTAAAAATTAAATCCATATCATTATTTAAAAAGCTTTTTAATTTTTGAGGATCCTCAATTGATGGAACTGTAATTCTATTTGACTGTTCAGCTGCTTCTATGATTACTTTTTCCAATCTCTCTTTATTTATCTTTCTAACAATCGTCCTTTCAAAGATGACTGGCAAAAACTTAGTTACCCCAAGCTCCGTTGCTTTTTGGATCATGAAATTAAAGTAATTTGATTTTATTGGAGAGAAAGCTAACCAGAGTTCTTTGGTATTTTCTTTCTGTCTTAATTGTTTCGTAACATTAAATTCAACTATGCTTTTTGTGATATTTACGATTTTCGCTTCCCATTCTCCACTAACATTAAAAAGAGAAAAAACTTCTTTTTCTTTAAGTCTCATTACTTTTGAAACATAGTGAGATTGAGATTTATCAAGTTTGTCAGTTAAATTAAGAGATAAACTTTTTGAATAAAATAATCTAATGTTACTCATATTGATAAGTTAGTTTATGAAAAATATTAAAGCAATAATTTTTGATGCATACGGCACCTTATTTGATGTCAATTCAGCAGCTGAAAAATGTAAAGATAAAATAGGTGATAAGTGGGAAGGTTTCGCCAATTATTGGAGAACAACACAATTAGAATATACTTGGCTTAGAAGTTTAATGAAACGTCACAAGGATTTTTGGCAGGTAACAGAGGATAGTTTGGATAAATCAATGAAAACTTATGAGATAGACTCTTCAATGAGAAATGAGTTATTAGATCTTTATAAAATTCTTTCACCATTTAAAGAAGTTCCTGAAGTTTTAAAATCATTAAAAGAAAAAGATTTTAAGCTTGCTATTCTTTCAAATGGTACTCCTTCCCTTCTTGATAAATTGGTTAAGAGCAATAATTTAGAAAATATATTTGATAATATTTTTTCAATTGAAGAGGTTGGGGTTTATAAACCAGACTCTAAAGTTTACGATCTTCCAACAAACAAATATCAAATTCAAAAAAATGAAGTTGTTTTTTTAAGCGCAAATACTTGGGATGTTTCGGGTGGTGGAAACTATGGTTATAACTCTATTTGGGTTAATAGATACAACAATACTTTTGATAATCTAGATTATGTCCCAAAAAATCAAATTAAAGATCTTAGTAAGTTACTTGATATGTTATAAAAAGTTCTTATTTTCAAAATATGAAAAATATTGAAGTTAGTAAAATTATTGACCCTATACCTGCTTCTGACGGTGCTGGAGTTAAATTAAAAAGAAGTATTGGTGTTGAGCCAAATTACTTTGATCCTTTTTTAATGTTAGATGAATTTGGATCTGAAAATAGTGAGGATTATATTGCTGGTTTTCCACCCCACCCCCATCGAGGCATTGAAACGGTGACTTACATGCTCGCTGGAGATTTTGAACATAAAGATAGTACTGGTGGTGAAGGTAGAATGACTGCAGGAGACGTTCAGTGGATGAAAACAGGAAGTGGAATTATTCATTCTGAAATGCCTGCAATGAAAGAAGGTAAACTTCATGGATTTCAATTGTGGATTAACATGCCTGCTAAATTAAAAATGAGTAAGCCTGAATATCTTTATATTGATGCTGATAAAATGAGTGTTCATAAAGATGATGATAAACAATTAAAAGTAATAGCTGGAAAATTTGAAAAAGCTGAAGGACCAGTAAAAGGTCATAACGTTGAGCCAGTTTATTTTGATGTAGAATTAAACAAAGATAAAGAGTTCAATTTTAAATTACCATCTACTCACAATACTTTTATTTATTTAATTAGTGGTGAAATTGAAGTTGGTAAAAATAAACATGAAAATGTTAAAGATAGTACTTTAATACTTTTAACAAAGGGCGAAGATTTAATAGTTAAAGCTAAATCAAATGCCAAATTCTTAGTCATTTCAGGTAAACCTATTAATGAAGAAATAGCTAGAGGTGGACCATTTGTCATGAATACTAAAGCAGAAATCTTGCAAGCAGTTCAAGATTATCATAATGGTTCGTTTGTAAAATAAATTATGAAAGCTGTAGAAATAAATAAAACCGGTGGACCTGAAGTTTTAGAAGTCAAGGATATATCTTTAGATAAACCTGATCCAGATCAAGTAACCATTGAACAAAAAGCAATTGGTCTCAACTACATTGATACTTATCATCGATCAGGTTTGTACCCATTAAAACTACCGATTGGTTTAGGTTTAGAAGGTGCTGGAGTTATTACTGATGTTGGAGAAAATGTAAATGACTTCAAAGTTGGTGATAAAATTTCTTATGCAGGTATTCCTTTAGGTTCATATTGTTCACACAGAAACTATCCAACCAAAAATTTGGTGAAAGTACCAGATGGAATTGATCTTGAAATAGCAGCAACTTTAATGACAAAAGGATTAACAACTTTTTATCTTTTACATAAAACTTATCCAGTTAAATCGGGAGAAACAATTTTATTCCACGCTGCTGCTGGTGGTGTTGGTCAGATTTTTGGTCAATGGGCAAAAAGTTTAGGTTGTACTGTTATTGGTACAGTTGGATCAGATGAAAAAGTAAATATAGCAAAAGAAAATGGATACGATCATGTAATTAATTATAATAAAGAAGATTTTGCAAAAAAAGTTTTAGAGATTACTGACGGTAAGGGTGTTCCTGTTGTCTATGATGGTGTTGGTAAAGATACATTAGATGGATCAATTGAATGTTTGGCAATAAGAGGAATGATGGTTTCATTTGGAAACGCATCAGGTCCGTTGTCAGATATTAATGTGCCAAAAGTCATTCAACCGAAAGGGCTATATCTTGTAAGACCATCTATGCAACAATACCTATCAACAAGAGAAGAGTTGGACGAAGCTTCAAAAACAATGTTTGAAAAAATAAGCTCCGGAAAAGTAAAAATTAAAATATTTAAAAAATATATGTTAGAAGAAGTTATTCAAGCTCATCGAGATCTTGAAGGAAGAAAAATTTTAGGTCCAGCTGTATTAGTTCCTAATTAACATTAACATCCATATCCGACATATGGAGTTTAAGAGCATTAGTTGAAATTTGAATTTCTCTAATAAAAAATAATATCGAAATTATCATTGACAAACAACAAGATCCAAAAATTACTCTAGCTAAAAAAAACTCATCTAAATATAAAGCAAATACAGTTAGCATATTAAAAAGAAATCCAAACGAAGAGAAAAGTATTGTCCATCTTAAAAGAGTTATTCTTCCACTAAGATTGATAAACTGTTTTTTCCATTCTGGTGGTATATGCTTTTCATAAACATGCTCATCGTGTAGTTGCCTGATTAAAATACTTAGAGAATGAAATCTATTGCTATAAACAGCCATCATCAAAGGAATTGCAGGAAACATCAAAGCTGTGACTGTGTAATCTATATTCATACGAATCAATTTGATTATGAATATAGCCTTTGTTATTTACAAGTAAATTATGAAGCATTTAAAACTTTTTTTTGATCTAACAAGATTTCAAAAACCTATAGGTTTTATGCTTTTGTTTTGGCCTTGCGCATGGGGACTTACTTTAGCATATGACTTCTCAAAAAATATTAATGATTATTTTTTTTATTTAATATTATTTTTTTTAGGTTCAGTCTTGATGAGATCTGCCGGTTGCATAGTTAACGATATACTTGATAAAGAATTTGATGCTAAAGTATTTCGTACTAAAGATCGACCAATAGCATCAGGCAAAATTTCTGTAAAAATTGCTTTAATTTATACTGTTGCATTATGTTTTTTTGCATTCATAGTTTTATTAAATTTTAATTCAATTACGATAATTCTTGCCATTGGATCAATGCCGCTTGCTTTTACATATCCACTAATGAAAAGATTTACTTATTGGCCACAATTATTTTTAGGTATTACCTTTAATTATGGTTTGTTGCTTGGATGGACTTCAATTAAAGGCGAAATAGATTTAATTCCACTTTTATTTTATTTTGGGGCCATATTTTGGACACTGGGATACGACACAATATATGGATTCCAAGATATTAATGATGATGAAATAATAGGACTTAAATCTACATCAATAAAATTCAAAGGGAAAGAGAAGATTTTTTTATTTGTATGCTACACCGGTTTATTGAGTTTTTTTTTAATTGGAGGTTATTTAATGAAAATAAATAATATTTTTTATTTGCTAATGATATTTCCTTTTTTGCATTTATTTTTTTATCAAATCAAAATATTTAAATCTGAAAATCCATCAAGCTGTTTAAAGGCTTTTAAAAGTAACAATTTACTAGGACTAATTATATTAATTGCCATTTTAATTCCAAAAAACTTAGTATGAAAAAAACAAGTATATTAAAAAGATTATACAAAGACTATACAAAAAAATATTTAAATAAAATTATATTATCTGTTTTTTTCTCATTATTAGTTGCTGGTAGTACTTCGGCAATTGCATGGCTTTTAGATCCCGCAATAAAAAAATTGTTTATAGACAAAGACCAGACTCTTATAATTATTATACCGTTGTTAATCATAGTTGCGTTTACTGTTAAAGGTTCTTCTTTATATCTAGCTAAAGCAACTATGATAAGTGTTGGAGAGGAAATCAAAAAGAATTTGCAGGTTGATATGGTTAACTCTTTAATTAAGGCTGATACACAAATAATTGATAAAAAACACTCTGGTAAATTTATTTCGAACCTAACATATGATGTAACACATATTAAAAATTTGTTAAGCTCTGCAATACTTACTTTATTTAAGGATAGTTTAACTTTAATCGGTTTACTGGGTGTTATGTTTTTTCAAAACTGGAAGCTCGCAATTATATCTATTATTATGATTCCTCTAGCAAGTATAGCAGCAAAAACTTTTGGGAAAAGAGTTAGAAAAGTAACCACTGAGGCTCAACAAAAATCAGGATATTTAACTAGTTATCTTGTAGAACTTTTTAAAAATCACAAGTTAATTAAAATTTTTCAGAAAGAGGATTTTGAAAATTTAAAAGCAGGTGAACATTTAGAGCAATTAAAAAATAAAAGTAAAAAAATTGAAACAGTTTTTGTAAGATTGTCACCTATCATGGAAACTTTAACAGGTATGATGATTGCTTTTTTAATTTTTTATTCAGGAAAATTAATAATGAAAGGTGAAGTGGATATTAACAATTTTTTTTCATTCTTAGCAGCTATGATGTTGGCTTATCAGCCTGTAAGATCTTTATCGACGCTAAGTATGGTTGTTAACCAAGGTCTCTCAGCAGCATCAAGAATTTTACCTATTATTGACCAAGAGAATAATATTAATGATATATCTGGTGCAAAATCTATAGTTGTTCGAAACGGGTCTATTTCATTTAAAAATTTAAGTTTTGCTTATGAAGTAAAAGAGGGAAAAACTTTAGACTCAATAAATCTTGATTTTGAAGGTGGTAAGATAACCTCTTTAGTTGGTCATAGTGGATCAGGAAAATCGACAATACTTAACTTAATTCCTAGATTTTATGATGCACAATTAGGAGATATCCAAATTGATAGTCAATCAATTTATTCAAGCACTTTAAAATCATTAAGAAAAGAAATTTCAATGGTAAGTCAAGAAACAACTTTGTTTGATGATACAATTCTAAATAACATCAAATATGCAAATGAAAATGCAACAAATGAAGAAATAATGGAAGTTTCTAAATTATCTTATTGTGATGAATTCATAAGTAACTTACCAAATAAATTTGAAACTATAATAGGTGAAAATGGAGTAAGACTTTCAGGAGGTGAAAAACAAAGATTATCTATTGCTCGCGCAATGTTAAAAAAAAGTTCTATTATTTTATTAGACGAAGCCACTTCATCTTTGGACTCTGAGACAGAAAATAAAATTCAAGATGCATTAAAGATATTAACTAAAAATAAAACTACAATAGTTATAGCTCACAGATTATCTACTATCTTAAGCTCAAATAATATTTATGTTATTGACTCTGGAAAAGTATTAGCTAGTGGAAAACATGATGAATTGATTAAAAAATCAGAGCTATATAAAAGTTTTTATGAAAAACAAATTCAAAAATAGAAATGTTTTTATTTTATCAGACAATTATAATTTTATTAATTTTTATATCACCATTAATTATAATTTTTAGAGTTTTTAAAAAAAAAGAAGACAAAAAAAGATTCTTAGAAAAATTTAGTTTCCCATCAAAAAAAAGGATTAAAGGCAATCTAATCTGGTTCCATGGTGCAAGTGTCGGAGAAATTATGAGTATAATACCTCTAATAAAATATTATGAAAAAAATAAATCTATTAAGCAAATATTGATAACATCTAGCACTTTAAGTTCCTCAAAAATATTAAAACAATATAATTTAAAAAAAACCATCCATCAATTTTATCCAATTGATCATACTTTTTTCGTAAATACTTTTTTGACGTATTGGAAACCAAAAATTGCTATTTTTATTGAGTCAGAAATTTGGCCATGCATGTATGAAAAAATTAATCAAAATAATATTCCACTAATTTTATTGAATGCTAGATTGACAAGGAAAACATTTAATAAATGGAATAAGATTAATTTTTTTTCAAAACAAGTTTTCAATAAAATTGATTTTGCATACCCTCAAAATAATGAGACAAAAAAATTTTTAAAAAAATTGAATGTATTAAAAATTAATCAAATTGGAAATTTGAAATTTATTGAAAACAATCAACAAAATATGAATAGAATTAATCTAAACCTACAAAATCAGTTTAATAAAAAAAAGATTTGGGTAGCTTCAAGTACTCATAATAATGAAGAAATTTTTTGTGCTAAAGCACATATACAATTAAAAAAAAAGATAAAAAATTTAATTACAATTATTATTCCAAGGCATATTCATAGAGCAAAATATATAATCAAAGATATGCAAAAACTTAAATTAAAAGTTAATACGCATAGCTCAAAAAAGAAAAGTTTAAAAAATGTTGATATTTATTTAGTAGATACATTTGGAGAAACAAAAAAATTTCATGATATCAGTTCTACAGTTTTCTTTGGTGGTTCTATAATAAAAAGAGGTGGCCAGAATCCTTTAGAGGCATCAAGAACTGGATCAAAAATTTTGCATGGACCTTATGTAGATAATTTTAAAGATGTTTACAAATTATTAAAGAGATTAAAAATATCAAAAAAAGTTAATTCCTACACTGAATTAGCATCATCAATAGTTTTTAAAAAAAATAAAAAAAAAGGTCAAAAAGTAAAGAATATTGGAGTAAAAATTCTTAAAAAAACTATAAATCAGTTAGATAACCTAATTAAAAATGAAATTCAAAAAACCTAGATTTTGGGATTATAAAAAACCAAACTTTTATGCTTATCTATTATTTCCAATATCTCTTTTAATTAAATTAATTAATAAATTTAAAATAAATAAAATTAAAAAAAATTTTAAAATTAAAACCATATGTGTGGGTAATTTTTATGTTGGTGGAACTGGAAAAACATCACTTTGTATAGAAATAAAAGAAATTTTAGAAAGAAAAAATATTAAAACTTGTTTTGTAAAAAAATTTTACAAGAGTCAATTCGATGAACAAAAAATCTTAAAAAAAAATGGAAGTATTTTTTTATCAAAAAACAGAGCAAAGGCTATAGAAAAAGCTGAGGCTGAAAATTATGACTTTGCAGTAATTGATGATGGCCTTCAAGATAAATCAATAAATTATGATGTAAGTATTGTATGTTTTAACAACAATAATTGGATAGGGAATGGTTTAACTATTCCTTCTGGACCTTTGCGAGAAAACATAGAAAACCTTAAAAATTATAAACATGTATTTTTAAATGGTAATTTAGAAAACTTAGATAATTTAAAAAAAGAAATTTTTAGAATCAACCCTAGTGTAAACATTCATTTAGGAAAGTATGAAGCGATAAACATAAATGAGTTTAAAAAAGAGAATAATTATTTAGTTTTTTCTGGGATTGGTAATCATCATACCTTTGTTTCAATGTTAAAAAATTACGGTTTAGTTGTATTAGAAGATTATGAATTTCCAGATCACTATACATATTCAAAAAAAGATTTGAAACTTATAATAAATCAAGCAAAAAAATTAAAATGTGAAATAATTACAACAGAAAAAGATTACTTTAGATTTGAGAATTTAAAATTGAATGAAATTAAATTTATTAAATCAAAACTAAAAATAATTGATGAGGAAAAATTTATTAAATCTATAACCTAAATATGAAATACGTTAAATATTTTTCACAATTCCTTTTTGTAATACTTTGTTTTGTAATCTTCAAAATTTTGGGACCAAAAATTTCTTCTAATTTAGGAGGTACTTTATTTGAGAAAATAGGTCCTTTGTTTAGACCAAAAAAATTAATTCACTCAAATATCAAAAAAGCAATACCCAGCATTGATAATAAAAATTTAGAAATAGTCACAAAATCTATGTGGAATAGTTATGGAAGAACATTTGCAGAATATGTTTTTATATCTGAGTTTAGAAAAGGAAAACTTAACTCAAAAATCAAAATAGAGGGTCAAGAAATCCTTGATGAAATAAATAAGATGAACAAACAAGTTGTTTTTGTTTCCGGACATTTAAGTAATTTTGAGTTAATGGCAATGTGTTTGGAAAAAGGTGGCATTAGTTTATCGGCAATATATAGACCACTAAATAATTTTTTTTTAAATCAAATTATGGAAAGAATTAGAAAAAAATATATTTGTAAATATCAGATTAAAAAAGGTATTGGTGGAATTAAAAATTTAATAAAATTAAAAAAGAAAAATTTTTCTACTGCTCTTATGATTGATCAAAGAGTTTCTGAAGGTATTTTGTCGAAACTTTTTGAGAAGCCTGCGTTAACAACAACTATACCTGCTCAACTTGTAAAAAAATTTAATATTCCGGTGGTACCTGTATACATTGAGAGAATTAAGGATATTGAGTTTAAAATTGTTATAAATAATCCAATTATTTTTTCTGAGGATGCAACAATCCAAAAAATAACAGACGATTTGAATTTAGTTTTAGAAAAACTGATACTTAAAAAACCTGAACAATGGATATGGACGCATAATCGTTGGAAATAGTTTATATTAACTTTTAGTTTCTCTTTTTTGAAAAGCTTCTTTGTAAGAAAAATATGGCTCTTGCAACTCAACATTCCAATAAGTTAAATTTTCGAGATTAATTTTTTTTCCTGATATTGCGCACTCTACATAGTCACCAGGTTCTAAAACTTGAAAATTATTTGGTAAATATTTTATTTTTGCTAATTTTTTTGTCATTTTTAGTTTATACACTTTTATATGAAAGTTGGAATAATAGGAAGTGGTGGAAGAGAACATGCTATTTGTCATAGCTTAAAAAAATCAAATAAAATAGATAAAATTTTTTGTTTTCCAGGAAATGCGGGAACATCTGATCTTGCAGAAAATGTAGATATTAATTTTGAAAATTTTGAAAATTTAAAAAATTTCATAATTAAAAAACAAATAGATTTAATTATTGTAGGACCTGAAAAACCTTTGGTAGAAGGTATTGTTGATTATCTTAAAAAATTTAAAATTAAAGTTTTTGGACCTAATAAAATTGCTTCTAAATTAGAAGGATCTAAAATTTTCACTAAACAACTGTGTAAAAAATTTAATATTCCAACTGCAAAATTTGGAATTTTTGAAACTAAAAGTGAAGCTAAAATTTTTATTAAAGAAATGAATTATCCAACAGTAGTTAAAGCTGATAATTTAGCCGCAGGTAAAGGAGTTTATATCTGTAACAACAAACTTGAAGCAGAGATAGCTATAGATGAAATATTTAATGGTAAATTCGGAAAAGCAAAAAATATATTAATTGAAGAATTTTTATATGGTGAGGAAATGAGCTTTTTCACAATTCATGATGGAAAAAATTTTAAAAATTTTGGCACAGCTCAAGATCACAAAAGAGTTTTAGAGGGTGATAAAGGTAAAAATACAGGAGGTATGGGTGCATATTCTCCTTCAAGATTAATAGATGATACACTAGAAAAAAAAATTATTGATAAAATAATTAAACCAACTCTAAATGGACTATCTGAAAATGGAACGAAGTTTTGTGGTTTCTTATACACAGGTTTAATGATTGTTGAGAACGAACCATTTTTGATCGAATATAATGTTAGAATGGGAGATCCTGAATGTCAGACAATTCTACCTAAATTAAAAACTGATCTTTTAGATATTTTTGAAGCTTCTTGTGATGGAACATTAGATAAAATCAATATTGAATGGATAGATAAAAAAAGTATATGTGTTGTTGTATGTTCAAATGGTTACCCTGAAAAATATGAAACAAATATAGAAATCAAAGGACTAGATAAGGTTATCCAAAATGAAAATAATTTGTTATTTCACGCAGGTACAATTAAAAAAAATGATATAGTATATGCTAATGGAGGTAGAGTTTTAAATTTTGTCTCTCTTGCTAATGATTTTGTCTCTGCAAAAAAAAATATATCTTACAGTTTAGAAACTTTGAATTGGTCTAAAGGTTTTTTTCGAAAAGACATAGGGTATAAAGTAATTAACTAATTATGCGAATTATATCTGGGATTTTTAAAGGTAAAAAAATTTACGAACCAGAGGATTTAAAAACAAGGCCACTCAAAGATTTAACTAAAGAATCAATTTTTAATTTAATAAATCATTCAAATAAATTTAAAATAAATTTAAAAAATGCGAAAGTTTTAGATCTCTTTTCTGGCGTAGGCTCATTTGGAATTGAATGCCTATCAAGGGGTGCTAATGAGGTTATTTTTATAGAAAATTATAAAAATGTTTTGCGAATTCTGAAAAAAAATTTATTTAGTCTAAAGTCAATTCATAACTATCAAATTATTGAAAATAATATTTATGATTTAAATACACTATCTTATTTTGACATTAGTTTTGATATAATATTTATCGATCCACCATATAAAGATAAAAACTTATCGCTGTTGTTAGAAGTCATTCTAAAAAAAAAAATATTAAAAAAAAAAGGAATAATAATTTTACATAGATATAAAACTGAGCAAGAGACTTTTCCAAAAGAATTTAGGGTTTTAGAAGAGAAAATATACGGTATTTCAAAAATAATTTTTATTTCTTGTGCTGATTAAAATTTTTTGAGTTTCTTTTTTTATTAATTCCACTGCGGGCTGATCATAAGGGTTTATATTAAGCACTTGCCCTAACAAAATGGTCTCTAAAACAAAAAAACAAAATAGCTCACCTAGAGTTTTTTCATCTCTTTTTTTAATTTCAAAACTTCTAAATGGAATATTTTTTTTTTTAAATACATTTTCAGTGGCAATTTTTTGGGCGTAAATGATGCTTGATATCTTTTTGCTTTTTAAAAATTTTTGTGAGCTAATTAAATTCGAATTATTTATTTTATCTGATTGATTTTCATTTACGTAAAAAAATGTAAAAAAATTATTTTTAAAACCATCTAAATAAAGTTGCATCGTACTGTGATTGTCCTTTGGCATGGTTGAAATAACAGGCAACAATCCTTTGTTTTTTTTTCCGAGACTCTCTGCAACCAATTGCTGATACCATTTAAATAAATTATCTGAACTCTCATCATAATTAATAATTATAGAATTAAATTTTTTATCTTTTATTAAATCGATTGTTGCAGCAACATTTGAAACAAGTGAATTTAAAAATGTTTTATTTTTAATTAATGAATTGTATTGTCTAAAATAGTCAATTTTTAAACCCATTAACTCCGCTGGGACCATTCCCACTTCTGATAACACCGAATATCTGCCACCTATAAAATTATTATGATGAATAATTTCACCTTTTAATTTTTGCGCAAGTGAATATAGATGATTTATTTTATTTTCTGTTATAAAAATATTTTCATCTTTTTTTCTTATTAAGATATTTGCATTTACTAATGTTTCAATTGTATTGCCTGATTTTGAAATAATTATGTTGGCAATTTTTTTATTTTTACTTTTGTTTTGGTAGTTTTTCAAATTATCAATGAATTCAAATTTTTTTTTTATCTTGAATTTTAAAAATTCATAAATTGCTTGAGCACCTAATGTGGAACCACCTATTCCAATTAATCTAAAATTAGAGTATTTTTTAAATTTGTTTAAATCTTTCTTCTTAAAACTATTTTTATAATTTTTACCTAAAGACTCTATTACAGAATTTTTTTTTTTAATTATTTGAATTAAATTCAATTTAATTTTAGACTTTTTTTTTAATTTAAAATTATTAAATTTAATCCTGAAACTTAACATTAATTATTAATAATCTTTTCTATCAACGATTTCTCAAGAGTTGTACTTGATGAAACTGCATTTTCTGATTTAGATAGATTGGAATCTTGTTTTGAAATCAATTTTTTAATAGTATTTTCTTGATTATTATCCTTAATATTTTGATTGTTTGGTATTGGCAACTCATCAAAATCTGGTGGCATTATTAATGGGGATTTTTTTTCTACTAAAAATTCATCACTATTATTTTTCTTCTGATTTGAAAATCCTTCCCTAACAGCTCCACAAGAAGTAAATAAAACAAACAAGAAAAGACAAAATATTATTTTAAAAAAATTCATTTTTTTTATTTTTAGTTTTATCAGTAAATTCCAAAAATATCATAAAAAACACTCCTAATGAAATAAAGATATCCGCTACATTAAAAATGAACCAGTGAAAATTACCTATATGAAAATCTATGAAATCAGGAACTGCTTTATAATATAATCTATCGAACACATTTCCTAGCGCGCCTCCTAAAATCATTAAAAGTGAGTATTTCTTTAAGCCATCACTTTTCATAATCATAATAAAAATTACCAAAATAATAATTAGAATTAAAATTGTTAATATGTTGTAGAAAGTTTTTTCGTTAAAAGAAAACAGACCAAATGCTATCCCTTCATTCCAGATTAAATAAATATTTAAAAAGTTTGAAGAAAATATTTCAGATCCTAATAATTTATTATTTAAATAAATTACATAAGTTTTAGAAAGTCTATCAAGTAAAAAAATAAATAAAATAAAAGATGAACTAATAAAAAGATTTTTCTTTATCATGCTAAATTCACAGCACAATTAGCTCTATCACAAGCTGATTCTTTAATCTTCCAACAAATTGAACACTTCGATCCATTTGCCTTGCTAGTAATTGCAGTTGTTTCGATATCATCTTTATAGCTAACCTTAGCACTTGAGGTGATACAAAGTTCTGAAAAATCTGTATTTTCTGTAAGACTTTTTAATTTTTGATTCAGTTGTATTTTTAAATCTGCTTCTAAGCTTGATCCTATATCCTTACTAGCTCTTTTTTCTTCAATACTTATGTTGCAAATATTTCTGATTTTTACCAATTCAATCCATTTATTACTGAGCTTTTCATTTTTAAATTTATTAGGAAATTCTAAAAATTTTTCAAGGTGAATACTTTTTTGGTCTTTAAATAATAATTTAAATATTTCCTCCGTTGTAAAAGATAGTATGGGTGCAAACCATTTTAGTAGAGCATTTAAAATGATGTTTAGAAGTAAAATTGTTGATTTTCTTTTTTCTGTGTCAATAGGATCACAATATAGATTATCTTTTCTGATATCAAAGTAAAAAGCTGACAAATCAACAGTGCAAAAATTTAACAATTCTTTATATAAATTATGAAAATCATAATTTTTAAAATATTTTTTAAAATTACGATTTAAAACATAAATTTTATGAAGCATTAACTGTTCTAACTCAGGTAAGCTATCTACATCCAGCTCATCAAAATTTATCGTTTCATATTTATCATTAATATTTCCTAGTAAATATCTAAAAGTATTTCTAATTTTTCTATAAGACTCAGCGTGTTGATCTAAAATGGAGTAATCTATTCTTAAGTCCTCAGCATAATTTGATGATGCCACCCAAATTCTTAAAATATCAGCGCCATATTTTTTCAAAATATCTTCGGGCGCTATTACATTTCCCAGCGATTTTGACATCTTTAGGCCTTTGCCATCTACAACAAAACCATGAGATAAAATTGACTCGAAAGGTGCTCTACCTCTCGTTCCACAAGATTCTAATAATGATGAATGAAACCAGCCCCTATGTTGATCTGAACCCTCTAAATACATTGATGCTGGCCATTTTAAATCCTCTCTTTTTTCCAGCACAAATGAATGCGTTGAGCCACTATCAAACCATACCTCAACAATATCACTTAATTTTTCATAATCCTCCGCTTTATATTTATTTCCTAAAAATCTTTGAGGATCATCTGAAAACCAACAATCTGAACCTTCTTTCTCATAAATTGATGCAATATTTTCAGTAACTTCATCATCTACTAAAATTTCCTTAGTTTGTTTGTTTACAAAAATTGGAAGTGGGACACCCCAAACTCTTTGTCTTGAAACACACCAGTCAGGTCTGGTTTCAATCATTGATTTTAATCTTTCTTTACCTTTGTTTGGATAAAAAGTAGTTTCATCAATTGCCTTTAGTGCCTTATCTCTCAATTTGTGACTTTCCATGGATATAAACCATTGTGGGGTTGCTCTATGAACAAGTGGTGCCTTAGATCTCCATGAATGGGGATAAGAGTGAACTAGCTCACCATTAAATAATAAATTTTTTTGTTCTCTGAGTTTTTCAATCACAATAGGATTTGCTTTAAAAATATGAATTCCTTCAAACAATTTAACATTGTTTGTATATTTTCCATCTCCATCTACAGTTTCAATGGCTTTAATATTGTTGTTCAAACACAAATTAAAATCATCAGGTCCATGACTTGGTGCACAATGAACAACTCCAGTTCCTTGCTCAGTTGTTACAAATCTAGCTTCCAACATTGGGATGTCATGATCATAACCAAGATTTAAAAATGGATGATTACAAATGGTGTTTTTAAATTCTTTACCTTTAAATATATGAATTTTTTTATAATTTTTTAATTCACACTCTTTAACAACTGAATCTAGCAAAGCATTTGCTATTACAATTTTTCTATTTTTAAAATCACCCTCATCTTTAATATCCAATATTACATAATCAAGAGACTCATTAAAGGCTAAAGCTTTATTTGCAGGTATCGTCCATGGTGTCGTTGTCCAAATAACTATTTCACTTCCAACTAAATCTTTTAAATCAGATGATTTAACTTTGAATGATGTATAAATTGTATCTGATTTATGATCCTGATATTCAACCTCAGCATCTGCAAGCGCAGTCTTCTCAACTGTTGACCATAAAACTGGTTTGAAGCCTCTATACAGACTTCCCTCTTTTAAAAATTTACCAAGCTCTCTTACTATCTGTGCTTCTGCTCCAAAGCTCATCGTAGAGTAATAATTTTCCCAATCCCCCACAACGCCCAATCTCTTAAATTGGCTTTTGTGAATTTCAATCCACTTCTCAGCAAATGTTCTACATTCTTTTCTAAATTCAACTATCGGAACATCGTTTTTGTTTTTTTTGTTTTTTTTATATTGTTCTTCAATTTTCCACTCTATAGGCAAGCCATGACAATCCCAGCCTGGTACATAAATGGAGTCTTTTCCATCCATTTGATGAAATTTTACAATTATATCTTTAAGAATTTTATTAAGAGCTGTTCCCATATGGATATTTCCATTCGCATAAGGAGGTCCATCATGTAGAACAAATTTTTCCTTTCCTTTACTTTCATTTCTTAATTCATCATAAAGATTTATTTTTTTCCAGTATTCAAGAATTTCTGGCTCTCGAGTAGGTAAGTTAGCTTTCATGGAAAAAGCTGTTTTTGGCAGATTTATTTGTGATTTAGTCATTTGGTATTTTTTGCAATATTTAAATCTTTTTTTATTTGAACTTTTAATTGATCTGCATTTTTAAATTTTTTTTCTTTTCTTATAAACTTTAAAAACTCTACTGATAAAAGCTTATTATAAAGATTTCCAGAAAAATTAAATAAATGAACTTCTAATAATATTTTTTTTTGATTAAATGTTGGTCTATATCCAAGATTGGCAATACCCTTAAGATATTTTGTGCTATTTTTTCTTAGGACTTTAACTGCATAAACTCCTGGTTTGGGAATTATATAATCTTTTATATCAATATTGCAGGTTGGAAAACCAATTTTCTTTCCTACTTTTCTACCCTCTTTAACAATTCCTTGTATCGTCCAATTTCTATTTAAAAGATTATTGGCCTTATCTAAAAAACCGTTTTCTAAAAGATTTCTTATTAAAGATGAAGAAACAATTTTTTTACCTTTGATTAATGGTTCTGGTTTAATAACTTTATAATCAAATAATTTTTCGTTTTTAATTAATAAATTAACATCACCTTCTCTTTTATTTCCAAATCTAAAATTATTACTAACAAAAATAAATTTAGAATTTAGTTTTTTATTCAAAATTTGATTTATAAAATTTAATGCTTTTATTTTTGAAAATTTTTTATTAAATTTTTTGGTTATTAGAAAATCTACTTTTAAATTACTTAACAATTTAATCTTTTGATCAATATTTGATAATTTAAAATTTTTCAATTTTTTATTAAAAAACATTTTTGGCATTGGATCAAAATTAACAACACCAATTTTTAAGTTAAACTTTTTCTTATATGATTGTGCTAATTGAAATAATTTTTGATGTCCTATGTGTAAACCGTCAAAATTACCAATTAAAATAATTGATCCTTTATGTATTTTTTTGATATTAAAATTTGTGTAATGTATTACCATTTTAAATCTGACTGTATATAATTAACTATTACTTCATACTCTTTTGAAACATTTTGAATACCTTTGTTTTTAATTTCATGTCTATGTATTCCATTACTAATTAATAAAGAATCGTAATTTAAAAAATTTGCACCTCTGATGTCTGTATTTAAATTATCTCCAATTGCTAATATTTTTTTATTTTCATTATTTATTGATTGATTATAGACTTCAGGATGTGGCTTTCCAAAGTATACTACTTCTCCACCCATTTTTTCAAAAACCATTGCAACAGAACCTGCGCACAACTCCCTTACTTCACCACGATCAACAATCAAATCAGGATTTGTGCAAATCATTTTTTTTTTAATTTGTTTTTCAAGTAAACTTTTATAGTAAATCAAGTCTTTCGAATGTTCATCAAATAATCCAGTACATAATAAATATTCACTGTCTATTATAGCTTTGCACTTATTCTTTCCAAATAAATTAAACAAATCAAAATCTCTAGGAGGTCCTATATGATAAAATTTTTTTGATATGTAAAATTTTTTTAAATAATTCAATGCTGCCTCACCTGAAGTAAATACATGATCTCTCAAGTCTTTGCTCATTCCCATTTTTTGTAAAAAATTTCTAACAGTTTTGTTTGGTCTGGGAGCATTAGTTAAAAGTACAAACATTTTCTTACTTCTAGAAAGTTCATTTAATACAGCTACTGCCTGTTCATGAAGATTAATCCCATTATGTATAACACCCCATAAATCTATATAAAAAAGATCATAATTATCGGCTATTGATTTTAGGCCATTTAAATCTAAATTTTTGGTCATATTTTAAGGTATAAACCATAAAATCTCTAATTTACTAGGAATATTAATAACCTAGGAGTTTCTAATCTTGAAATAGACAGCGAAATATCTATATGAAGCAGATATTTATAAAGATTTATAAAGGAGATTTTATGAAGTTTAAACCGTTACATGACAGAGTTTTAATAGAAGTATTAGATAGTAGTGAAAAAACTGCTGGAGGAATTATCATACCAGATACAGCTCAAGAAAAACCTCAAGAAGGTAAAGTTGTTGCCATAGGTGGAGGTGCGAAAACTGAAGATGGAAAAAAAATTCCAATGGATGTTAAAGTTGGTGACAAAGTTTTATTTGGGAAATGGTCAGGAACAGAAGTTAAAATTGATGGAAAAGAATACAGCATAATGAAGGAGTCTGACATTATGGGTATTTCAAGCAAGTAAATTACTATAAAGGAGAAAAATAATGTCAAAAGTTGTTAAATTTGATGCTGAAGCAAGAGCAGCAATGATAAGAGGTGTAAACATCTTAGCTGATACGGTTAAAGTTACTTTAGGACCCAAAGGAAGAAATGTTGTGATGGATAAATCTTACGGTGCACCAAGAATTACTAAAGATGGTGTATCTGTTGCTAAGGAAATAGATCTTGAAGATAAATTTGAAAATATGGGCGCACAGATGGTTAAAGAAGTTGCTAGCAAAACGAATGATGAAGCTGGTGATGGAACAACTACTGCAACCATTCTTGCGCAAGCCATTGTAAAAGAAGGTGTAAAATATGTTACAGCTGGCATGAATCCTATGGATGTAAAAAGAGGAATAGATGCTGCCGTAGAAACCGTAAAAGAGAGCTTAGTTGCGTCTGCAAAAAAAGTAAAAGACAGCGACGAAATTGCTCAAGTCGGTACAATTTCAGCAAATGGTGATAAAGAAATTGGAACTATGATTGCTAAAGCAATGCAAAAAGTAGGTAATGAGGGAGTTATCACTGTTGAGGAAAATAAAGGTATTGAAACTGAATTAGACGTCGTAGAGGGTATGCAATTTGATAGAGGATATCTATCTCCATACTTTATCACTAATAGTGATAAAATGACTACAGAGCTAGAAAATCCTTTCATTCTTTTACATGAAAAAAAATTAACAAATTTACAGCCAATGGTTCCTCTTTTAGAAGCAGTTGTTCAAGCTGGAAGACCATTAATGATTATTTCTGAAGATGTAGAAGGTGAAGCTTTAGCCACTTTAGTGGTTAACAAACTAAGAGGTGGTTTAAAAGTTGTGGCTGTTAAAGCTCCAGGATTTGGTGATAGAAGAAAAGCTATGCTTGAAGATATTGCAATTTTAACAGGAGGTCAGGTTATATCTGAAGATTTAGGTATCAAACTTGAAAATGTTAAACTAGATGATCTTGGATCTTGTAAAAAAATAAAAGTTGATAAAGACAATAGTACTATTGTAAATGGCAGTGGTAAAAAGTCTGACATCGAAGCCAGATGTGCATCTATCAAACAACAAGTCGATGAAACTACTTCTGATTATGATAGAGAAAAACTTCAAGAGAGACTTGCTAAATTAGCTGGTGGAGTTGCTGTTATCAAAGTTGGTGGTGCAACTGAAGTTGAAGTTAAAGAAAGAAAAGACAGAGTTGAAGATGCTTTGAATGCAACCAGAGCTGCTGTTGAAGAAGGTATTGTTACTGGTGGTGGTTGTGCACTTCTTTACGCTGCTCAAGAACTTGATAAAGTTAAAGCTAAAGGAGACGATCAGAAAGCTGGAGTCGATTTAGTAAGAAAAGCTTTGGAGTCTCCCATCAGACAAATTACTAAAAATGCTGGTGTAGATGGTTCAGTAGTAGTTGGTAAATTATTAGAGCAAAAGAAAAAAACTCATGGGTACGATGCTCAAAGCGAAGAGTATTGTGATATGTTTGCAAAAGGTATCATAGATCCAGTTAAAGTTGTGAGAACTGCTTTACAAGATGCTGCTTCAATTGCTGGATTATTAGTAACTACAGAAGCAATGATCGCCGACAAGCCAGAGGAAAAAGATGCTGCGGGTGGAATGCCTGGTGGAATGCCTGGTGGAATGGGCGGCATGGGAGGAATGGGTGGAATGGGAATGTAATCCCTCATTTTCTTAAATAAAATTTAAAAGGCCATCTAAAGATGGCCTTTTTTTTATGTGATGCTTAATAATGTCAAAAAGATATAGCGGTAAATCATTTAAAGACTCTAGTGTTAAAAAAAAACCTAAATTGAGCTTTAAAGAAAAAAGAAAACTTAAAAAAAATAAACAAAAAAAGACAAATTAATCCTGAATTTTGAAAATAATTCAAGCCAGTTATGAGTTTTTTTGAGTTTTAATATCCTTTTAAATATGTATAAGAGCCAGAATTTATGAGCAATAATATCAGAAACATCACAATCATAGCCCATGTTGATCATGGCAAAACTACTCTTATTGATAATTTAATGAAACAAAGCGGTTCATTTAGAGAGAATGAAGTTGTTGATGAAAGATTAATGGACTCGGGTGAGCTCGAAAAAGAGAGAGGAATTACGATTTTAGCAAAACCTGCTTCAATTAATTGGAACAATTCAAGAATAAATATAATCGATACTCCAGGCCATAGAGATTTTGCTGCTGAAGTTGAAAGAGTTTTAAGTATGGCAGATGGAGCATTACTATTAATTGACTCTGCAGAAGGTGTTATGCCTCAAACAAAATTTGTATTATCAAAAGCACTCAAACAAGGATTAAAACCAATTGTTGTTATAAATAAATTAGATAAAGCTGATCAAAGAGCTAATGAAGTTTTAGATGAAACATTTGATTTATTTGTTAGCTTAGATGCAAATGAAGATCAATTAGATTTTCCAGTTCTGTATGCAAGTGGAAGATCAGGTTGGGCAGATCATGAAGTTGATGGTCCAAGAGAAAATTTAAATCCTTTGTTAGATTTAATTGTAGATCATGTTAAGCCTGCTGAACTTGATAAAACTAAACCTTTTGCAATGTTATCAACGCTACTTTATGCAGATAGTTTTTTAGGAAGAAGTTTAGTTGGAAGAATTACACAAGGAACTGCAAAAGCTAACCAATCTATAAAAGCAATCAATTTAAATGGTGAAAAAGTAGATGAAGGAAAATTAACGAAAATTTTTAGATATGAAGGAACTAAAAAAGTTCCAATAGATGTTGGTGAAGCTGGAGATATTGTAGTTGTTGCTGGGTTAGAAAAAGCGAATGTTGCTGATACCATATGTGACCTAGAGATCAAAGAGCCTATCCCTGCTACTCCGATAGATCCTCCTACAATGTCAATTACCATTACTGTAAATACTTCACCTTTAGCTGGAACCGAAGGTAAAAAACTAACCAGCACCCAAATAAGAGATAGATTAGTTCAAGAGGCACAAAATAATGTTGGTATTACATTTTCAGAAAACGGGGGAAAAGACTCTTTTGTTGTTAGTGGTAGAGGTGAGCTAATGTTGGAAATTCTTTTAACTCAAATGAGAAGAGAAGGTTTTGAAATGACAGTTAGTCCTCCAAAAGTATTATATAAAACTGATGAAAGTGGAAATAAGCTTGAGCCAATTGAAGAAATTACTATGGACCTTGATGAAGAACATTCTTCAAAAGTAATTGATTCAATGAACAGAAGAAAAGGTAAACTAATAGAACTAAAAGATACTGGAACAAATAAAAAAAGATTAATTTTTCATGCACCTACTAGAGGGTTAATGGGCTACACAAGTAGATTTCTTACGCTTACAAAAGGCAACGGAGTGATAAATAGAATATTTCATAGCTATGGTCCTTTTGAAGGAGAAATGGAGGGTAGAAGAAATGGAGCATTAATCTCTATGGAACAAGGAAAAGCAGTTGCATTTGCAATATTTAACCTACAAGCAAGAGGAGAAATGTTTGTAACTCACAATGATGCTGTTTATCCTGGAATGATAGTTGGTCTTTCACCTAAACCAGGTGATATGATAATCAATGTCATGAAAGGTAAAAAATTAACAAATATGAGAACTCAAGGTACTGACGAAAATGTTATCCTTACACCCGTAAGAACAATGTCTATTGCTGAACAATTAAGTATGCTAAATACTGATGAAGCTTTAGAGATAACTCCAGACTCTTGTAGATTGAGAAAAGCAATTCTAGATCCACACGAAAGAAAGAAAAGCGAAAAAGCTACAGCTGCAGCTTAATTAAAAGTTTTATCAACTAAGTAAAGTCCTAACGCAACACATGGGCCTATTCCAAATGCAAATAGTAATGTTCCAATCCCTACTGTTCCCCCTAAATACCATCCAATACTAACAACTGAAATTTCTAATGTTGCTCTTACAACAGCAATAGGAAAATTAGTTAATTTTTGCAATCCTATCATTAGTCCATCTCTAGGACCAGCTCCTAAATTTGATACTAGGTAAATACCACCACCTATTCCAACCATGACTACAGAAATTACAGCTAATAATAATTGATGAATATAATTTGATGGTGTTGGAACATATTTGATACAAAGATCAATCATAATTGCAATTATCAAAGCATTAAATATTGTTCCCATCCCTGGTTTTTGTCCAAGAGGAATCCATAAAATTAAAACAGCTATACTTATTAATAACGTGATAGTTCCAATACTTAAATTAACATTTAATGAAATACCTTGAGCTAATACGCTCCAAGGAGAAGCGCCTGTAAATGAAACAATTAACAACCCCTCACCTAATCCAAATATTGATAATCCAAAACATAAGAAAAAAAATGTAGAAAACTTTGGTTTAAAATTAAAAGGTTTTTCTGAGCTCCATTTTACTTTTGGAATTTTTTTTATTTTTAAAAACATAATTGTAATAAGCTATATCTATTAATGTAAAATTCTAATATTGTAACAAACAAATGAAAAAGTTTGCAATTATTTTACTTGTTGTATTTTTCTCATCAATTTCTTTAGCTCACATAGGTCATTATAACAAATTTGATAAAATAGAAATGGAGATCTTGAGAAATGATGAAGTAATTGGATATAACAATTATTATTTTAAAAAAGATGGTGAAAAAACGATAGTAAAGAGTCAATATAAATTTGAGGTAAAATTACTATCTGCAACAATATTTAAAGTAGAGGGATATGGGGAAGAAATTTATTTAAAAGATAATTTAATATCTTTTCAATCAAAGACACTTCAAAATAAAAAAGAAAAATTTGTAAACTTAAAACTAGATAAAAATAATAAAAAGTTTGAAATTAAAGGATCTTCATATTCAGGTGAGGCTTCTGTTAAAAATATTATTGGGAATTGGTGGAGTCATAAAATTTTACAAGCAGAAAGTCAAATAAGTCCTATTTCTGGAAGTATAAAAGAACAAATAGTTATTTTTATTGGCAAAGAAAATATTTCAATCAATGGCAAACAATACGAAACAGATCATTTTAAACTTACATCAAAAGATAAATCTCTTCCTGAAGATAAAAAATTAAATTTTGACATTTGGCTTGATAAAAAAACTTCAGTGATTGTTAAAATTACATATGAAAGAATGGGAAATTGGGAATATCGTCTAAAAATTCTTGAATAAAATTATTTATTTATTTTTTTAAAAAGATCGTTTGCACTTATCCATCCAGCCTCTACTCTAGGACCTACAAACCAATCTGCACACACTCCTAAATTTAATTTATCGTTCCAATAACTTTTAACTTTTAAGGATCTAGAATTTGAAGAATACCTCCAACCATGATTTAATGCAGTTATAATTTTTGTTTTTTTAATTCCAGTAAGTTTAAAAAATTGATCAATTAAAATCTTTGAGTTTTTATCTTTATTTTCTCTATTTTTACTTATTTTTTTATTTGCCCATACGTTTGTGCTTTGTAAAGTCCACAAATCATTTTTACTTTTAAATCTTTTTTTACTATTTTCTCTAGCAGCCCACCCTAAAATTTTGTCATCAAATAAATAACTTGATATGTTTTTATTTGTTTTTTTAATTTCGATCATGACTGTAATATTTGCATCCATTTTGATTTTTTGCTTGATAAATGGATCCTTAATAAATTTTTTTGATAATTTTTTTAATTGTGGGAATGGGCAAGTCAAAACTAATTTATCATAATATTTTGTTTTATTGTTCTGAAAAACTAGTCTCCATTTATTGTTTACAAATTTAATCTTCTCTAACTCGCTTTGAAAATTACATTTTATATTCTTTATTAAGTGTTTGCTAATATCATTGTTACCTTTGTAACCAATTATTTTAACATGATTTTTATTTTCTTTTTTTAATTTGTTTAAAAAAATATGTTTGCCACTCCATTTTTTTAGAATTTTTTTTTTACATAGATTTGTAATAAATTTTTTAAATTGAGTTGATTTTGGAGAAATATATTGTGCACCGTGATCAAATCCTTTTGACTTATTTAATCTTTTAAAAGAAGATCTACCACCTGGACCTCGAGCTTTGTCATAAATATGTACAGAATTTTTTTTACTTAACAAATTGGCTATTGTTGCTCCTGAAATTCCAGAGCCAATTACACAATAACTGCTCATTTTCCTGCAACAGTCATACCTTCTATCATCATAGTTGGTGAATTGACTGAATATTCGAATTCTAAATCATTAGCTAAAATTATATTTTTGAACATATCCTTAAAATTACCAGCGATTGTTATTTCATTAACAGGATATTTGAATTCTCCATCTTCAACTAAAAAACCAGTGGCACCTACAGAATAATCTCCTGTTACAAGGTTAGATCCGTGACCAATAGTTTCAGTAATATAAAGACTCCTTGAATTTTTTTTCATGAGATCCTCATAGCTTATATTTCCTTTCTCAAAATACAAATTGGTAGTTCCGCCACTTCTTCCATTTGATTTTAAATTTAATTTTTTTCCATTGTAAGTATCCACAAGATAATTTTTAAGTATTCCGTTCTCTATAAGTTGCAATGTATTTGAGTTTACACCCTCTGAATCAAAATTTTGTGAACCCATTCCTTTAATTATATCAGGTTTATCAATTACATTTATCGAATTAGCAAAAACCTGTTGATCAATTTTATCCTTTAAAAATGAAGTACCTCTTGCAATTGCAGAGGCAGATATTGCACTTGCAAAAGCACTTAACATTCCCTTTGAAATTCTTTTATCAAAAATTATGCTAATCTTATCACTTCCAATCTTTTTTAGGGCTCAATTTTCTAATAGTTTGCTTTGCAGCTTTATTTCCGAGATCTGTTGCTTGCTTAATATCAGACAAATGACGTTTGCTAGAAAATTCGTAGTCTCTTTCCATGCTATTTTCATCTTTTGCAACCGTTACACAAGAAGTAGTAAAAGAAGAAGTTTTATAACCGTCGCAAAAACCATCACTATTAGCTAAAATAAAATTTGATTTATTTTCAGTGAAACTAGACTCTGTATTTATGATTTGATTGTTTGATGAAGCAGATTCCTCCAAATCTTTTAAATAATTTATTTTTTTATCGTTTTCGAATCTTGTTTCATCATACAAATTAAGGCTACTAATTTGATTGGCTAACAAATTTTTATCAGGCAAAGAATTAAACTCATCCTCTGGTGTAATTTTTGTTGTTTCAAAGCACTTTTCAATTAAATTTTTTATATTTTCATCTAGTAAATTTGATGATGAAATTGATGATCTTTTTTTACCTAAATAAGTTTCTATACTTAATGCCAATCCATCTGATCTATCTGAGGCTTCTAAGGATTTATTTCTAAAATTAACTGTTTCTGAAATTGAGTGACCAACTGTAACACTTGCATCAGTAGCTCCCATTTTTTTTGCTAAATCTAAACAATATGAAGCTTTAGATTTTAGAAATTCTTGATCCTTAATCATATTACTCAAAGTTTTGTTCCACCAACTGTCATTTTATTTATTAAAATTGAAGGTTGGGCGACTCCCACAGGAACTCCTTGCCCTGCTTTTCCACAAGTTCCTATTCCTGGATCTAACATCATATCATTTCCTACCATAGATACTTCCTTAAGTATTGATGGACCATCACCAATAAGTGTTGCGCCTTTAATTGGAGATCCAATTTTACCATTATTTATTTCGTAAGCCTCAGTACAATTAAATACAAATTTTCCAGATGTAATATCTACCTGGCCACCTCCAAAACTTACTGCAAAAATTCCTTTGTCAACAGATTTGATCATTTCATCTTGAGTTTGATTGCCATTTAACATCATTGTATTTCTCATTCTGGGCAAAACAATATGTCTATAATTTTCTCTTCTTCCAGATCCAGTAGATCTTGTATTCATTAATCTCGCATTGTGCCTGTCTTGCAACTTTTTCTCCCATAAGATTATGAAATGCTGATGTTTTTTTTCTATTAAAATCCCCTTCTAGACCATGACCAATTGCTTCATGAATTAAGATTGCAGGCCAACCAGGTCCCAAAACTACTTTCATCTCTCCAGCAGGTGCTGGTTTACTCTCCAAATTTACTGATGCTATTCTAAAAGCCTCTTCACAAACATTTTTCCAA
>CACIHO010000004.1 GCA_902586485.1 uncultured Pelagibacteraceae bacterium | reverse complement strand
TTCAGATGATCAAATAAGAATTATGACACCTAAACAAGCTTTTAAAAATAAGGTTTCTGGTATTGTTATAGGAAGGTCTCTTACAAAAGGTAATATAAAAAATAACACTATAAAACTCATTGATCATTTAAACAGATGATCAAAGGTTGTAAGATTTGTGGTATAAAAGATTCTGATACTTTAAATTACATAATAAATCATCCCCATCCCCCAAAATTTATTGGCTTCATTTGTAATTACCCAAAAAGCTCAAGATATATTCAACTTAACTCTTTAAAAAAATTGTTAGATGTTAAAAAAAACAAAAGTGAATTTGTTGCTGTTTTAGTTAAACCAAACAATGAGATTTTAGAGGAAATAAAAAATTTACCTTTTGATTACTATCAATTGTATGATTGTACTCCTGATGCAATTATAAATATAAAACAAAAATATCAAAAAAAGATTATTACAGCTTTAACAATCAAAGATGAAGCTGATGTTGTTAAGTACAAATCATTTATTGACTTAACAGATATCTTTTTATTTGACAGTAAAGGTTATGAAAAAAGTGAGAGCTTTGATCATAACTTGATTAAAAATATCAACTTAAACAAGGAATTAATGATAGCTGGTAATATAAAATTCGATGATGATCTAAAAAAATATGAAAAAATTGCAAATTATTTAGATTTATCTGGAGGGTTGGAAACTTCTGGATTAAAAGATATATCCAAAATAAATTTTTTTTTAAAAAACTTTAATAAATTGAAAAATGAAACTTAAAAAAAAAATTCCTCTAATTGACCAGCATGATCGTAACGGTTTTTGGGGTGGTAGATTTGGAGGAAGTTTTATACCTGAAACTTTAAAAAAACCTGTAGAGGATCTAACACGGGAATTTTCAAAATTAAGAAATAATAAAAAATTTTTAAAAAAGAGAGATTATTACTTTAAGAGTTATATAGGATCACCCACATCATTTGTAAAATTAGAAAATTTATCTAATCATTTGGGTGGTGCACAAATATGGGCTAAAGTTGTATCGGAGGCTAATGGTGGTGCCCACAAAATATACAATGCAACTGTTCATGCCTTAATTTGCAAGGCTATGGGAAAAAAATATATAGTTGGTGACACTGGTGCTGGTTATGCTGGTAAAATGTTAAGTATGGCCGCAAAGAAGTTTGGTCTCAAATGTAAAATTTTCATGGGTGCAAAAGACATCAAGAGGCAAAAACCAAATTGTGATGCTATGAGAAAAAACGGTGCTGAAATAGTTCCTGTATATTCAGGTAGTCAAACCTTGGTCGATGCAGTCAGTGAGTGTATGAGATATTGGGTATCAAATTGTGACACTACACACATGTGTGTTGGAAGTACAGTTGGTCCAAATATATTTGTAAAAATTTGTGGATGGAGTACAGCACAAATTTCAAGAGAATTAAAAATACAAATTAAAAAAGAATTCAAAAAAATTCCAAAAAAAATTAAATTAATTAACTGTGTGGGAGGTGGAAGTTCAGCATATGGTTTTTGGAGTGAATTTATAGATTTTAACAAATCGCAAATAGAGTTAGTTGGTGTAGAAGCTGGGGGTCCAAAAAAATCAAAGCTCCATGCTGCACCTTTGAGTAGAAATGCCAAAATTGGAATTTTACATGGTGCAGCTTCTTATGTTTGTCAAAATATTGAAGGTCAAATAAATGAAACTGAATCAATTAGTGCTGGATTGGATTATCCAGGCGTAAGTCCAATACATTGTTTTTTAAAAGATACAAAACGAGCTAGATACACTTATGCAACAGATGAAGAGGCACTAAAAGCACATGTTATGGTAACTAAATTTGAAAAACTTAATCCAAGTTTAGAGCCTAGTCATGCATTTGCTGAGGCAATAAAAATTGCTCCAAAATTAAGCAAAGATACAATAATAATTGTTAACTCTTGTGGTGATGCTAAAAAAGATAGGGATATCTTAAGAGAAAGACTGGGTAAAAATTAATGAATTCATTAATCAGTAAAACTTTCTCAGCTGTGAAAAAAGAGAATAGACCAGCTTTACTGACATATACGGTAGCTGGAGATAATACTAAAAAAAAATCTTTAGAAATATTAAAATCAATTTCAAATTACGCAGATATTTGTGAATTAGGTTTTCCACACAACACACCAATAGCTGATGGAGGGCAAATACAAACAAGTGCTTACCGAGCAATTAAGAATGGTATTAAAATTAATGATGTATTTTCAATTGCAAAAAATTTTAAAAAAATAAAAAAAAATAAACCAATTATACTGATGGGCTATTACAATATGATCTATCAATATAATGAAAATAAATTTTTAGAAAAATGCAAAAAATCAAAAGTTGATGGTTTAATAGTTGTTGATTTACCTTATCCTGAAAATAAAAATTTTGCATCAAAATGCAAAAAAAAAGGAATTAATTTTATTCAATTGGTTTCACCAACTACTTCTCAGATAAGACTAAAAAAAATAATAAAAGACTCTCATGATATGATTTATTACATAAGCATGTTGTCGACCACAGGTGGAAAGCTTAAAGTGTCCCCAAAGAAAATATTAGAAAAATACAACAAAATAAAAAAACATAATAAATCAAAAAATGTAGTTATTGGCTTTGGAATTACAGAAAAAACCATTCAATCTCTTAAAAAAGCTGATGGTTTGGTGGTTGGCAGTGCAATTTGTAAAGAAATCTCCAAATCTATTAAAAAGAGACAAAATGCTGTCACAAATGTTACTAATATCGTAAAGAGATTAAAAAATAAAATTCAATGAATTGGATAACTAAAATTATTAAAGCAGGTGAAAAAATTAAAACTGCTATACGTGAAAGAGCTACGAAAGAAGATATTGCAAAAAGTGACTGGACATCATGTTGTAAGGGTCCAATTTTAAAAAAGGATTTAGAGGAAAACTTATGGGTATGTCCTGATTGTAAACGTCATCATAGAATAAAACCTCATCAAAGATTTGATATATTGTTTGGAAAAAACAATTACGAGATTTTTAAAACACCAATACCAAAAGATGATCCACTAAATTGGACAGACTCTAAACCTTATAAAGAAAGATTAAAAAGTGCTCGAAAAAAAACAGGATTGGAATGTGGAATGATGGTTGCTTCTGGAACTATAAATAATATTAAAATTACTGCTGTAGCTTCTGATTTCGATTTTTTAGGAGCCTCAATGGCAGCAGCAGAAGGTGAAGCTTTTTTATATGGAATACAGCATTCGATAGAAAATCAAACACCTTTTTTATGTATTAGCGCTGGTGGAGGAATGAGAATGATGGAAAGTTTAATTTCTTTATCTCAAATGACAAGAACAACACTTGCAATTAATGAATTAAAGAAAAACGGTCTTCCTTATTTAGTTTGTATCACTGATCCTACTGCAGGGGGTATTACCGCATCATACGCTATGTTAGGTGATATTCATATTGCAGAACCAGGAGCTTTAATTGCATTTGCAGGTGCAAGAGTAATACAAGGAACTGTTAAAGAAGAACTTCCAGAAGGTTTTCAAAAAAGTGAATATGTTGAAAAAACTGGTTTTGTCGATTTAATTGTTGAGCGTAAAGATCTTGCATCTAAAATTGGAACCTTATTATCAATATTGTTAAAGAAAAATTCTGATATAAGTGCTGAACAAAATGAAACTTCAGAAGATAGTCAGTCGCTTACAAGAGCTGCATCCTAAAGAAATAGATTTAAGTCTAGATCGTATTCAAAGTCTCTGCAAAAAATTAGGCAACCCTCAAGATAAAATCAAAGCAATTTCAATTGTTGGTACTAATGGAAAGTACTCAACTATCCAAGCAATGTTTTCTATTTTAAAGGAAGCAAATTTCAATTGTAATATCTACACTAGTCCTCATATCAAAAGTATCAATGAAAGGTTTGTTTTTAATAATAAAGAATTGAATGATGAAGATTTGGCAAATTTACTTGAAGAAGTTGGGGAAGCTAACAATAGTGAACCAATTACTTTTTTTGAAATACTGACTGCAGCCTATTTTTTAAAAGCATCTCAATACCCAGATAATATCAATTTAATTGAAAGTGGATTATTCTTTAGATTTGACGCTACTAATATCTTAAAAAATAACCTTGCTAGCGTTGTAACATCTATTGGCCTTGATCATTTAGATTGGCTACCTGAAAATGAACAAACCGTTGAAAAAATTATTTTTGAGAAAACATCAAGCTTATTAAACTCAAATATTATAGTTGCAAAACAAAGTACCAATAAAATTAAAGAAAATATTAAAAGAACAATTTCAAATAATAGATCAAATAAGTTTTTCCATAATGAAAATTATAGTTTTACAATGCAAGAAAATGACTTCTTTTATTATGAAGATCAATTTGGGGGAATAAAATTACCTATGCCAAATGTTAAAGGTCAATTTCAATTAGAAAATGTCTCAACAGCAATTGCGACCCTAAGAATTTTGAAAGACTTAAAAATTAAAGATGACCAAATTAAAAAAGGTATTTTAAAAATAAATTGTATTGCAAGATTACAAGAAATTAAATCTGGAAAACTTAAAGAGCTTGTAAAAGATCACAAACTTTATGTTGATGGATCACATAACCCATTGGGAGCAAAAGTTTTGAATGAATACTTGGAAAGTTTAGATTGCAATAAACACATCATTCTTGGAATGATGGCTAATAAAGATCATAATGAATATATGAGTTTCTTTAAGGATATCTCTACATTGACTACAATAGATATACCCAATCAACCTAATTCAATTAAAGGAGGAGAGCTTAAAGATAAGCTAAACGGCTTTTCAAATATAAATTATAAGGAAAGTATAGAAGATGCTATAAAGTCAATCCCGGTAAAAGAAAACGATATAATCCTGATTACTGGATCGTTATATCTTGCCGGTGAAGTTTTAAATTTAAATTAGATATTTTTATCTAAAAATTCCTTCATGTGACTTTCGGGAACTCCACCAACTTTTCTATCTACTTCAACGCCTTTTTTATAGATAATAACTGTTGGAACACCTCTGATACCTGCTACACTTCCGGTATTTATTCCACCATCTTCAACATCAGCATAATAGAAACCAGCCTTATCTTTATATTCATCAGATAACTTATCCATTACTGGTTTTAGTGCCTTACATGGACCACACCACTCAGCTGAAAACTGGATGACTGAAACATCTTCATTTTTAATTTTAGTATCAAAATCTTCGTCTTTAAAATTTGTAAGCATATTTCCTTTCTATTAATTAGAGGCTTAAAGTCAACTAGGCAATTTCATATTTTTTTTCTATAGACATTATAAATTCATTTATTTCATCTAATTTTTTTAGTTCCTCTTCATCATCTCGATTTGATGCTTGATCTCTTAAGGTATCAATTTCTTGATAGGCCATTCCTATAGTTTGCCACTTTTCTCTATTTTTGCTTAAAATTCGTCTAGCAATTTCACTTTTTATATTTTTATATAAATCTGGTGGCAAAATATGCGGTGCTTCTTGATAAATAATTTTTTGCCCAAACCAACTACATCTTTTATCTTGAAACTTATCCAACATTCTTAATTTATCTTCCCAAGAAGAACTATGCCAAGTTTTAAATAATTGGGTGTCTTTATTGGGAATGAATTTTTCATATAAAGTTTCTTCAGGTAACAGATCTTCCTGGGTTTGAGTTTGAGCTTTTTCTTCAGCGGCCTCTCTATTAATGATTTGAATATTTTTACAAAAATTTTCACTATTTCTAACCATTTTTGCTCTTTTCTGGATTGTTTCTAAATCTAAGTCAGCATATGCCTTCTCTTTTAATGCAAACTTTTTATCTAAAACTACAGGAGCTTTGTTGGTTTTGATTACTCTAAGTGCTTTTGGACTAAACTTTTTTAAATAAACTTTAAGATCATTTATTGATAAATTTAACAAAGGTTCGGGATCTCTTCTTAAATCAAATAAATATCCCCAAGATGCATATGATGGATGAAAACAATGATCTGGATGTAATGTAGAGACAAGATACATCATATTTTTTCCCTTAACATTTTCGAAAATTGAATAAATCCCCTCACTTTTTAAGATAGTTTCAACGCTATTTTTTGTAGATGTACTTAAAAAATTTTCCCAATTGTCTTTATGTTTGTCTTTTATAATTCTTAGAATTTTTAAGCTTGTAAATGCATCATGATAAGCAGTGTGTTGTTGAGATGTATCAAATCCTTGTTGTCTAGCTAAACCTTCTAAAGCTAGACTTTCATTTCCAGCTTCTGTTAATTCAGTCTTTAATGTTTCAGGATTCAAGGTTTGTGCTACTCTTGCAACATGCAAACCGTCATGTTCTTTATTGGGTGATGAATGTGTAATGTAAGGATATCTATTCCCTTTAAAAAAATTAAAATGAAACATTCGTCTATCAAAATTTAAGTTACTCCAACCCATAAACAATGCTGGACCAGCTTTAGAAAAAAAATTTTCTACTGCGCCTAAAAAATTGTAATGCGAGTAATTGCCTTTAGTAAGTAAATCAATACTTGTTGAATTAACTAATAAGGCCTTTGCACTTGGAACCTCACCCTCGGGCATTCTGCCACGAATATTTAGCTTGCCAATTTCTTTTAAGTTTTTATCAACAACTACAGCACCTACTTCAATTATTGAGCCCCAAATTGTACTATTTGTTGTTTCTGTATCGTAAATTACTATTTTATCCATAAAATCCTAAGTTAAATCTGATAGCTCATTAAATTTTTTTAATCTTCCCAAAAACAAATTTTGATAAACAATTAAATCATGCCCTTGAATTTTAAACTCTTGGAATAATTTATCTACTGTGCAAACCAAAATTACACAAGAAGTGATATTGGAGTTATACACAATGTTATGTGCTAATGAATATGCACTTGTTTGAAGAAGCCATGAGTCTATATATTCAGCCTTTTTAGGTTTATTACTTTGTTTAAAATCTATTATTGTTTCTTTTCCTTCATAAACTCCGACACAATCAGCAGTACCTGCATACTTCTCTGGGTAATAAAGAGTGCATTCAACACCCCAAATTTCATCCAATCTATTTTTCAAACCTTTTTCTATAATTTCTTTAGCCATTAATTTGTATTGTTCGTTATCTTCAAAAAAACTTAAATTTTCTCTTCCAAGTAAATAGGACTCTAAATAGTTGTGCATTTGAGAACCTCTGCTACTTGCTGCTTTTGTAATTGCCTCAGCCTCTTTTTGCCCAGTTCTTTCTCTCCAATTTGCTAATGCTGCTTTATCTTCTTCAGATCGAGTTGCATCTAAAATTGAAGTGACACTTGGTAATTTTGTTTCCCCTAATAAGTATCTTCTAATGCCATCAACTGTTGCTCTTGATGATTTTGGATAATCATATTTTTGATTCCACTGCATGAGATTTCTTATAGACGTTATTAAGGAAAAAAAGAAATTAATTTTTAAGCTGCCTATTTCGTTCAACAAATTTTTCCACGTTTTCAGTTTGTACAGCTTTCTCAACCTGCTCGGGATCTTTAATATTTTCTAAGGTTCTTGAAATTGATCTTGCATCTGTTCCAAATTTATCAACAACTCCCATAGCATCTTCTAATTTTTTTCTAAGAACTATAATGTTGTCGAAATGTTTAGAAAATCTTGTACTGATTGTTTTTAAATGATTATAAATTTCCGTTGCACCTTTTTGTACCTTCAATGATTGAAATCCCATATGTAAAGACTGTAAGTAAGCAGAAAGAGTATTAGGTCCACATATTACAACTTTATATTTTTTCATTAACTCTTGAGTTAATAATTCTTTTGTACTTGGATCTTGGTATTCAGTTAACTCTTTGTATAAACTTTCTGTAGGAGCATATACGATTGCAAAATCAGTAGTTTTTGGTGGAACAATATATTTTTCATTAACACTTTTAGCTTTTGCTTTAAACGCTGAGGCTAATTTTGCTCTAGCATCTGCTACAGCCCTTTTGTCTTCCGCGTCATGACCATCAGTAATTGCTTTGAATTTTTCTACTGGAAAATGACTATCAACAGGAACTAAAACATCTCCTTGAAGCTTTATTGCAAATTCAACATTTTCACTGGTGTCCTCTTTCATTTTAACATTCGTCATGAATTGAGAGGCTGGTAGCAAATCTTTAATTAGAGCATCTAAGCTAAATTCTGCAAGAGTTCCATATTTCTTAACTCCAGCTAAAATTTTAGTTATCCCCTCTTGGCTTTGATTTAATAGTTGAACTTGTTGATTAAAATTACCAACCTTTTCCTCTACCTTGGTTAAAGTTTCAGTCATATCTTTAGTAACCCCAGTTGATAGATTATTAAATGAAGTCGACATTGCACCAAGTGAGCTATTGATTGTAGTGTTTAAGGTATCTTTTAAACTTGATATTTCTGATTTTAAATTAGCTATTTCCTCAACTTCTTTGTTTTCATTTTCATCTTTTGGCTTAGTTTTTAAATTTAGATAAAGAATAGCTAAAACGCCGCCTAATAACAAAACTAGTAAAATTAACAATATATTATCCATGATTCTAATTTTTTATTTTATCGTAAATATTTGATTAATGTATTTAAATATTTAAAAATACTTTATGGAACTAATTTTAGTATTAAAAATATTCTTTATTATTTGTGTTATTGTTGCACTTTATGCAATTATTAGAAATCTAGATATTATCAAAATTATACTTATTTATTGGAAAGACTTAATTTTTAGAAAGTAATTTTACTATTTTTTTAAGACCCATTTTATTGTTGGATGACTTAGAAATCATCATGCAGGCCTCTGATCTTAATATTTCTCCATCCTTTAAAATACGTAGATTGTTTGCTTTTAACGTTTCTCCGGTAGAAGTGATATCTGTAATTATTTCCGATGAGCCTGTAAAAGGATAAGCTTCAGTTGCACCCAAACTATCAATTAATTTGAATTGGGTAACGCCCTTTGAAAACAAAAATTCCCTTGTTAAGTTTGGATATTTTGTTGCTACTCTTAATCTTTTCTTTTTCTTATCTTTAAATTCAAATGCAATTTCTTCTAAATCTGCAACTGTTTGTACATCTATCCATGGATCAGGAATTGCGACTACTAATGTAGCCTTACCAAAATCATATCTTTTTAAAACATAAATTTTCTTTTGAGTGTTAATTTCACTTTCCTTTAATAAATCAAAGCCAGAAAAACCTATATCCAAAGATCCATCTCCAAGTCTTTCGATGATCTCTCTTGCATGAAGATATAAAATCTTAATATTTTTAAATTGTTTTATAGATCCTAAAAGATCTCTTTCTCCTCTTTCAGAAATGAGATTTAATTTATTTTTTTTAAAAATATTTAAAACATCATTTCTAAGTCTACCTTTGCTTGGAACTCCAATATTTAAAATGTTTTTTGTCATTAGTAATTTAAATTTAAAGCAGCACCTACTGCTGGAATTTGTTTTTTTGATCCTAAGTCTGCAATTAGACCATCATAACGACCACCATTAATAATATTTTTTAATGAGTTTTTAGATTTAATATCAATTTTAAAAACCATCCCAGTATAATATTCTAATTGTCTTCCAAAGGATGATGAAAATACTACATTTAATTTTGAAACCTTATTATTAGAGATTGGAAAATATTTTTGATCTACAGCTAGATTTATTTTGTTTTTTTTAAAAAATTTATTTAACTCAATTGCTGCTTTATTTATGGGACATTTAATTTTTAAGAAATCTTTAATTATTTTTGAAACATTCTTTCCTTTACTAGCTCTTCTAGGATCTTTTATTTTCTGATCAAACCTTTTTAATATTTCATTAATTGTTCTTCCTGCAACAAAATTTGATAAATCCTCTTTAAGCATTTTCACGTAACGCTTTTTATCTATTTCTACAATTGTTGGATCAACATCTGAATTAGTTTCTAATCTTTTTAATAAATCATTAAAATATTCTTCTCTCCAGAAATGTCTGGCTAATCTTAACTTCCATCTCTTTGGAATATCCAATTTTGAAATTAACAAATTAAATATTTCAACATTTCCAATAGTTAGTGTTCCTGAAGAATATTTGATATTTTGAAGTGATTTAAGAGATGTATTTATAATTTCTTTATCATCATTTTTCTCATCCTTAGATCCTAAAATTTCAAATCCAATTTGATTTCTAATGATTGAGTCTTTTTTGTTTTGTGATTTTCGATAAGCTTGACCACTGTAGAAAATTTTTTCCTTACCTTTTAAATTATTTTCCAAATACCTTAAACAAGATGCAATTGTTAAATCTGGTCTTAAACATAACTCGCTTCCATTCTGATCAGTAAAGGAGAAGATAAACTTTCTAAAATTTTCTCCTGATCTTTGAACAATGTGATTAGCCTCAATTACTGAAGGTAAATCAATATATTTAAAACCCTTAGATTTTACTGATCTAAGAATGTTTTCAGATAAGTTTTTTGACTTCATCGATTAAATTTTCTTTTGGAAATGTTATATTGTTTTCACCCTTAACGCCTTTAAGACTTTTTATAGTGACTGTATTTTCATTAAATTCATTTTCACCACATATTATCGCAACATCCAACTCACGTTTATTTGCTAGAGTTAGTTGCTTCCCTAAATTTTTCTTTGTATCTAAAAAAATTTCAGCATTGATATTATTATTTCTTAATAGATCTAAAATTTCATAATAATTTTTAAGATATTTTTCGTCCATTACACAAACTAAAACTGGTTTTTGACTATCTATTTTTATTTGATTTAATTGCATTAAAGCAAATAACAATCTATCAACTCCAAAACTAATTCCAGTGCCTGGAATATCCACACCTTTAAATCTAGCGATTAATTTTGCATAGGCTCCTCCAGAACAAATACTACCTATATCCACCTCTTTACCTTTGTTATTTGTAACTTTAAAATTTAGATTTGTTTCAACAATAAAATCTGAATAGTAAGCCAATCCTCTAACAATTGTAAAATTTGTTTTGACCTGATTTAAATTTGAACTGTAATCCAATACTTCAAATACTTTTTCTAATTCTTTTATACCTTCTTGAGACAATGGATTTTTTAATGTTTCTTTTAATTCTTTTAAATCTCTAATTTTTAGAAAATTAATTATTTCGGACGCTTGTTCATCGTTTAAATCTGCACCCTTAGTAATTGCACCACTTATATCTTTTCTCTCTTTTTTAAGCAGATCTTCAACACCTTTTAAACCAAAACCTGGTTTATCTAATTTATCAATTGCCCTAATTACTTTTACTTGCTTTTCTTCTGATATTTTTAAATCATCAATTAATCCTTGAACTATTTTTCTGTTACTAATGTTAATTGTAAATTGATCTTTTTTTAGACCACAATCTAACAAAGTACTTGATATTAAATTGCAAAGCTCCGCATTTGCTTGAGCAGAATTAACATTTCCCACAATGTCAAAATCTGCTTGCATAAATTCTCTATATCTTCCATTACCAGCCTTTTCGTTCCTAAAGACATTTTGAATAGCGTACCTTTTAAAGATTGACGGAAGCTCTTGATTATTTTGTGCAACAAATCTAGCTAGTGGGCTTGAAAGATCATACCTAAGAGTAATGCTTTTTTCTCCATCCTGAAATGAGAATACATCAGACATAGGATTAGCATCATCTTCTGCCAAAAAAGATCCTATATTTTCACTTATCTCAAACGAAGGGGTTTCCAGAGCCTCTGCTCCAAATTTAATAAAATTATTCTCAATAGCTTTTAAAAGCTTTTTTTTGAGAAGAAGTTTTTTATCCCAACGATCTTCAAATCCTGAAGGTAATCCAGGAATTAATTTTTTCTCTTTATTCATTTTTTGGTACCCGGGCTGAGAGTCGAACTCAAACTTAAAGTTCCACAAACTTCCGTGCTAACCATTACACCACCCGGGCTTATCCTCTTTGTTTTTATCTTATTTTATGTGGATTTAAAATTATAATATAAATAAATAGCCTACTGGCTATGGAAGCAGTTTCTCTGAGTTCTTTTAAAAGTCTTTCTGTATGTAATATTTATATTCATGGGCAGTCTTTTAGACAAAAAAAATTAATATTCAAGGTCTAAATAGAAAAAGGACGTTTACCTATTTGATAGATAAAACGCCCTTTTAAATAATTTCTAAATTAGTCTATTTTTTTTAAATTAACTGCAGAAGGACCTTTGGGACCATCTTCTAATGTGAATTCAAGTTTATCACCTTCATTGAGATATCTCATACCAGCAGCTTTTACTGCTGAAGCGTGAACAAAGGCATCTTTTTCTTTATCATCTCTTTCAATGAAGCCATATCCCTTTTTACCGTTATACCATTTAATTTTTCCTTGTAGTGTACTCATCTTATTTCTTAGTCCTTTTGTTATTTATTATGTCTTAAAGTTAATTTCTTTTACGATTATTTCAAGATGAAACTTTGTGGTGGTGGCTGAGGAAGGATTCGCACCTCCGACACAAGCCTTTTCAGGGCTCTGCTCTACTCCTGAGCTACTCAGCCTTATTTATCCCCTAAAGATAATTCTTCCTTTAGTAAGATCGTAAGGTGTCATTTCAACTGTCACATTATCACCTTGGAGAACTCTAATTCTGTTTTTTCTTAGCTTACCAGCTGTATGGGCAGTAACGGTATGTCCATTTTCTAATTTTACTCTAAACATAGCGTTAGGAAGTAGGTCTATCACTGTACCTTTAAATTCCAGTAAGTCTTGTTTTGACAAATTTATTTTCTCCTTATTCGTTTTACTACAGATTGAGCGTGTCCAACCAACCCTTCGTAATTTGCAAGTGTTATAACTGATGGTCCAAGACTTTCAATACCCTTTTTTGATAAGTTTATGTATGAAATCCTTTTATAAAATTCATTTACACTTATACCGCTTGAGTATTTTGCAGAACCATTAGTTGGCAACACATGGTTTGATCCAACATTATAATCAGTCATTGCCATCACTGCATATTTTCCTAAACATATTGATCCTGAATTTTTTATTTTTGGAACTAACAATTTATAATTTTTAATATTTAATTCTAAATGTTCTGGTGCAATTTTATTTACAACACTTATTATTTTAGCGTCTGAAGAAATATACATAAGAATTCCATTGTTAGTTAAACTTCTTCTTGCGACAGAAGCCCTTGGAATTTTTTTTAATTGTTTAGTAATTTCAATTTTTACTCTATCTAGCAAATTTTTATCTTTTGAAATCAAAATACATTGTGCAAGAACATCATGTTCAGCTTGTCCAATTAAATCACTTGCAACCCATTCAGGATTTGAGAATTTGTCACAAACGATTGTTACCTCTGAAGGTCCTGCAGTCATACCTTCAATTCCAACAACTCCAAAAACTTCTTTTTTTGCTGCTGCAACATATGCGTTTCCTGGACCAACTATTTTATGAACTTTTTTAATTTTTTTAGTCCCATAAGATACTGCTGCAATAGCAGAAGGGCCCCCGATCGAATAAATTTCTTTTATTTTGCATATTTTTGCGGCGTATAATACGGCTGGACTTTGTTTTCCTTTATGGCCTGGATTAATCATAACTATTCTCTTAACACCTGCAACAATTGCTGGAATAGCATTCATCAACACACTCGATGGGTATGAAGCTGTAGAACCAGGAACATAAATTGCAACAGACTCTAAAGGTACGTATTTATATTCAAGTTTGTTTTTTAATTTATCTGTATAAGAAATATTTTTAAATTTTTGAAGCGAGTGAAATTTATAAATTCTATTATAAGCTATATCAATTGCTTTCTTTACTTTTTTATCAAGTGATTTTATAGATTTTTTTATTTGTTTTGAGCTTGGAATAATTATGTTGTTTTGATTAAATCTTTTCTCGTATTTTATTAATGCTTTATCTCCATTTTTTTTAACATCTTTAATTATATTTGTTACAGAAACAGAGTTTGACTCAATTTTTTTTTTTCTCTGTAAAAGCAAATTCTCTAATAATTTATCAAAATTTTTACTCTTACTATTTAATATCTTCATAATTATTTAATTTCACTTTGATCCTCTAATCTTGCTTCAATGGTTTCTGTAGTTAAAGCAATATGAGAATTGTTATTAAAAATAAGATTTATTTCATAAACATCATTATTTTTCAAATAATCTATACCTATTAGTTCTAAAACTGTTTCTTGATTTGATTGATCAATGTTCTTTGATCTTACTTTATCAACAAAATCAAACCTACAAATACTATTGATTTTTTTATCTTCCTGATCACTTTCGACCTTGGTTCTTTCAATTGATAATAAAAAAACTTTATTAGATGCAAGATATTTTATATCTGCAATTTTAACCTTAGCCCCTGAACTACAAGCTGAAATCATTTGTAACCCTTCTTGGTCACTTGCTATTATTTTTGCTAAATATTTATTCACTATTTTAATCTTTTAATTTTAACACCTATTTTTTTTAATTTATTTTCTATATTTTCATAACCTCTATCTAAGTGATAAATTCTATTAATGTATGATTTACCATTAGAAACTATAGCTGCTAGAACCAAAGCAACAGAAGCTCTTAAATCACTAGACATTAATTCGGCACCAATGAATTTGGTATTTCCTTCTATCGTAGCAGTATTATTTTTAATAATTATTTTTGCTCCTAGTCTTTGCAATTCTGCAACATGCATAAATCTATTTTCAAAAATACTTTCGGTTATTGAGCTTTTGCCATCTGCTTTACACATTAAAACCATCAATTGTGCTTGAAGGTCTGTAGGAATGCCTGGAAACTCTTTAGTTTTAATACTTTTTATTGATTTTATTTTTTCAGGTCCTTTAATTAAGATTTTATTCTCACTAGTTTTAATTTTAGCACCGACTTTTTTTAGTAATTTTATTTCTGTGCCAATAACTTTAGGATTTAAATTATTTATTTGTAAATTACCTTTTGCAAGTGTTGCGGCTACACAAAATGTGCCTGCTTCTATTCTATCAGCCATTACAGAATATTCAGTTTTATTTAAAGAATTAACACCTATGATTTTACAAACTCTCCCTATCCATTTTATTTTTGCTCCAGCTTTATTTAAAAAATTTGTAAGATCTTTAATCTCAGGTTCTATTGCACAATTTTTTAAAACTGTTTTTCCTTTCGCTAAACATGCTGCTATTATAGAATTTTCAGTTGCCCCAACACTTATCTTTGGAAATTTTATAGTTGTTCCGCTGAGTTTCCCTTTTGATTTTGCTAGAATATATCCATCTTTTAATTCATATTTCATGCCAAGTTTTTTTAATGCTGTTAAATGATAATTGACTGGTCTAGCACCAATTAAACATCCTCCAGGCAAAGAGGTTTTGGATTTGTTATATTTTGAAATAAGTGGTCCTAAAACTAATATAGAACCACGCATTGTTTTGACTAAAGAATAACTTGCAAAAGTTTTCATATTTTTTTTATTTATAATTTTTGCTGTTCTTTTATCTCTTGATAAAATTATTTTAGAACCAAGAGACTTTAATAAATTTAACATTGTATTAATATCTCTTACTCTAGGTAAATTTTTGATAACTACAGGTCTATCAAATAATAATGTTGCAGCTAATATTGGTAGGGATGCATTCTTTGAACCTGAAATTGAAACATTACCCTTAATCTTACAAGGGCCATTAATCAGAAATTTATCCATAAATTACTTTTTAATCTTAGCAACTTGAATTGTGGTTTGACCCTGATATTTACCATTCTTTGATTTATAAGTTGTTTCTGGCTGAGTATCTGATTTGAAAAATAGAAATTGTGCTATTCCTTCATTTGAATAAATTTTTGCAGGATTTGGAGTTGTATTACTTAGCTCGATCACAATATTACCCTCAAATTCATTTTCTATTGGTGTAACATTGCAAATAATTCCTGTCCTTGCATAAGTACTTTTTCCAACACAAATACATAAAACGTCTTTTGGTATTCTAAAATATTCTACTGTTTTAGCTAAAACGAATGAATTTGGAGGGATAATACAGTATGGTCCCTTTCGTTCTATGAAGTTATCATCTGAAAAATTCTTTGGATCAACTAAAGAACTATTAACATTTGTAAAAATTCTGTATTCATCAGAGATTCTTACATCATATCCCATACTGCTTAATCCATATGAAATTTTTCCTTCGGAAACTTGATGATCCAAAAATGGCTCTATCATATTGTGCTCTTTACACATTTTTTTAATCCAAGAATCAGGTTGAATTGACATTATTTATTTTTCTTTTTATTTTTTTTTTGAAAAATTTTTCTTTTCTTTAAATTTTTTTTAAGCGCCAAACTTAAACGCTCATTTTTATCTTTTGAGCTCATTCTTTATTTGGGTTAGTCAAAAAATCTAAAGAAATTGGTTTATTAGGATCTAATGTGGTAGTTTTTTTTTCTTCTTTTTTTGGGCCTTCTTTAGCTAAACGTTTAGCTTTTTTTTCTGCAAGCTTTTTCTCTCTTTTCGCTTGCTTTTCCATAAGCTTATTGCCTTTGGTTGATTTGTAATCGTAATGAATTCCCATAACATTTTCCTAAAATAGATATAAAACAAATTTACTTAAAAATTAAGGCAATAATTTGAAAAAAATGCTTTATTATCAATAAAATACAATTTGTTTCTTAGCTCCTGTAGTTAAATGGTATAACAAGTCATTGGTAATGACTAGTTCCCTGGTCAGTACAGGGTGGGAGCACCATTAATTCTTTAAAAAAAAATTTCTAAAAATAATTGTAACAAAAATTAATGCCAAAAAGGCTAAAACTGGAATATATATATCTGGAGAAAATATTATGTCTGTAACACTGGGAGCTTTAACATTTTGATCGATTATTTTATCTAAACCACTTCCTATTGAAACAATCAAAAAAGTTCCTGGAACAATTCCAATCAATGTCGCAAAAAAATAATTTTTAATTTTAACATTAAACAAGGTTGGTAAAAGAGATTGTAATATCCAAGGAATACCTCCAACCATACGATAAATTAACAAATATATAAACTCTGATTTTTTTAATTTATTTTCAAGGTTCTTAAATCTATTTAAAAATTTTTCTCTTATTAATTCTTTTAAAAAATAATTTGCAAAAATGTATAAAAAAGTTGCACCTACACTTAAACCAAATGTAACAATTATTGTTCCAATCCATTTTCCAAATAAAAAACCTCCCATCATAGCTATAGGAGATGCAAATCCTAAAAAAGGGAAAACCCAAACAACGGTTAGTATGAAAAAAACTATAGCTATCAAAAATAAGTTAGAATTTTTTATTTCATTAAAATAAAATACGTTATCTCTAAGAAAATCATATGATGTGATTTCTTCAAAGCTAAATTTTGAAAAAAAGAAATACAAAAACAAAGAGACAATTAATAAATAGGATAGCCCAATAAATAATTTGATTTTTTTTGTATTTTCCATGATTCTTCTTATTTTAATGCTTAATCTTCTATTTGCTATTTTAATTATTACTAATATAAAGGGGCAAAAATTATAAAAAAACTATACCAAATCTAATTATGAAAAGAACCTATCAACCCTCAAATAAAAAAAGAGCTCGAAAACACGGCTTCCGTTCAAAAATGAAGACTAAAGGTGGTAAAAAACTTTTGGCCAGAAGAAGAGCAAGAGGGAGAAAATCACTAACCGTTTCTGTATAGAATAATGAAAAGCAAAATACTTGCTCTTTCAAAAAACGAAGAATTTAAAAAACTTCTTAACCAAAAAAAGATTACAAACAAATATGTAAGTATTTTTTTTGGAAAATTACTAAATAAAGATAAAAAAAGACTAAATATCAGTTTTGTGACTAAAAAAAAAATTGGTAATGCGGTAAAGAGAAATAAAATTAAAAGAAGATTAAGAAACATAATGAATGAAGCTGTTAAAAAAATTAAGATAAACTTTGATTATTCATTTCTTGTTATCGCCAAGTCATCTATGCTAAATAATAAATACAAAATTATAAAAGAAACTCTTTTTCAAGATTTTGAAAAAATAAAATAATGAATATATTTACTTCAATTTTAATTAAATTTATCAAAGCCTACAAATATTTGATTAGCCCACTATTGGGTCATTCTTGCAGATATTTACCAACATGTTCTGAATACAGCATAGATGCTTTAAAAGAGCACGGTTTTTTTAAGGGTTTAATTATGAGTATAAAAAGAATTTTATCCTGCCATCCGATAAAATTTTTAGGGGGTGGCGAAGGGTTTGATCCAGTTAAAAAAGAAATGAAGGATAATAAATAATGGAAACTAGAAATATAATTGCTGCCATAAGTTTATCAGCTGCAGTAATCATATTATATTCATTATTTTTTGCACCACCTCCGATAACTAAAGAAAATTTAGCTGAAAAAACTAAAACTGAACAAAATTCAGATGCACCGAGTCTTGATCAAAAAGAAAATGTAAATGAAATTTCAAGAGAAAATGCTTTGAAAGAAAGTGAAAGAGTTTTATTTGAAAACCAAAGTATTGTTGGATCTATTTCTTTAAAAGGAGCTGCAATAGACGATCTTACTTTCAAAGAATACAATGTTAGTTTAGAAAGTGATGAAAAAGTTAAATTTCTTGCACCACGAAGCTCTAAAGAAGGATATGTAATAGAAAGTGGTTTTATTACTACCGATAAAAATATAGATATTCCAAATGCAGAATCAATTTGGTCAGTTTCTGGAAATAATAAATTAACTGATCAATCTTCTATAAAACTAAGTTGGACAAATGACCAAGGAATAACTTTCGAAAAAGAAATTTCTTTAGATGATAGATTTTTATTCACCATAAAACAAAGAGTTATAAATTCTACTGATAAAAACTATGACTTTTATTCTTATGGGCAAATTATAAGAAATCAAATTCCAGAAGGTTTAACAGACTTTTATATTCTTCACGAGGGACCTATCGCTACATTAGATGAAGAGTTAATTGAGGAAGATTATGACGATATTCAAGAAACAAAGTTTTCAAAAACAGCTCAAAAAGGATGGTTAGGAATTGGAGATAAATATTACATATCAACACTTATTCCACCACGAGAAAAAGAATTTAAAACTACGATGGATTATAAAAACAAGTACAGAATTAACTTTGTTACAACAGAACCATTAGAGTTGACAGGAAATTCCTCTATAGAAGAAAACTTGCAAGTAATAGTTGCTGCAAAAAGAGTTGACGTTATTGATGGGTACGCAGAATCTTTAAAAATTGATAAATTTGATCTTACGATTGATTGGGGTTTCTTATACTTTTTAACACGTCCTCTGTTCACTGCTTTAGAATATTTCTTTAAAATATTTGGTAATTATGGATTAGCAATTATTGCTGTTACTGTTTGTATTCGTGTAGCATTTTTTCCACTTGCTAATTTTTCATTCAGAAGCATGGCTAAAATGAAGGCTCTACAGCCTGAGATGGCAAGACTTAAGGAAGTACACAAAGATGACAAAATGAAATTACAACAAGCAATGATGGCTCTTTATAAAAAGGAAAAAGTAAATCCCATGTCTGGATGTCTACCAATTTTAATTCAAATACCTGTATTTTTTGCTTTGTATAAAGTTTTATTTGTGACGATAGAAATGCGTCACATGCCTTTCTATGGTTGGATTCAAGATTTAAGTGCTAAGGATCCTACTTCTATATTTAATTTATTCGGATTGTTTCCATATGATGTGCCCTCTTTCCTCGTTATTGGAGCATGGCCAGTCGCCATGGGGGTCAGTATGTGGGTGCAACAGAAGTTAAATCCAGCTCCAACAGATCCAATGCAAGCAAAAATATTTATGTTTTTCCCTTTATTTTTAACAGTAATTCTTGCACCGTTTCCAAGTGGGCTAGTAATTTATTGGACAGTTAATAATATTTTAACGATGGCTCAGCAGGTTGTAATAATGAAACGTACAACAGTTAAAACTGTAACCTAATAATTTAAAAATAATAAATGGACCTTGAAAATATATTACCTAAAGATGGGCCACCATTAGATGAAGTAACTAAATATATTGAAAAATACAAAAATGATTTAATAGTAATTAAATATGGTGGAAACGTATTAATTGATAGAAACGTATTTAATAACTTTATAACTGATCTTAGTGTTTTAAATAAATTGCGCCTTGCAACCGTAGTTATTCACGGCGGTGGACCTAGAATTAAAAGAGAGCTAGAAAAATCAAATATTCAGTCAAAATTTATACGTGGTCTAAGGGTAACAGATAAACATATAATTAATGTTGTTGAAACTGTATTGATTGATTTTAATGATGATATTGTTAGTTCTTTAAAAGACAAAGGAACAGAAGCAATATCAATTCACACAAAAAAAAATAACATTATAAAAACTATACCAGAAGCAGAAGAGCTAGGATTTGTGGGCATACCGAATGAGATAAATAATGAACAAATATTAAGTGTAATTAATCAAAATAAAATTCCTGTAATTTCACCATTGGGCTTAGGAAAAGAAAATCAAACATATAACATTAATGGAGATACAGCTGCAATGGCAGTAGCAAAATCCTTAAAAGCTAGAAGATTATTGTTGATGACAAATGTGGATGGTGTTCTAGATAAAGATAAAAAACTAATAGAAGAAATCTCTTCATCTGAAATTATGGAGATGATTAAAGACGAAACTATCACCGAGGGTATGATACCTAAAATAAATGCGTGCTTAGATGCAATTAATAATGGTGTCACTGCAGTGGGTATAATTAATGGTACAAAACCGCATTCATGTTTATGGGAAATATTTTCTGATAGGGGGTCAGGAACCTTAATAAGACGATGAAAGAATTAAAAAATATTAAAAACATTTTGTTTGATTGTGACGGTGTCCTGTATGCTGATCTTGAAGGAGTATTTGGACAAGTCAGTAAAAAAATGACTCAATATATTTCAGATAAATTGAGTGTAGATTTAAAAGAAGCAAAAGAATTACAAACAAATTATTTTCATAAATACAACACTAGCCTTAACGGCTTAATGATCCATCATGATGTACCTCCAAAAGAATTTTTAGACTATGTGCATGATATTAATTTAGATTTTTTAGAAAAAGATACTGTTTTGAGGAATGAACTAGAAAATACTAATCTAAACAAATTTGTATTTACAAATGGTAGCAGAGAACATGTTAAAAATATTACTACTCACTTAGGAATTGATGATCAGTTTGATGGTGTATTTGATATTGTCGATGCTGAATACAGTCCAAAACCTACTGCAAAAGCATTTGACCTTATGGTCAAAAAATTTCAAATCGATCCAACCGAGACGGTTTATATCGAAGATATCGCAAAAAACTTATCCATTGGAAAGGAAAGAGGAGCAAAAACAGTTTGGTTAATTAATAACGAATACTGGGGTAAAAAAGAGTCTGATGAAGATTATATTGATTACAAAATAAAAAATCTTTCTTTATTTTTAAAAGAAATAAGGTTATTAAAAAACTCATAAAATTATGAGTATTGAAAATATCATAAATGAAGCTTGGGAAAATAAAGACCAAGTAAATCAAAATTCAGATAAATCTTTGAGGGATGCTGTTAATCAAATTATTGATGATTTAGACAGTGGAAAAGCAAGAGTAGCTGAAAAAATCAATGATAAATGGGTTACTCATCAACATCTTAAAAAAGCTATCATGTTAAGTTTTAGAATGTATCCAATGGAAAATTTAAATGGTCCTTATAGTAGCTGGTACGACAAAGCTCATTTACTTAAAGGGAAAACAGCTGGATGGACAAAAGAAGATCATGAAAAAGCTGGTTTTAGAATGGTGCCCAATTCACCTGTAAGGAAAGGATCTTTTGTAGGGAAGAATGCAGTTTTGATGCCATGTTATGTAAATATTGGAGCATACATTGATGAGGGTACTATGATGGATACATTCAGTCGTGCAGGAAGTTGTTGCCAGATTGGAAAAAATTGTCATATCTCAGCTGGTACTGGAGTTGGAGGTGTATTGGAACCTGCTCAGGCATTACCAACAATTATTGAAGATAATGTTTTCTTAGGAGCAATGTCCGAAGTAGTAGAAGGTGTAATAGTTGGAGAAGGCTCTGTTCTAAGTATGGGAATGTATATTGGACAATCAACAAAAATTGTAAATAGAAAAACCGGTGAAATAAGTTATGGAAAAATTCCACCTTACTCAGTGGTAGTTCCAGGATCTTTACCAGATAAAAACAATCCACAAGCACCATCTCTGTATTGTGCAGTAATTATTAAACAAGTTGATGAAAAAACAAGATCAAAAACATCAGTTAATGATCTTTTAAGAGAATAAAAATGCAAAAAATTAACGAACTACAATTAGCTAAAGAGCTAATTAGGTTTCCATCCGTTACAAAAACTGATGCTGGTGTAATTAAATTTTTAGAAAAAAAATTAAAAAAACTTGGTTTTAAAACTAAAATACTCGAGTTCAGAGATACAAATAGTTATCCTGTAAAAAATCTTTATGCACGACTTGGTAGCACAAGTCCAAATTTTTGTTATGCAGGCCATTTGGATGTAGTGCCACCTGGTAATTTGAATGATTGGATTGTTAATCCATTCAAACCTGCTGTTAAGAAAGGATACTTAATTGGCAGAGGTGCAAATGATATGAAAAGCTCAATAGCTGCATTTGTTACTGCGGTAGGTAAATTTTGTAAGGAAAACAAAACATTTGATGGGTCTATTAGTCTTCTAATTACTGGAGACGAAGAAGGAATTGCAATTAATGGAACGAAAAAAGTTGTTGAGTATTTAAGAAAAAGAAAAGAAAAAATAGATTTTTGCTTAGTAGGAGAGCCTACAAATCCAAATAAATTAGGCGAAATGATAAAAATTGGTCGTAGAGGTAGTATGACTGGAAAAATATCTGTCATTGGTATTCAAGGTCATGTAGCTTACCCAAATAGAGCTAACAATCCATCAACAGCTTTAGTTCGAATACTAAAGGAGTTAAAAGAAATTAAATTTGATAAAGGAACAAAAGATTTTCAACCTACAAATTTAGAAATAACGAAAATTAACATTGATAACTCAGCTGACAATGTAATTCCTGGATTAGCTAATGCATCCTTTAATATTAGATTTAATAACAAACATACATCTTACAAATTAAAGAATAAAATTAATAAAATAATAAAACAAATTTGTAATAAAAATAAATCAAAATATAAAATTGAATATAGTGTTTCTGGTGAGGCCTTTTTAACTAAACCTAACAAAACTACATTTATGATACAAAATACAATTAAAAAGATTACTAAAATTAAACCTAAATTATCTACAACTGGTGGCACCTCGGATGCTAGATTCATAAGAAAAATAGCCCCGTGTTTAGAATTTGGATTAGTGGGTAAAACCATGCATAAGGTGGGAGAATGTGTTTCCTTATCTGATTTAAAAAGATTAACTTTAATTTATACTAAAATCTTAGATAATTACTTTAAGTGAAAACTGGCTTAATTACTTCAGATACATCCCAAAATCATGATACAGGTCCTGGGCATCCAGAGCAAATAGCAAGAGTATCCGTAATAGAAGAAAATTTTAAAAAACTTAATAATAAAAATCTTATATGGAAGAAACCATCTAAAGTTTCAGATGATATTCTATTAACCACACATGAAAATAATTATTTAAAGTTAGTAAAAAGTTCTTTCCCGAAAAAAGGTTTTTCTTCACTTGATGGTGACACTATCATTTCACCTGGAAGTAAAGATGCAACTTTTGATGCAGTTGGATCCATAATTACTGCAATTGATGGCGTAGAAAAAAAAGAATTTAGAAATGCATTTTGTGGCGTTCGACCTCCTGGACATCATAGCTCACAAAGTAAGGCTGCTGGTTTTTGTATTTTAAATTCAGTGAGTATTGGTGCAAATTATTTGCTGAAAAAATATAAATATAAGAAAGTTGCAATAATAGATTTTGATGTACATCATGGTAATGGAACACAGGATATTTTTTATGAAAATGAAAATGTTCTTTTTATATCAACTCATCAATATCCCTATTACCCTGGAACTGGTTCTGAGCAAGAAAGAGGTAAGTTTAACAATATATTTAATATACCTTTGCCGGCTGGCATAAGTTCAGAAGAATATTTAAACGTATTTGATCGTGTATTAAAAAAATTAGAAGACTTTAATCCAGAATTTATATTAATTAGTGCTGGTTTTGATGCCCATGAGGATGACCCTCTTGCTCAATTTAATTTAAAAACAGAAGATTATTTCACCATTACCAAAAGAATATTAGAGTCTTCTAAAAAATTTTGTAATGGGAAAGTTGTATCAATTTTAGAGGGCGGTTATGACCTAAATGCACTTCGAGATAGCTCTAAGAGACACGTTGATGCTCTTTTAGAATTTAATTGATAATTCTTAAGAAAACTCTAAATAAAAATCTTCATGAAGTTATATAAAATAAAAAAATCTGAAATTGATAATAAAGGTAAAGGATTATATGCAACTCGTGATATTAAAGAGGGAACCAAGATAATTGACTATGTTGGAAAACTTATAACAAAAAAACAGACGCAAGACTCTGATAAGTACGATAATAGTAAACCGATATATTTATTCACAATAAATAAAAAATATGATCTAGATGGAGATTTTCCATGGAATACTGCAGGTTTAATTAATCATTCTTGTGATAATAATTGTGATTATGATGGAAAGGGATTAAAAATTTGGGTCAAAGCAATCAGAGATATTAAAAAAGGTGAGGAGTTTACCTGTGATTATGGATTTGGTTACGATGAAAACTACAAACAATTTCCTTGTAAGTGTAAATCAAAAAACTGTTGTGGATATATTGTAAGAGCTGAGTCTAGATGGCGAGTAAATAAAAAGTTTGCTATGAGTAACAAAAATAAATTAATAAAGAACTCTAAATAAAAATAAACCACCTGGTGGTGCTGGAGGAGCACACATTATTCTTTTTTTTGATTTAAATCTCTTTTCAAAAGTTTTCAAATCCCATTTCTTTTCTCCCAAATATTTTAAACAACCGACCATAGATCTAACCTGATTTTGTAAAAAAGATTGAGAACTAAATTGAAATTCAATTTTATTTTTTGATAATTTAATATTTATTGATTTTATAGTTTTAATTGGACTTTTTGCATTACAACTTGAAGATCTAAAAGTTGAATAATCATTTGTTCCTAATAACTTTTTTGCACCCTTTTTCATTAATTCTAAATTTAAAGGTCTTCGAACATGCCATGCTCTATTCTTTTCAATTATTGGTTGGCTTATTTGATTAAAAATAAAGTATTTATAAATTCTTTGTTTTGCTGAAAATCTAGCATGAAATTTATTATTTCTTTTTTTAATATTTACAATTGCAATGTCTTTTAAATTTAAAAAATGATTTATGGATTTTAAAAATTTAAGTGTATCGGTTATTTTATTCTTGCAATCAAAATGTGCAGATTGCTCAAATGCATGAACCCCTGCATCAGTTCTTCCTTGACCATGTAAAACAATTTTTTCTTTTAATAATTTTGATAATTTTTCTTGAATTAATCCTTGGATTGTTGGGCCCTTTTTTTGAATTTGCCAACCTCTAAAATTTGTCCCTACATACTCAATAAGTATTTGGTATCTATTCATTATAAAAATGAACCCTTTTTAATTTGTGTTCCTAAAACAAATTCCCCAATACTTTGAGGTTTTTTTCCTTGTCTTTGTATTTCCTTAATTTTTATTGATTTTTTATCTCCACATGAAACTTCTAAATGGTCAGATAAAATCTCACCTGGTTTTCCTTGTGCTTGTCCAATTTCTGCTTTTAATATTTTATATCTCTCACCGTTAAACATGAAATAAGCTCCTGGAAATGGATAAAGTCCATTTATTTTACCAATTATAATTTTAGCATCTTCTTTCCAATTAATCTGCCCTTCTAATTTTTGAATTTTTGGTGCGTATGTCGCTGATGAGTGATCTTGTTCTATAAAGTTTGCTTTATCCTCATATATATCATCGATATTATCTAAAATTTTCTCTGCAGCCAAACTTGATAGCTTTTCATTAATATCTTCAGCGTTAAAATTGTTTTCTATATTAATTTTATAAATATTACATACAGGTCCTGTATCTAGTTCCTCTCCTATTTTCATAATACTAATTCCTGTCTCTTTATCTAAATTCATAATTGATCTTTGAATAGGAGCAGCACCTCTCCATTTTGGAAGAATAGATGCATGTATATTAATAAATCCTTTTTTAGTTAAATTTAAATATGATTTGGGTATAATTTGACCATAAGCAACAACTATTACTAAATCTGCCTCTAAAGATTTAAAATACTCTAACTCCTCTAAATTTTCTTTTAATGAATTTGGTGTTCTAAATTCTATGTTTAAAGTTTCTGAAATTAATTGAATTGGTGACTTGTTAATTTTTTGACCTCTTTTAGATTTTTGAGGTGGTTGTGTATAAACGCAAGAAATAGGATATCCATTTTGATAAAGTGATTTTAAAATTGGAACAGCGAACATGGGTGTACCCATAAAAACTATTTTCTTTAGCATGTTTAAAGAACTGCTGCTGTAGATTTTTTCTTAGATAATTTTTTAATTATCATTGACCTTTTTAATTTTGAAAGATAATCAATAAATAGTATGCCCTCTAAATGGTCCATTTCATGCTGAATACATGTTGCAAGAAGACCATCTGCCTTTAACAATTTCTTTTCTCCATCATAATCAAGATATTCTACTTCACACTTACTAGGTCTATCAATTTCTGCAAACTGATTTGGCACAGAAAGACATCCTTCCTCATAGGTTGCTTTTTCTGGATCTTTATTTTTTATAACTGGATTTACGAAATATCTTGGCTCTTTTTTATTCTCATCTTTACTTATATCCATTACAATAATTCTCTTTGGTACACCAACTTGTATCGCTGCGAGACCAATTCCGTTTGCGTCATACATTGTCTCAAGCATATCATCCATCAATTTTTGCTCTTCTTTACCAACACCATTGACTGGTTTAGAAATTTGTCTAAGTAATTTATTGGGTTCTGTTATTATAGTTCTGATAGCCATTACTTGATTTTATTATAATTTTTATACTTTTAAAGGAAGAACTTTTAGCAATAGTTTGTTTCTAATTAAATCAACATTTAGTTGATTTAAAGTATTGATAATAAAATAAACTGTATCTTCATCAATATTTTCAATTTTGTCAGGTCCAATTACCTCAATTATTCTTAACAATGCAGCACCAATCTCATTATTATCTATCATTGTTTGAATATCGGCAGGCATTTCTGATTGCTTCACCTCATAAAGACCGTCGTATTTTTTTGAAATTTCAACTCCATCAGATTTGAGCGCCTCTAGAAAAATTATATCTTTTTTTGATAAAAAATATTTTTTATCTTTTTTAATTTTCTTTAAAAATTTGTCTAAATCCTCTTCAATTTTAGATTTTGCATAGTCTCCATTGAAATAATTTATAAGTTTTGATTGATGTAAAATTTTACTATTATATTTAATCTTTTTATCTGCTATCTCTTTCTTGTTTAGATTACTATTATAAAATGTTGTAAAATTTGATGGAACATCCTCAACATTAATTTCGCTTAAAAATTTTTTTAATTCTAAATCAAAGGCATCGCCTATTTCATCAGATATGAATAGATCCTTTAAAATCTTTATAAATTCTAATTTGATTTTTGGTTCTTCTGTTAAAAGAGTTCTTTGATATAAAAGAGCACGTCCCTCGATTGAAGATAAAGATTTATACGCCTCTTTTGCGTTTAAAAATTGATTAATATTAAATTGGAATTTTTTATAAAATTCGAACAACTCCTCTTCAGAATAATTTTTATCATTAACAGCTTTTTCTATTGTGGAAATCTTTTCTACATCAGTAATTTCTATATCTTGAATTTTAAAAAGTAAATTAGCAGCTGAAAGATATTTCCAAATTATTTTTGGTGTTTCTTCTGTTGGTTCATAAGAAAACTCAGGGTTAGTTCTATGAGCTAAATGAAAATCTAAAATTGAATTTGTTGATATTTCTTTATCTGCTTCATCTAGATATCCAAATAGATAATTTATTTTATTTTCGTAATAACTATCTTCAAAACCTAACTCTTTTTTTAAATCTAAAATTAGTTGTGCCTCTTCATTTTTTCCATAATTGATTAAACAATATAAATTAAATTTTGATAGATATTCATCTTGAAGGGGTTCTTTATTTTTAGAAAAAATCTCACATGATTTTTTTACGTTTGACTCAGATAAATAAGTATCAACTAAATATCTTGCCAAATTTGGGTGTAAATTTATTATTTGATTTTTAATTAAATATTCTTCTATTAATTCTAAGTTTGCATCCTTTATTAACCAATCAGATTTAAAGCTCATAAATTCTTGCTCAGTAATGTTTTGAGTTGGAGAATAAGCATTGGTTAATAAAGATATGTGCATTATATCAGACGCATCCTCAGAAAGATTAAACTTATTAATATTCTGAAATAAATTCTTTAATTTAGTGCCATCCGAGTTTGACCACATATCCATACTTAAGCCGTATTCACTTGGATCATATAACCCAACAATTTTAATTTCTTTTGATGAAAATTCTTTATCTAGTTTAATTGTATCTGTTTGTTTATTTGATTGTAATTCGTAAAGACTATTTTGAGTAGTTCCGCTAGAATTTTCACTTGAAATATTTGTTTCTGAAACAACTTGATTATCTTTTTTTTTTATATTCCAAATATCAATCGGTTTCTCTTCTGCAAACGCAGGTGTAAAAAAAATAAGACAAACTAATTTAATTAAAATAATTTTCTTATTTAACAATTTTAAAATTTTCATTTGAAATAATTTTTTCAATTTCTTTTTTAGGTGCAGGAAAATCAATTGTACTTAGAAAAAAAATAATACCTAAAATAACCCCTAATCCAATTATAGATTTAATCACAAGTCCTATGATATTTGCTTTGCCTGAACTTGTGTTTTTAATGAATTGCATATACTTTTAGATAATTTCAAATTAAGACATATTTATGTTTTTTCAATAAAGAAACTTATGAAATCAAAAGAAAATCTAGTTTTTTTGGGGATGATGGGTTCTGGTAAGAGCTCTATTGGATCCTTAGTAGCCAAGAAATTAAAATTTAATTTTGTAGATATCGATAAAGAAATCGAAAAAAATTTAAACATTACAATAAAAAAAATCTTTGAAGTTAAGGGTGAGAATTATTTTAGAAAAATTGAGGAACAAACAACTTTAAAAAAACTTAAATTAAACTCTACTGTGATTTCACTTGGCGGGGGGGCTTTTACAAATAACAATATTAGAAAAGAGATTTTAAAAAATCATTTATCTTTTTGGCTAAATTGGGATGATAAAACATTGTTAAATAGAATTAAAAACAGTAAAAAAAGGCCATTAGCGATTAATGCAACTGATACTGAGTTAATTGATTTAATTAAGAAACGATCTAACATTTATTCTAAAGCTTTATATGAGATAAAGTGTGATAATCTTACTAAAAGTGAAATAGTAAATAAAATTGTAGAAATTTATGAAACAAACTAGATTAAATATAATAACTAAAACCAAAAAATATCCAATAATTATTGGATCAAATTTAACATCAAACATATCAAAAATTTTTAAATCAAATTCAATTGATTTTGACAAATGTTTAATTGTTATTGATAAAAATGTTCCAAAAAAATTTGTCTCAAATATTAAAAGGTCTTTTAAAAATAAAAGTGTTTCAGTGTTATTTTTTAATGCTAGTGAAAAAAATAAAAATATTAATAGCGTTAATAAAATTCTAGAAGTTTTATTAAATAAAAACTTTTCAAGAAATGATGTTTTAATTTCTTTAGGAGGAGGAATTACAGGCGATGTAGGTGGTTTTGCTGCGAGTCTTTTCAAAAGGGGCCTAAAGTTTGCAAATATTCCAACAACTCTTTTAGCTCAGGTTGATTCATCAATCGGTGGAAAAACTGGAGTTAATTCTAAATATGGTAAAAATTTAATAGGAAGCTTTTATCAACCATCACTGGTTCTCTCAGATATTCAATTTCTTAAATCTTTATCAAAAAGAGAAATAATTTGTGGATATGGAGAAATATTGAAGCATTCATTAATTGATAATAAAAAATTTTTTAGTTTCTTAAATAAAAATCTTAAAAAGATTTTAAATCTTTCTTCTCCATTTATTGAGAAAGCAATTTATGAAAGTTGTAAAATTAAAAAAAAAGTAGTTGAAAAAGATGAAAAAGAAATAGCATTAAGAAAAGTATTAAATTTTGGCCACACATTTGCCCATGCTTATGAGGCAGGCTTAGGGTACAGCTATAAACTAAATCATGGTGAAGCCGTGATACTTGGAATGAAAACGGCACTGAGTTTTAGTTTTAAAGAAAACATGCTCAGTAAAAGTGAATATAATTTAATTATAAATCATATTGATAATTCTGGTCTACCTTCTTCTATAAAAAAATATTTTTCTATCAGAGATTTAAATAAGATTTTATCTTTTATGATCAAAGATAAAAAAAATTATTCTAAAAAAATTAACTTAGTTTTGTTAAAAAAAATTGGTAAGCCAATTTTCAAAAAACAATACTCCAAAAAAAAGTTAAATTTATTTTTAAGAAAATTTTTAACTAATTAAAATTTGAATTGAGTGAATAAATTCTTTTAATTCTTGATCTAAAATCTTGTAAATTTTTTTATTACTTTCAATTTTATTCATTTTTTTTAGTTCTTCAGAAACAATAATTAATTTTAAATGATATTTTCCTTCTTGATTTCCTTTATGATTTTTATGAAGAAAAGATTTATCTTCAATATTTATACTTTCAATATTTATTTGATTTAATAATTTATTTTTTACAATTGTAATTAACTCATTTATGTCCATATATGTTATTATATATCATGAAAAATATTTGTGACTGGAATAATTGTAATGAAATAGGTGAATATAAGGCACCAGTTGAAAAAGATAATAGCAGAAAATTTAGAATGCTTTGCCTTGAGCATGTTAAAGAATTTAATAAAAATTGGAACTATTTTTCAGGAATGAATGATGACCAAGTAATAAATTTTTTAAAATCTGACATGACTTGGCACAAACCCACGCAGAGCTTTAGCTCCTCAGATAATTTTTTCAAGGTGTTATGGAATACAACTTTGAGAGATGAGTTCGATAAAGAAAAAATAAATGGAGATTATAATCATATGCGTCAATTTAAATTTGATCATAAAGATATAAAAGCTTTTGGAATATTGGGTGTTTCTGTAGGTTTAAAGTGGAAGAGAATACAAGATAAATTCAAATTACTTGTGAAAAAATTTCACCCTGATATGAATTCTGGAAATAAAAAATACGAAGAAAAACTTAAACTTATAACATTAGCTTATACCCAATTAAAAAAAACCTATAGAGAAAAAATTGACACCAAATCTTAACACAGAACCAGACATTAAAGTTTCACTAAAACAAACTTTTGGAATTGATTCAGAAATGGAAGTTGACGCATTTTCAAAAAAAAATGAGTACGTTCCTGAAATTGATAAAAACTACAAGTTCGATAGAGATACTACTTTAGCCATTATTTCAGGATTTGCTTTTAATAAGAGAGTTTTAGTTCAAGGGTATCATGGCACTGGAAAATCTACTCACATTGAACAAATAGCTGCAAGATTAAATTGGCCTTGTATACGTGTAAATTTAGATAGTCATGTAAGTAGAATTGATTTGATTGGAAAAGATGCGATCGTTCTTAAGGATGGTAAACAAGTCACTCAATTTAACGAGGGAATTTTACCATGGTCTATACAAAATCCAGTTGCACTTGTTTTTGATGAATATGATGCTGGTAGACCTGATGTAATGTTTGTAATTCAAAGAGTTTTGGAAGCTGAGGGAAATTTTACATTACTAGATAAAAACAAAGTAATTAAACAAAATAAATTTTTTAGATTATTTGCTACATCAAATACTGTTGGACTAGGTGATACTACAGGCCTTTATCATGGTACGCAGCAAATTAACCAAGGTCAGATGGATAGATGGAATATTGTTACAACATTAAACTATCTCAGCCTAGACAGAGAAATGGATATTGTATTATCTAAAAATAAAAATTTTAATAATGCAAAAGGCAAAGAAAAAGTTGCTAATATGATAAAAGTGGCATCTCTTACACGTAAAGGATTTGTAGCGGGAGATATTTCAACGGTAATGAGTCCTAGAACTGTACTACACTGGGCTGAAAATTCTGAAATTTTTAAAGATACTGGTTACGCTTTTAGAGTAACTTTTCTTAATAAATGTGATGATATTGAAAAAAATACTATCGCAGAATATTATCAGAGATGTTTTGGGGAAGAATTACCAGAGTCTTTGGTTAATATTCAAATTTAAATGAGCTCTAAAAATTCTAATTTAAAAGAAAAATTCAGAATTGCTTTAAATTCAACAGCAAAAGTAATTTCAGATGATTTTGATTTAGATAAAAAAAACTTAGATGAAAAAAAAACTAGAGATTTTATTTTATCTGAAATTGATAATCTTACTAATCCGAGTGACTTTATAAGATTGCGTGCCGAGACTGACTCGAGTGCTCTTAAAAAGAAATTTTCTGATGAATTAATCTATAAAAAAAACTTACCTAATAATACTTCCTCAAGGTCACTTTATAATATTGCTGAAAAAATTAGATATGAGGCCTTGGGTGGCCAGATGCTAAAAGGAATCGAAAAAAATTTTCATGAAAACTATGCACAAATGATTAATCGTAAAAGAAAAGACCAATTAAAAACAAAAGAGGATGTGCCTGTGGCAGAGGCTTTTGAACTATATATGCTTAAAAACTTTCATAAAATAAAGTTAAACGCACTCACTTCTAGAATGTTAAATTTTTGGGAAAAAGATTTTGAAAATTCCATTGAAAAACATAAGGAATTTTTGATGAATAATCTAGAGGATCAAAATTTGTACTCTTCAACGTTTTCTCAAATATTGGAAGAAATGGATATTTTTCAAAGTGATGAGGATAACGAAAAAGAGGAAGAAAATCAGGATCAAGGCCAAGATAATCCTTCAAATGATGATCAGAACAGTGATAACGAAGATAATAAAGATGAAAACAATAACCAAGATACTCAAGCCTCTCTAGATGCTGATTATAGCATTGATGAATTTAACTTAGATGAACAACTCAATGAAGTTGAGTCAGATGAACATAGTTCAGAACAAATAGTAAAAAAAAATATAGATAACATTAATCTCGATTACAAAATATTTACTACACAGTATGATGAAATTGTAAAAGCAGAGAATTTAGAAAATGCTGATGAAGCAACAAAACTTAGAAAAAGTTTAGATCAACAGCTAATTGGTTTCCAAGACGTTATTACCAAATTAGCAAATAAACTTCAAAGACAATTACTTGCAAAACAGAATAGGGCTTGGGAATTTGATTTAGAAGAAGGCTTATTAGATAGCTCTAAACTTCCAAGAGTTATAATGGACCCTTACAATTCTTTATCATTCAAAAAAGAAAAAGACTTAGATTTTAAAGATACAGTAGTAACTTTATTAATTGATAATTCAGGATCTATGAGGGGAAGACCAATTACTATCGCCGCTATATGTGCAGATATCTTGTCTAGAACTCTAGAAAGATGCTCTGTCAAAGTAGAAATTTTAGGTTTTACAACTAAAAACTGGAAAGGTGGACAAAGTAGAGAGCTTTGGACAAAAAATTCAAAACCTAAAACACCAGGTAGATTAAATGATTTAAGACACATTATTTACAAAAGTGCAGATACTCATTGGAGACAAGCAAAAAATAATTTGGGATTAATGCTTAAAGAGGGTTTGCTTAAAGAAAATATTGATGGAGAAGCAATATCATGGGCTTACAATAGGATTAAAAAAAGAAAAGAAGAAAGAAAAATCTTGATGATAATTTCTGATGGAGCACCTGTGGATGACTCAACTCTTTCTGTAAATTCAGGAGACTTTTTAGAAAAAAATTTAAAAAAAATTGTTAAATTCATTGAAAAGAAGTCTGATATCGAAGTTTTAGCAATAGGAATAGGTCATGATGTTTCAAGGTATTATGAGAAAGCAATTAAAATTACTGACGTAAATGAATTGGGAGATGTTATGATATCTCAATTAAGTTCATTATTTGAAACAAAGAAAAAATATCACTAAATATTGAATAATTCTTTATTCTTCCATTTAATATTAATTTCGGCTCCACTACGAGTTTTAGAATTTCTGCAGTTTACTGATGCAAAATTTTTTTCTAATAAAGTTTTTCCAATAAACAAACCAAGACCAAGACCTTGCTTTGACTTGTCATTAGAATAATTTGATTTTAAATATGGTTCTCCAATTTTTGATAATATATCTCTAGGATAGCCATCACCATCATCTTCAATTGTTATTTCAGTCATTTCACTATCACTTTTTAAGTTTATAAAGATTGTGTTTTTTGTGAATTTATTAGCATTTCCAATAAAATTTCTTAAACCATAAACTATCTCTATAGATTTACTTATTTTTTTAGGGTTAGAGTCTTGATCAAAATTAAAAACAAACTCTTTTTTACTAATTTCTTTAAATGATGAGATGATTTCATGCAAATAATCTCTAATGTTAATATCTTTATCTATAAATTCATCTTCTTCAACAGGGTTAAGGGTTAAACGTTTTAAAATTTCATTACATCGATCAACTTGGCTATTTAATAATTCGATATCTTTTTTTATATCCTTCTGACCCTTAAATTGTTTCATTAGATCATGAGCAATTATTGTTATTGTTGAAAGTGGAGTTCCTAAAGAATGTGCTGCTGCAGCTGCTTGGCCACCTAAAGATAAAAGCTCATGTTCTTTAGCCATTACTTCTTCCATTTTTCCTAATGCTTCTTTTCTTAATTTAGATTGTATTCCGAATGTCATTGCAAAGTAATTTAAAAATACTAGAGCAATAATTAATGATATTGGTATAGAGTAATAAAAATAATGATTATTATGAAAATCACTATTTAAATTAATTGGTAAATCTTGATAATTAAAAGTTAAAAATATAATTAAAATTATTGTTAAGGCTACTAATAAAGTATTAGTTCTTAAACTTAAATTTGATGAAGAAAAAACACTCGGTATCAAAATAAAAATTACAAATGGATTGGTAATTCCACCTGATAAGTAAAGAAGAACACCTAACTGTAAAATATCTATAAGTAAGAATAAGAAAGCAGATCTGTCTGATAGTTGTGTTTTTTTATAAATGAAAATTAAATATAAATTACTTAATACACCAAGAAGTATAACTATATTTGAAGTAATAAAATCAAAATTATTATTCAGAAAAAAAAATACAAAATTTACTGCAATTAATTGTCCAATAATCCCAATCCATCTAAGAGTTATATAAGTAGATTTTTTAAAAGAATGATATTTTGAAGTTTCAAAAAACTTCATTTTTAAATATCAAGATTTTGAACATTTATAGCATTAGAAACTATAAAATCTTTTCTTAGCGCAACATCATTGCCCATCAGAGTATGAATTAAACTTTGATCTTTTTTTAAATCTTTAGAGTATTGTACTTGTAGCAGATTTCTTGTCTCTGGATCTAATGTAGTGCTCCATAGCTCTTCAGGATTCATTTCACCTAAACCTTTAAATCTTTGAATATTCATTTTCACTTTTTCTAAATCGAGTGTCTTAGAATATTCTTTTGATCCTTTTTTTATTTTTTTAAATTCTTTATTGTTGTTAATTATATAATCTTCTAATTCTTTCTCATCCTTAATATAAATTCCTTTTGAGCCCTTATTTATTTTAAATAGTGGTGGTTGAGCTAAATAAACATGACCGTTTTCGATCAATTTGTTAAATGGCTTATTATTAAAAAAAGTTAACAGAAGAGCCCTTATGTGAGATCCATCTACATCAGCATCTGTCATTATAATTATTTTTCCATATCTTAAATCTTTTAAATCAATCTCTTGCGCTTTAGGATCTAAACCTAATGCATTAATCAATGTGACTATCTCATTAGAAGAGATCATTTTTGACAAAGCCTTTGTTCTTTGATCAGAGCCATTACCATTATTGTTACCATTTTTCTTCACATTAAAATCATCTACATAAGTATTAAGTATTTTGCCCCTAAGTGGTAAAACTGCCTGATTTGCTCTATTTCTTCCTTGTTTTGCAGATCCACCTGCTGAATCCCCTTCTACAATAAATAATTCAGTTCCTTCTTGTTTACCAATTTGACAATCAGCCAATTTTCCAGGAAGACCACTTAATTCAAGAGCTCCTTTTCTTCTTACATTTTCTCTTGCTTTTCTAGCAACATCTCTGGCCATTGCTGCTTGAATAACCTTAGCTAAAATAATTTTTGCAACTGACGGATTTTGATCAAACCAAATTGATAATTTTTCATTTACCAATGTTTCCACAATCATTCTTACATCTGATGAAACAAGCTTATCTTTTGTTTGAGATGAAAATTTTGGATCAGGGATTTTAGTTGAAAGCACACAAGTTAGACCTTCTTTTATATCATCACCTGAGATTGCTAATTTATTTTTCTTAAGTAAATTATTTTCATTTGCATACTTATTAACTACCCTTGTTAATGCACTTCTGAATCCCAACAAATGGGTTCCACCATCTTTTTGATAGATATTATTTGTATATGGAAATATATCCTCAGTATATCCTGCGTTCCATTTTAAAGAACACTCTAATTCAATACTATTTTTTTTACCTTCAATATAGATTGGTTTTCTAAATAGATCGTTTCCATTTTTATTTTGTAACTTTTCTCTTTTTTCATCTAGAAAATCAACAAATTCAACTACACCACCATCAAATTTGAATTCAGATATTTTTTCTTTTTTTTGACTAGCATCAGTAAAAATTATTTTTATTCCTTTATTTAAAAATGCTAATTCCCGCATTCTTTTAATTAAAATATTTGCACTAAATTTTATAGAAGAAAAAATTTCTTTTGACGGCAGAAAAGTTATTTGAGTTCCAGTATTTTTTGATTTTCCCACTATCTTTAAGGGTCCTTTTGCCTCACCATTTTTAAATTCAATATAATATTTTTTTCCATCTCTATTAATCTCTAATTGTAATTTTTCTGATAATGCATTTACAACTGAAACACCTACACCATGAAGACCACCAGAAACTTTATAAGAATCATGATCAAACTTACCACCTGCATGAAGTTGGGTCATAATTACTTCCGCAGCTGATTTTTTTTCTCCTTTGTGGATATCGACAGGAATACCTCTTCCGTCATCTTTTACTGTAATTGTTCCTTCAGGGTTAATCTTCACATTAATATTTTTACAATATCCTGCTAATGCTTCATCAATAGAGTTATCGACAACTTCATAGACCATATGATGTAAACCGGTTCCATCATCAGTATCTCCAATATACATACCTGGTCTTTTTCTAACAGCTTCAAGCCCCTTTAAAACTTTAATGGAGTCTGCCTGGTATGTATTTTTATTTGTCATTTTTTTAAATTTCGGAAAAAGTTAATTATAACATTTTTTTAAAAAATTGCTGATTTATCTTACTAAAAAAACTTTAAAATGCTTAAATAACACTTGAAAAATAAGGCTTATTTAATGGCGGAGAGAATGGGATTCGAACCCATGATAGAGTTTCCCCTATACACGCTTTCCAAGCGTGCGCCTTCAACCACTCGGCCACCTCTCCTTTTGTTTAAATAATATACTCTTTAAATTTATTTTTGTTATCAAGAATATATTTTGGAAAACGTTCATTAAGTTCAATTTTTTCATATGTATGACCTCTATTGAAAAGGTCTCTCTTATTTTTGATTTTATTTTTTATTACCTCAATTGACGAAAATTCATTACCAGAAAACTCCTCATGAGCAAAAGTTTTTAATTTTAAAGAAATGTCTTCAGGCGACATTAAATTATTAAAGTGCCAACCAGCATTTTTAAATATTTGAATATTTTTTTCTTTATCAAATCTATAAAAACTATATCTTAAATTTTTCATTCTAACTTTGTGTCTTAAAAAATCTATAGATTTTAGATTTTTTTTTTTAGCAACTCTTGTCCCTTCCCATGGACTTTCATATTTATTAAATAGATTTATTTTATAATTAAAGCAATCTTGTAAAAAAATTCCATATTTAGAGTTTAAATCAAAATTTTCTAAAATATCAGGTTTTATTATCTCATCAGGATCAGAAAAAAAAATAAAGTCTTCTGAAGAAGCGAAATCAATATTGCTTAATATATATTCTCTTTGGATTGCCTGATTTTGCCATCTATTTGTATTTTTTGGAAAAGGCTTATCTAATAAAATATATTTTATTTTTTTTTCATCATAAATTTCTTTAAAGATAAAATTTGATTTTTTTGATTTACCTGCGTGATCAAAAAGAGACTCACATATCACAAAATAATCTACATAGTTTTTTAAAATATTATATCGAATCTCAAACATAAAATTATTATCAAAAAAAGTAATACAATCTATCATTTTATTTTTATGCATTCAGCCAACTTTCTAAAATTTTTGTATTTAAAACTGTTTCATTAATAGTTGTTCCTGGAAAACATGGTTTGTTTCTATTTTCTAATATGCTTTTACTGACTTCAACAATTTCATACGAATATATGTTTCTATTCACATTATTTTTAAATAGTTCTTTTTTTCCATTTCTAAATTTTAAAATTTCTGTATTACCTGTCCAGGTATTGTTGATTTTAACATATCCCTTCTCAAAAAAAATTATAGTATCTGATCCTATAGGGTTTTTAAATGAAGATTTTACTTTTGATGCAAAACCATTTTCAAAAATAATTTCAATTTCCGCATCAATTTCTACATTTGTTTTACCAATTTCTTTTTTTATATTTTTTAATTCAAAATTATTTATATCAAGATCTTTAAACAATGATGCTATCAATAAAGTTAGTGAAATCGGATAACATCCTAAATCTAGAATACATCCTCCACCTAATTGTTTGTTAAATAACCTACCATTTTCGTCAATTTTTCTTTTTTTTTTAAAAAAGAAAAATTTTTTTTTAGTTAATATATTTTTACAAAAATTTGATTTCATTGAAATCATTTTACCAAGCTCTTCATTTTTAATAATTTCAACTAATTTGTGTATCAGGGGATTATATCTATACATATATCCTTCAGAAAAAAATAAATTTTTACTCTGTATTTTTTTATGAATATCTTTTGCATTTTCTTCATAAATAAAAGCAGGTTTTTCTACTAAAATATTCTTATTTTTTTCTATACATTTGTCTATCCATTGATAGTGAAAATTATTAGGCAATGTAATGTAGACTACCTCAACATCTTCGCAATCTAATAAATCTTCATAATTTTTAAAAATAAATTTCTCATCTATTTTAAATTTTTGTTTAAAAAAGTTTTTTTTTTTTTGATTAGAACTTGATATAGCTAAAAGTTTTGAATTGTTTGCTTCAAAAAAACCTTCCGAGAAATTTTTGGCTATATTTCCCAAACCAATTATTCCCCAATTAATTTTTTTCATAATTTATTCTTTTTGAATTTTAAGTACTCCAATAAAAGCTTCTTGTGGAATTTCAACTCTTCCAAACTGTTTTGATCGTGCTTTACCCTTTTTTTGTTTTTCTAAAAGCTTTCTTTTTCTATCTGTGGCTCCACCTCCATGAATTTTAGTCAGAACATCTTTTTTAAAACCCTTAATAGTTTCTCTAGCAATAATTTTTCCTCCTATAGCAGCTTGAACTGGAATCATAAAATTATGTCGAGGTATTAAATCTTTTAATTTTTCACAAACCTCTCTCCCAGTTTTTTGTGCAAAGTCTTTATGTATCATCATCGCTAAAGCATCAACTGGTTCTCCATTTACTAGAATACCAAGTTTTACTAAATCTCCTTCTCTATGCTCAATGATCTCGTAATCAAAACTGGCGTAGCCACTAGTCATAGATTTCAGTCTATCATTAAAATCAAAAACAACTTCATTCAATGGTAACTCATAATTCACTACAGCTCTATTACCTGAATAACTCAAATTAGTCTGAATTCCTCTTTTATCCTGACACATTTTTATAATTGAGCCTAAATATTGGTCAGGAGTAATGATTGTTGCTTTTATCCATGGCTCTTCGATGTATTTTATTACAGTTGGATCTGGTAAACTTGATGGATTTTGAAGATCAATTATGTTTCCATTATTAAGGTAAACTTTATATACAACACCAGGTGTAGTTGTTAATAAATTAACATCAAATTCTCTTTCTAGTCTCTCTGTAACTATTTCCAAATGAAGTAATCCTAAAAATCCGCATCTAAAACCCAAACCTAAAGCAGATGATGACTCTGGCTCAAAAGAGAAACTTGCATCATTCAATTGTAATTTAGCTAAACCATCTTTCAATTTTTGAAACTCAGAACTATCTACAGGAAATAAACCACAAAAAACTACTGGTTTACTTGGTTTAAATCCTGGTAAAGCATCATTTAAAGGTTTTGAAGCATCACAAATAGTATCTCCAACTTTTGTTTCAGACAAAACTTTAATTCCTGTTGTAATAAATCCAATTTCACCTGTTTTTAACTCATTTATGTCTACTGGCTTTGGTGTAAAAACTCCAACTTTTTCAACAATATACTCCTGATTAGTAGACATCATTTTTATTTTCATCTGTTTAGAAAGTTTGCCATCTATCACTCTCACTAAAATCACTACACCTAGATATGTATCATACCAACTATCAACCAATAAACATTTTAGATCTGCAGAACTTTCTCCTTTTGGAGCTGGTAATGTTGTAATAATTTGCTCTAAAATATCATCTATTCCTTCTCCAGTTTTACCTGAACACGGAATTGCATTTTCGGTATCAATTCCTATAACTTCCTCAATTTGTTTTTTTGTTCTATCTAAATCTGATGCAGGCAAATCGACCTTATTTAAAACTGGTACTATCTCATGATTAGTATCTAAAGCTTGGTAAACATTTGCTAAAGTTTGAGCCTCTACCCCTTGTGTACTATCTACGATCAAAATTGACCCTTCACATGCATATAAAGATCTACTTACTTCATAACTGAAATCTACATGACCTGGAGTATCAATAATATTTAAAATATAATTTTTTCCATTTTTAGCTTTATAATTTAATTTTACAGTTTGAGCTTTAATTGTAATTCCTCTTTCACGCTCAATATCCATAGAGTCTAAAACTTGAGCTTTCATTTCTCTTTCACTTAATCCACCACAACTGTGAATAATTCTATCAGCAATAGTAGATTTTCCATGATCGATATGCGCAATTATTGCAAAATTTCTTATATTATCAATTGAACTCATTAATTATTTTAGGAACGAATTTTAGCACCAGTTTTATTTTCAACTGTTTCTATTATCAAATTATTAGTTTTTTCTAAATCATTATCAGTCAATGTTTTTTCCAATGATTGAATAGTAACGCTTATTGCAACTGATTTTTGATTTTCAGGAATATTGTCTCCTTCATAAACGTCAAATACTTTAATGTTTGAAATTAAATTTTTATCAATATTTGATATGACACTTACTATATCTTGTACACTTATTTTTTTATCAACAATAAATGCAAAATCTCTTTCAGATTTTTGAAAGTCGGATACTGAATATTTTGTTTTTTGATCTTTTAAAGATTTTTTTGGCAGGTTTAAATTATCTAGAAATATTTCGAAACCCACTAAAGACTCTGTTTTAATATCTAGCGTTTTAATGATGTTTGGATGAATTTCACCAAAATAAGCAGCCACCTTGTCTTTTCCCTTGTTTAAAAATATTCTGCCTGATTTTCCTGGATGATAATAATTGGGACTTTCATCATCTATGTAAAATTTTTCAGTGTCATAGCCAGATTCTACTAAAGTTTGTATAACATCTCTTTTAATATCAAAAACATCTATATTTCTCTCTTTTTCAATCCATGAAAGTCTAGATTTTTTTCCAGCTGACAAGCCACAAACAACTGTGTTCTGTTCTCCAGGTTGTGGACCATAAAATATTGGCCCTATTTCAAATATTGATAAATCTTTAATTCCCCTATCTAAGTTTTTGCTCACGTACATAGCTAAATTTGAAAAAATAGAATTTCTTAATACTCCCAATTCAGAGCTAATTGGATTTACAATTTTTACTTCTTTACTGGCTTCTTTAAAGTGATCATTATATTTAGAGTCTGTAAAAGACCAAGTAATTGCTTCCAAATACCCTTTGGATGCAACTGCCCTTTGAATAAAATGAAATAACTTTTGAGTTGGATTTAAAGTATTTTTTGATCTCTCTTTAATAGGATATTCTATTTTTATTTTTTCATAGCCACTAATTCTTACGAGTTCCTCAACTATATCAATTTCTTGAACAATATCTGGTCTCCAAGATGGGACTGATAATTTAAAGAATTTTTTTTCTTTTTTTAATTTAAACCCAAGTTTTTCTAAAATGATTATCATTTCTTTAGTTGAAATTTTAAAACCAGTAATTTTTTCAAATGTTTTTGGTTCAAATTTTATTACTTTGTTTTTATAAGACTCAATTTTTTGAATATCTATTTTGCTAATTTCACCATCACAAATTTCCTTAATTAAAAAAGCTGCTTTATTTAATCCATCTTCAATAGATAATTGATCAATACCTCTTTCAAATCTAAATTTAGCATCTGTATCAATATTCAATTTTTTAGCAGTTTTTCTAATTGATCTTGGCTCAAAATAAGCCGACTCTAATAAAACATTTTTTGTATCTAACTCTGTGCTGGATCTTGTTCCTCCAATAATTCCACCTAGGCCTAAGACTCCTTTGTTATCACTTATCACACACATTCCATCATCTAGTATATAATTTTTATTATCTAGAGCAGTAAATTCTTCTCCTGATTTTGAATTTCTAACAATTATTCCCTTGTCAATTTTATCAGCATCGTAAGCATGCAAAGGACGATTAATATCAATCATGACATAATTTGTAATATCTACAATTGCAGATATTGGTTTTTGGCCTATAGAAATTAATTTATCTTTCAACCATTGAGGACTTTCTGTATTTTTGACGTTAGTTATCAAGCAGCTACCAAAAGATAAACAACCTTGATTTTTTTCTTTTGTTATTTTTACTTTTAAGTTCTGTTTTTTATTAGATTTAATTTTTTTAGTTTTTTCTGGTTTTAAGTTTCCAAAACCTGCAGCTGATAAATCTCTCGCTATCCCCCGAACACCAAGACAGTCTGGTCTATTTGGTGTAATTGATAAATCGATAATATTAGAACTTGGTTTAGAAAAATAACTTTTTCCAATATTTTTGGCATATTTGGATGACGGCAGTTCAGTAATCCCATCACTTTCATCTGATAAATTTAATTCAGATTCGGAACAGAGCATACCATAAGATGTAACATCTCTTATTTTAGCAACAACAAGTTTAGTTTTACTTTTTGGGATTATTGCACCTGGTGGGGCATATACAGTAAGAAGACCCTCTCTTGCATTTGTAGCACCACAAACAACTTTTTTGATTTCTTTATTACCAACATCAACATCACAAACTTTAAGTCTGTCTGCATTAGGATGTTTTTCTGTTTTTACTATTTTTGCTACCTTAAATAATTCTAATCCTTCTGATAAATTTTCTATACTCTCAACCTCAAGACCTATGTCTGTTAGTTTCTCAAGAAGTTTATCTTCTTTAGCACTTATTTTTAAATGATCTTTTAACCAATCATATGTAACCTTCATCTGCTTAAACCTCTGTAATTTGAAGGAACATCAAGTGGATCAAAACCAAAATGATTTAGCCATCTGTAATCACAATCAAAAAAAGCTCTTAAATCATTAATACCGTATTTAAGCATTGCTAATCGGTCTATACCTATGCCAAAAGCATATCCTTGATATTTTGAAGGATCTACTTTTACATTTTTTAAAACATTAGGATGCACCATGCCACAGCCTAAAATTTCAAGCCACTTATTTCCTTCTCCAATAATTATTTTGCCATCTTTTATTTCATAACCAATATCTACTTCAGCAGATGGTTCTGTGAATGGAAAATGACTAGGTCTAAATCTCATTTTAATTTTTTTAACCTCAAAAAATTCTTTAATAAAATAATTTAAACATCCTTTCAAATGACCCATATTAATTTTTGTATCAATATGTAAACCTTCCACTTGATGAAACATTGGAGCGTGTGTTTGATCACTATCAGATCTATAAGTTCTACCAGGAGCAATGATCTTAAATGGAGGTTTGTCTTTAAGCATAGTTCTAATTTGAACTGGTGAAGTATGAGTTCGTAATAAAACCTCTTTGTTTTTATCCAAGTAAAATGTATCATGCATATCTCTTGCTGGATGATTGTCAGGTGTATTTAAAGCAGTAAAGTTATTGTATTCATTTTCGACATCAGGACCTTCCTCAACACTAAATCCTATTTCGGAGAAAATAGATGAAATTTCATCAATAGTTTGGGATACTGGGTGGATTTTTCCTCTTACATATGGTCTTTCAGGTAAGGTTATATCAATTTTTTCTTTTTCTAATTTTTCGTTTATTTTTTTTCCTTCTATCTTGTTAATTTTAGAAGCTATCAACTTCTGAAGTTCGTCTTTAGCTTGATTTAAATCTGATGCAAATTTTTTTCTATCCGTCTCTGGAATAGATCCTATTGTTTTAAATTTTGTTGAAATTAATCCATTTTTACCAAAGAGTTCGGTTTTGATTTCATTTATTTGATCAGTACTCAAATCACTTTCAAGCTTTGAAATAAACTGATCTCTAATATTTTTTATCTCTGACATATTAGTAGATTATTTCCTTAAGAAATAAAAACAATAGGGAAGATTAATTTTAAGCTGATTGAGCTTTTTGTACAATTGTTTTGAATGCTTCTGGGCTATCGTAAGCAATTTCAGCAAGAATTTTTCTATCTATTGCAATACCACACTTATTTAATCCATTGATAAATTTTGAATAGGTTAAGCCCTCGGCTCTAACTCCAGCGTTGATTCTCTGTATCCACAATGATTTAAAATCTCTTTTTTTATTTCTTCTGTCTCTGTAAGCGTATTGCATGGATTTTTCCATAGCTTGCTTAGCAACTCTAATAGTATTTTTTCTTCGGCCCCATTGACCTTTTACAGCTTTTAAAACTTTTTTATGTTTAGCTTTACTAGTTACACCTCTTTTAACTCTTGCCATAATTAACCTCTTAAACTGTAAGGCATGTATGACTTAACAATTTTTCCATCTTGTTTAGACAATGTTGTAGTGCCTCTTAGTTTTCTTATTTGTGAATTCGTTCTTTTAATCATACCATGTCTTTTACCTGCCTGAGCAGAAATAACTTTACCCTTAGCAGATATTTTAAATCTTTTTTTTGCTGAGCTTTTAGTTTTAAGTTTTGGCATAATTCTGCGGACTTATACAAAGAAAGATATACTTTTACAACCTCTATTAAAGCTTATAAAGGCTGAATTACCATGATCATTTGCTTCCCATCAAACTTAGGATGCAATTCTACCTTACCGATATCCTTCATATCTTCTTTAATTTTACCCATTAGTTCATTTCCTAGATGGGAATGCTGAAGTTCTCTACCTTTAAATCTAATAGTGAATTTAACTTTATCTCCTTTAGCTATAAATTTTTTAGCATTTTTGACTTTAAACTCATAATCATGAGTTTCTGTAACAGGTCTCATTTTAATTTCTTTTAAAGAAACAATTTTTTGTTTTTTCTTTGCAAGATTTGCTTTTTTCTGAGCATCATACTTATATTTACCCATATCCATTATTTTACATACAGGAGGATTTGCATTAGGTGCTATTTCAATTAAATCTAAACCTTGATTTTTTGCCATGGAAATAGCTTCATTAGTATTCATTACTCCAAGATTTTCTCCATCACTTGCTATTACTTGTACATCTGGAGAAGAAATTCTATTATTAGATCTTGGACCTCTGTCCTTAGTTCTTCTTTGAAAATAATTTTGTTTAAAGTCTGCCACTTAGTTTGATGATGCTTTATTTAAAGCAGAGAAAGTTTTTAAGAATTGATCTATACCCATATTTTCTTGTTTATTAGAGTCTAATCTTCTAATCGTTACTGAATTGGAGTCAACTTCTTTTTTACCACAAATTAATAAAAGCGGTATTTTTGCTAAAGAATGATCTCTAATTTTATAATTTAAATTATGATTTTTTAAATCTACTGCAGAACTTATGCCCGAATTTTTAATTTTATTTGATACTTCGACTGCATAGTCATTAAATTCTTCTGAAATAGGTATTACCATAGTCTGTAAAGGAGATATCCAAAATGGAAACTTGCCTGCATAGTTTTCAATTAAAATTCCGATAAATCTCTCTAGAGAACCAAATAATGCTCGGTGCAACATAACAGGAACTTTTTTAGTACCATCTTTATCAACATAAGAAGCGTCTAATCTTTCAGGTAAATTTAAATCTACTTGTAAAGTTCCACATTGCCAATCTCTGCCAATAGCATCTCGTAAAACAAATTCAATTTTAGGACCATAAAATGCTCCCTCACCTTTATTAATAGTATATTCTAATTTAGAAGCTTTAACGGCTTCAAGCAAAGAGGCTTCTGCTTTATCCCAAACTGAATCATCACCAACTCTTACTTCTGGCCTATCTGCATATTTTAGAATCACATTTTCAAAACCAAGGTCCTTATAAATATCTAGTATTAGATTTGTAACAATTAAACATTCGCTGGTAATTTGATCTTCAGTACAAAAAATATGAGCATCATCTTGAGTAAAGGCTCTTACTCTTAATAACCCATGTAAAGCGCCTGATGGCTCATAACGATGAACTTTCCCAAATTCAGCAAAACGTAACGGAAGATCTCTGTAACTTTTTAAGCCTTGATTAAATACTTGGATATGACCAGGGCAATTCATTGGTTTAATTGCAAAAACTTTCTCATCTGGTGTTTCAGAAGTATACATGTTTTCTCCATATTTTTCCCAATGCCCAGATTTTTCCCATAGTTGTCTATCTAGTACCTCTGGAGTATTGACCTCTTTATAACCAGCTGCATCTTGTCTGCTTCTCATATAGTTAATGAGCTTTTGAAATAAACCCCATCCCCTTTCATGCCAAAAAACTGAGCCAGGGCTTTCTTCTCTAAAATGAAATAAATCCATTTCTCTACCTAATTTTCTGTGATCTCTTTTTTCGGCTTCTTCTATTCTTTTCAAATATTCATCTAGATCTTTTTGAGTTGCCCAACTCGTACCATATATTCGTTGCAACATTTCATTATTAGAGTCTCCTCTCCAATATGCTCCTGACACTTTTGTAAGTTTAAAATATTTTCCTATTTTACCTGTAGAGGAAAGATGTGGACCTCTACACAAATCATGCCATTCTCCATGAAAGTAAATTGATACATCTTCATTTTCAGGTATCGCTTCAATTAGTTCAGCTTTATAAATTTCTCCTTTTTTTTTAAAATGGTTAATTGCTTTATTTCTATCCCAAACTTCTCTTTTTGTTATTTCATTCCTATCAACAATCTCTTTCATTTTATTTTCAATTTTTACGAGATCATCCTCTGTAAATGGTTCTTTTCTAGCAAAGTCGTAATAAAATCCATTTTCAATCACGGGTCCAATTGTAACTTGTGTACCAGGAAATAATTCCTGAACAGCCATAGCTAAAATATGAGCTGTGTCGTGTCTTATAGTTTCCAGACCTTCTGGATTTTTTGAAGTAAAAATTTTTACAGAACAATTGTTTTCAATTAAATGATTAAGATCTTTAAGTTCACCATTAACACTCATAACCATGGCTTGTTTAGCTAATGACTTACTAATTTTTTCAGCGACTTCCGTTCCAGTAACTTTGTTAGGGAAATCAATATTGTTTCCATCAGGTAATGTTATTATAGGCATTTAATTTAATAATCTCTTATACTCTGAATAAGTAGAAAAGCACATTTTTTCAACATTAAATTTTTTAACTATATTCTTTCTTCCCTCGGTACCAATTGATTTTAGTAATGTTTCATCTAAATAAAGAAGTTTTAAAATTTTTTGGCTTAAGGATTTAGCATTTTCTGATTCAAATAAAAAACCTGTCTTTTCATCAATAATTGTTTCATTAGAGCCCCCAATATTACTTGCAATAACGGGTTTCTGCATTGATTGTGCTTCAACTGCAACTCTTCCAAAAGCCTCTGGCTCAGTTGATGCAGAAACTACAATATCTGACACCTTATAAGCTAAAGCCATATCCTTACAGTGATCTATGAATCTTATTTGGTTCACTAACCTATATTGTTCTGAAAGTCTTATTAATTTTTTTTTATATAAATCTCTACCTTGATCACTGCCAAGAATGACAGCATAAAACGCTTCATAACCCAGTTCTATATTCACTAAATTAATTGCTTCAATAAAAACTTCCTGTCCTTTCCAAGTTGTCAATCTCCCAGGTAAAAGTATAATTTTTTTATCTTTTTCAATATTCCATTTTATTAATAATTTTTTTTCATCAGACTCAAATTTTGTAGTAGGATCAAAATAATCAACATTAATTCCTCTGAAAATAACCATTAATTTTTTTTTATCATTTAAGTATTTTGAATAATTTTGTTTGATATGTGAAAATATAAAATTTGATCCTGCAATGATAAGATCAGATCTTATCATAATTGAATTGTAAAATTTTTTAAAATTATTTTTAAAATTATATGTACCATGAAATGTTGTAACAAATTTTCTACCAGTCAATTTTGTTGCAAATAAACATGACCAAGCTGGAGCTCTACTTCTTGCGTGAACTATTGAGATATTATTAACCAAAATTATAGCAATTAAAATTAAACTGTTTAACAAAATTAATAATGGATTTTTGCTATGTACTGGTAATCTAAATACTTTTACTTTTTTTTTATCAACAAATTTAAGTAATTCGCCCCCACTTGTCACAATAAATGATTTACAATTATTTTCTGGCAAATAATGTGCGATATCATAACAGCCTGTTTCAGCACCCCCATATCCTAATTTTGGAATTACCTGCAAAACTTTTAAATCAGATGTCATTTGATATGATTATATATTAATAGTTAAAACTAATAAACGATTATGGCAAAATTCAAATATTACAAGATATCAAATTCAAAGAAAATTAGATATATTCTAAAAGTTTATAGAGATAGTCGATTTGTAGTTTTTTTACATGGTTTCATGTCAGACCTTGAAGGTAAAAAACCAAATGCATTTTTAAAATTTGCAAAAAAAAATAAAATAAGTTTTTTAGCACTAGAATACTCTGGTCATGGGAAATCTTCTGGAAAATTTGTAAATGGAAATATCTCAAAATGGAGTAAAGAGACGTCAATTTTAATTAGAAAATACGTTAAAAAAAAAGAATTTGTGCTAATTGGTTCAAGTATGGGCGCATGGATTTCGCTAAATCAATTCAAAATTTTCAAAAAACAAATTAAAGGATTTTTAGGAATAGGGGCTGCTCCTGAATTTTTAGAAAATTTAATGTGGAAAAAATTTACTAGAAAAATGAAAGAGGAAACAATAAGTAAGGGTATTTATCAATTAAAACATGGCAATTATGAATATCCAATTACTCTACAATTAATAAAAGATGGAAGAAAAAACAAAGTCTTAAATAAAAAAATTAATTCAAATATTAAAGTAACAATGGTTCATGGTGAAAAAGATGAGGCAGTTCCTGTCTCGTATTCAAGAAAAGTTTTAAGATTATTTCCAAAAGCTAAGAAAAAATTAAATATTATAAAAAAAGGTGATCACAGTTTATCAAATAAAAAATGGTTAAATATAATATTAAAAGAGCTTAAATTATTAATTTAGCTAACTTTTTTTATATCTCTTTTTAAAGTAATTGGATTTTTTAATTTATCCAACATTTCTTTAGGACAAACCTGAACAAAATTATTTACTTCATCATCAAAGTTTTCAATTATTTTTTTTGATAATTGAGACTCAGTTTCTTTAAAATGCTCACTAACTAAATTTTTAAGATATTCTTTCCAATAATCTGTCTCTACGTTTTGCCAAACTACTGACTCTTGATTTACTTTTTTTTCAAATTGTTGAGATTTGTCATATATAAAGGCCATTCCACCTGTCATACCAGCTGCAAAATTATCACCAACATCTCCTAAAATTACTACAGTTCCACCAGTCATATATTCACATCCATTAGAATCGCATCCTTCAATTACTGTGACTGCACCAGAATTTCTTACTGAAAATCTTTCACCAGCTTGGCCAGCAGCAAAAAGTTTTCCTGAAGTCGCTCCGTAAAGAACAGTATTTCCTAAAATTGTATTCTCATTTGAAACTAAATTACTCTCTTCAGGTAATTTTATTGAAATAGTAGCTCCTGACAAACCTTTACCAACATAATCATTTGCATCTCCTTTTAATACAAGTTTTAAACCTTTAGAGGAAAATGCACCAAATGATTGACCTGCTGATCCTTTAAAATTTAAAACTAAAAAGTTTTCATCAAGTTTTTCATAACCATATTTTTTATACAAATGATGAGAAATTCTAGTGCCTACTGCCCTATGAGTATTTTTTATTTGATATTCTTTCTCAATTTTTTCAGAATTATCCAAAGCTTGTTCAATTTCTGGCCAAATTTGTTGGTCAAGTGTGTCTGGTACACTATTTATTTCTTGATCCTCACAATACCTTGGATTATTTCCAGTATCAGCTTGAACAAATAAAGGATTTAAATCTAAATCGTCTAAATTTGGAGAACCTTTACTAACCTGTTTTAACAAGTCTGTCCTACCAATCACTTCATTTAATGATTTAAAACCTAAATTTGCTAATATTTCTCTTACTTCACTGGCTATAAATGTAAACAAATTAACTACTTTTTCTGGAGTCCCAGTAAATTTTTCTCTGAGCTTTTCATCTTGAGTGCAAACGCCTACAGGACATGTATTTGAATGACACTGCCTAACCATTATACATCCCATTGCAACTAAAGCTGTAGTAGCAACACCATATTCTTCAGCACCCATCATTGCAGCTATCACCACATCTCTTCCGGTTTTAATTCCACCGTCTGTTCTTAATGTAACTTTATGTCTAAGATTATTTAAAGTTAATACCTGGTTTGCCTCCGTCAAACCCATTTCCCATGGTATTCCAACATACTTAACACTAGTCTGTGGTGTTGCTCCTGTTCCGCCATTATGTCCAGAAATTAATATTATATCTGCTTTTGCTTTAGCTACACCAGCTGCAATTGTTCCTACTCCAGAGGAAGCAACAAGCTTAACTCCAATTCTTGCTTTAGGATTTATCTGTTTTAAATCATAAATTAGTTGTGCAAGATCTTCGATTGAATAAATATCATGATGTGGTGGTGGTGATATTAAAGTAACTCCAGGAGTTGAATGTCTAAGTTTAGCAATCTCCTCTGTAACTTTAAATCCTGGTAGCTGACCTCCCTCACCAGGCTTAGCGCCTTGTGCAATTTTAATTTCTATCTCATTACAATTATTTAGATAATTAACTGTAACTCCGAATCTTGCAGAAGCTATTTGTTTTACTCTTGAGTTTGCGCTGTCACCATTATCTAAAACTTTAAATCTACTTGCATCTTCACCACCCTCTCCACTACATGAAGCACCTTTAATCCTATTCATACCAGTTGCCAAAGTTTCATGCGCCTCTTTTGATAAAGCTCCATGAGACATGCTCCCACTTCCAAATCTTTTTAAAATATTTTCTATTGGCTCAACCTCAGAAATATCTATTGGCCCACTTAATTTTTTTTCTCTGAAATCAATTAAGTCTCTAAGATTAATAGGTGGTAAGCTGTATATTCCATCCGCATATCTTTTATAGGCATCATAAGAATTAGATCCTACTGCACTTTGAAGTAAATGAATTAATTTTCCTTGATATTGATGAGTTTCACCATTTTTACGGTATCTATATATCCCGCCTATCGGCAATATGGTTTCAGAACTTTCAAATGCCTCTTTATGAATTTCTCTAATTTTTTTCTCTATACCCGTAAGTCCAATACCTGAAATTTTAGAGACAACTCCTGGAAAATAATCTGCAACAATTGTTCTACTTAAACCTACGGTTTCAAAGTTACATCCACCTCTATAAGAACTTAGAACTGAAATACCCATCTTAGACATGATTTTTAATAAACCTGCATTTACTGATTTTATGTATCTCTCCACACATTCATCAAAGCTAAATTGACCAAATAATTTCTTTTCATGACGCTGAAATAAACTATCAAATGCTAAGTATGGATTTACAGTAGTTGCTCCAACTCCTATTAAAGTTGCAAAAGAATGTGTATCTAAAGCCTCTCCAGATTGAACATTTATTGATACATATCCTCTTAGTTTTTTTTCAATAAGGAATGAATTAATTGATCCAACTGCTAAAAGCATTGGTATTGGAAGTTTTAAGTTAGAAAGCTCTTTGTCACTTAAAATCAATTGAGTAACTCCCTGTCTTACTGCAATTTCAGCTTCTTTTTGAATTTTTTTAATTGAATCAAATAAAGTTTCTTCCTCAGAAAAAGTACAATCAATTATAGATGAATTATTACCAAAAAAATTTATAAATTTTTCAAACTGAGAATTTGATAGTATTGGACTATTTAAAACATAAATATTTTGCTTTGTTAAATTATCAAAATTTAAAATATTTCCAAGATTTCCAAATCTTGTTTTCAAACTCATAACCTTGTTTTCTCTTAAAGAGTCTATTGGTGGGTTTGTGACTTGACTAAAATTTTGTCTAAAAAAATGGTACAACGGTCTATACCTATCTGACAAAACAGCCAATGGTGTATCGTCCCCCATAGATCCAGTTGCTTCTTTAGCATCTTCTGCCATAGGATGCAGTATGAGCTCAAGATCTTCTAGACTTATTCCAAAAGTATATTGCCTTCTTCTTAAATCATCTCCCGAAAAAGAATTTTTTTCATCTGAAATAGTTAACTTATCATCTAGGTCGATAATTTGTGAATTAAAGTGTTTATACTCTTTGGCTAAATAATCTTTTATTTGCTTGTTTGTAAATACTTTACCTTTTTCTATTCTAACTCCAATTATTTCCCCGGGACCCAATCTTCCTTTTGACAAAATTCTTTTTTCATTTAATTCAATCATTCCTGTTTCAGAACCTGCAAATAATAATTTGTCTTTTGTAATTGCGTATCTTAAAGGTCTTAATCCATTTCTATCATTTGCAGCTATAACCCACTCATTATCAGTTCCAGCAATAGCAGCTGGTCCATCCCATGGCTCCATGGTACTGTTTAAAAAATTAAATAATTGCTGGTGATCTTTTGGTAGAGTTTTATTTTTTTTAGACCAAGCGTCCGGAACTAACATAAGCTTCGCCAAAGGCGCAGGCTGACCAGATATATTTAATAATTCAAAAACATTGTCTAATGCAGCAGAGTCTGATGCTCCCTGTTGTATAACAGGTTTTAAGTTTTCAACATCATTAAAAAGAGGACTGTTCATCTCTTGTTCATGAACTTTCATCCAATTTTTATTTCCTCTATAAGTATTAATTTCTCCATTATGCGCTATAGCTCTAAACGGTTGAGCTAAATTCCAGCTAGGCGCTGTGTTTGTTGAAAATCTTTGATGAAAAATGGCAAACCTTGAAACAAATCTCTCATCTTTTAGATCAAGGTAGAAGTCTGAAATCGCTTCAGCTAAAAACATTCCCTTGTAAATGATAGATTTAGAACTCAAAGAACAAATATAAAAATTGTTTAAAGATTTTTTAAAAGCCTCATTTTCTATCTTTCTTCTAGTTTCATAAATTTTTCTTTCTAAATCTTTATTTGTTAATTCTGGATTATAAGGTTTAAACAATACTTGGATAATTTCAGGCATTGTTTGGAATGCCTTTTCTCCTAAAACTTTTGGATTAACTGGAACTTGTCTCCAACCGTAAATACTAAAATCATTTTTTGTTAATTCACTTTCTACAATAGTTTTGCAACTTTCTTGCGCTGCATAATCATTCCGAGGCAGAAATATCATACCCACACATATTTCAGAATTGTCATGTGTGTGTCCTGTCACTTCTATCTTTTCAATGAAGAAATCTTTTGGTATTTCAACATGAATTCCAGCTCCGTCACCAGTTTTCCCATCGGCATCTACAGCGCCTCTATGCCAAACTGCTTTTAGCGCTTCAATACCATACTCTACAACTTTACGAGATTTTTTACCTTCAGTTGATGCAATTATACCTACACCACAAGCATCATGCTCCATATCTTCTGAATAAACATTATTTTCTTTTAAAACGTGAAGGTTCTTTTTATAATTTTTCATTAAGCCACTCTTTTTTCCACTTTAGATTTACTCTCTAGATAAGTTTTAATTGAAGCTGCTGCATCTCTTCCATCTTTTATCGCCCAAACAACTAATGAAGCTCCTCTAACTATGTCACCAGCTGCAAACACCCCTTTTATATTTGTTTCCATAGTATCAAAATCTGTTTTAATAGTTCCCCACTTTGTTACTTGTAATTCGCTACTATCAAATAAATTCGGTAAATCCTCAGGATCAAAACCTAGTGCTTTGATAACCATATCTGCTTTTGTTTCGTAACTTGAGCCTTCTTGTACTTGTGGCTTTCTTCTTCCTGTCTCGTCTGGATCACCTAGTTTAATTTGATCTACAATTATTTTTTCTACTTTATTTGTACCTTTAAATTCTTTAGGACTTGATAACCAAACAAATTCAACACCTTCTTCCTCTGCATTTGCAACTTCTCTTGCAGATCCTGGCATATTTTCTTTATCTCTTCTATACAAACATTTAACAGATTTTGCCTTCTGTCTTATAGAAGTTCTCACACAATCCATTGCTGTGTCACCTCCACCGATTACAACAACATCTTTACCTTCTGCGTTTAAAATTCCTTTATCAAACAACTCAACATCATCTCCTAGACCTTTTTTATTAGATGCTGTTAAAAAATCCATTGCAGGAAAAATATTATCAAGATCATTTCCAGGTAAGTTTACTTCTCTTGCTTTATAAACTCCTGTAGCAATTAAAATTGCATCGTGTTTTTTTCTCAATTGGTCTAGACTTGCATCCTTACCAACTTCAAAATTTTGAACAAATTCAATTCCTCCATCCTTTAAAAGTTTTGTTCTTCGCTCTACAACTTCTTTTTCTAATTTAAAATTTGGAATTCCATAAATTAATAATCCTCCTGCTCTATCATATCTATCGTAGACAGTTATTTTATACCCATTCTTTCTTAATTGTTCTGCAGCAGCTAAACCAGCAGGACCTGCTCCTATAATTCCTACGCTTTGATTTTTTTCATTCGTTACCTTAATTGGTTTTACCCAGCCCTGAGCCCAAGCATTATCTGTAATATATTTTTCTACTGATCCAATAGTTACTGTTCCATGACCAGACTGTTCAATTACACAATTTCCCTCGCATAATCTATCTTGGGGGCAAATTCGGCCACACACTTCAGGCATATTGTTTGTGCTTTGGGATAATTCATACGCCTCTTTTAATCTTCCCTCTGCTGTAAGTTTAAGCCAATCTGGAATGTTATTACTTAAAGGACAATGAACTTGGCAAAAAGGTACTCCACATTGCGAACACCTACTCGACTGTTCTTTGGCTTTTTCATTGATATACTCGTCATAAATTTCGTTAAAATCTTTCTTTCTCATATCAACTTCTCTTTTAGGTGGAGTTTGTTGACCTATTTTAACAAATTTGAGCATTTTGTCGGACATAATATTATTTAAGTTTTGGCAAAATATACCCTGATTTATGTATATAAAGCATAAAATAGGTCATAAATATTGACCTTAATTTTTAAATTATTACTGCCAATTAACACGTTTTTAATTATTGCATAGCTATTATGCTTAAATCGAATTGTTTTAAATAAATACTTTATAAGTTACGAAGAAACAATGTTTCAAAATATTATAGAAGTTTTAATTCTCTCTGCAATTCAAGGAATATCTGAATTTCTTCCTATTAGTTCTTCTGCTCATTTAATTTTGGTTTCTACTTTATATGAATTTAAATCTAGTTCTTTGCTTATTGATATTAGCCTACATCTAGGTTCACTAATAGCTATAATTTATTTTTTTAAAGATGAATTATTTGATATCAGAAAAAATAAAAGAATTTTAAATTTAATTCTATTAGGATCTATTCCATTAATAATTGTTGGATACATACTTTATAGTACAAATTTAATTTATCAGTTAAGAAATTTAGAAGTTATTGCTTGGACTACTTTAATATTCGCAATTATTTTATACATCTCAGACAAAAATCGATTTGATAAAAAAATTTCTTCAAATTTAAATTTTCAGTCAATAATATTTATAGGTGTTTTCCAAATTTTCTCTCTTGTGCCCGGAGTTAGTAGAGCAGGAATTACTATAACAGCTGCGAGAATTTTAAAATTCAATAGAGTAGATTCAAGTAAGATATCTTTTTTACTTTCAATCCCAGCATTAGCTGGAGCTAGTGTCTTAAGCTTGAAAGATGTTTTTGAACAATCAATTCAGTTTAATTACTTAGTTGTTATCGCGATTATATCTTCTTTTATTTTTTCTTTTTTAACAGTTAAATTCTTTTTAATTTATATAAATAAATTTTCAATGAATGCGTTTGTAATTTATAGAATAATAATTGCTTTAATTTTATTTAGTTTAATTTATTAAGTATATTTCTTTTTAATTAAAGGCAGTAATTGAGACAAAAGAACTCCACATAGAATAAAAAAACATCCAAGTAAATTATTAACATCTAGAATTTGATTTAAAATAAACCAAGCAGCTATAGTCGCAAATACACCTTCAAGAGAAAAAATTATAGCTGCAGGTGCTGGAGTAATATTACGCTGGGCATAAATTTGTAATACAAATGCAAATCCACCAGATAATATACCTGCATATAAAATTGAATAAATTTCCATTAAAATATTGCTGAAAATAAATTCTTCATAAATAATTCCAATTATAAATGAAAAAATAGCCACAATTAAAGTCTGCGCAGCTCCTAAGGTAAGTGGCAGATTGTACTTAGTTATAATGATCCCAGTAAAAATGATATGAGTACTCCAAAATAGAGCTCCGAGAACAACTAAAGTATCTCCTAATCTTACTGTTGCATCATAAAAATTTGTTAATAAATATCCTCCAATTAAACATAGAACTACAGAAGGCCATACACTCCAATGCATTGATTTTTTACTAAACAAAAAAATGATAATCGGTACTATTGGCACATAAAAAATTGTAAAAAAAGCAGCATTTGCAACATCTGTATAAAGCAAAGCAACTTGTTGTAGTGCTGAGCCTAAGAATAAAGAAATTCCAATTAAAAATGAATAAATTATGAAAGTTTTTTTATCTAACTTAAATTCTGATTTAAAATTTTTTAATTCAAATAAAATCATAAGTGGAATTATGGCTAGAAAACCAACAAAAAACCTCACAGCATTAAATGTAAAAGGGCCAATATTATCCATGCCCGTATCTTGGGCAATAAAAGTTGTTCCCCAAATAAAAGTACACAGTAAGGCACTAAATAATGATATGGATTTACTCATTTTTAATTAGACAGCTAGTTTATAGGCAAAATTTTTGCCTAAGTTTTCTTTTAGATCATTATTAAACCTAGCTGCTTCTGCACCATCAATAATTCTGTGATCATAAGATAAAGAAATTGGCAGCATTGTCCTAGTTTGAAACTTTCCATTCATAAAAATTTGTTTTTTTTCTGATCTACCTACTCCTAATATAGCAACTTCAGGATAATTAATTATAGGAGTAAAAAATGAACCTCCTATACCACCTAAACTCGTAATCGTCATCGAGCCGCCGAACAATTCTTTTTTATCAATTTTTAAATTTCTGCAAAGTTCGCTTACCTCTTTTAATTCTTTACTTATCAGAGAAATTTTTTTGTTATTTGCATTTCTTATTTTTGGAACCATTAATCCATTTGGCGTATCAACTGCTATCCCAATATGGTAATAATTTTTTAAAGTCATTTTTCCAGTCTCAATTTCGTCGATAGAAGAATTAAAACTAGGAAATTTCTTAAGAGATGCAACTAAAGCCTTTATTATAAATGCTAGAGGTGTAATTTTAATTTTTTCTCCAGTATACATATCTGTTAATGAACTTCTAAAACTTTCCATCTCCGTTATGTCGGCTTCATCGTGATTTGTAACATGAGGAATTGTTGTCCATGAATTTGTAAGATATTTTGATGATAATTTTTTTACTCTTGGTATATCTTTAATTTCTATTTCACCAAAATCAGAATGTTCAAATTCGTTTTTAATTTTATCTGGTTTACTATCTTTTACTACAACATTGTTTTTTGAATTAGATGAAACAAATTTTTTAATATCATCTTCAACAACTCTGCCATCTTTCTGACTTCCCGATACTTGATTAATATCTACACCAAGTTCTCTAGCAAATTTTCTAGCTTTTGGACTTGCAGATGAAATGTCTGAAATATTATTTTTAGAAAATGTTTTTTCTTGGATTTCAGGTTTTATTACCTCAATATTTTTTGACTCTTTTTCAATTTCTGGTTTTTCTTTAACCTCTTCCTTTTTAACTTCTAAATCACTTTCTACAGTTAAAATTAAGTCGCCCTCAGAAACTTTGTCTCCTACTTTTATTTTTAAATTTTTAATTTTACCTTCTAAATTTGATGGTATTTCTACGCTAGATTTATCACTTTCAATTGTTATTAGGGCATCATTTTTTTTAATTGATTGACCTTCAGTAACTAATACCTCAATAACCTCAACATCTTTAAAATCTCCAATATTAGGTACTTTAATCTCAGTTTCAGACATTATAATTTTGTTGGCATTGGTTTGTTGGTATCAATATTATACTTCTTCATTGCATCTTTTGCATATTTGGAAGTAATAAGCTGTTCTTTTGCTAAAATACTTAAACCATAAGCAACCAAATGTTCTTTATCTACCTCAAAAAATTTTCTTAAATTTTTTCTTGTATCACTTCTTCCAAAACCATCTGCTCCTAATGAATAAAAGCTTTTGTTAGTATATGGTCTGATTTGATCTGAATTCATTCTCATATAATCAGATGCAGCCATAATTGGGCCCCCTGTTTGGCCCAGGCATTGCTCAACATAAGATTTTTTAGGTTCTTTATCAGGATTCAAAAGATTAAATCTTTCTACCTCCATTCCATCTTTTCTTAATTCATTAAAACTTGTTACACTCCATATCTCACTGTCAATTTTATAATCATTTTGTAAAATCTCTGCAGCAGACATCATTTCTCTTAAGATTGTTCCTGATCCTAAAAGTTGGATTTTAGTTTTTTTGTATTTGTTAAATTCTTTTATTTTATACATGCCCTTTAAAATGCCTTCCTCACAATTTTTATCTTTTGGCATTTCTGGGTGTGCGTAATTTTCATTCATTGTTGTAATATAATAAAAAACATTCTCATTTTTCTCATGCATTCTTCTTAGACCTTCTCGAAAAATAACCGCTAATTCATAATGAAATGTAGGATCATAAGTTACACAATTTGGAATAGTTGATGCAATTAAATGACTATGCCCATCCTGGTGTTGTAAGCCTTCTCCAGCTAATGTTGTTCTTCCAGCTGTTGCACCTACCAAAAATCCTCTAGCCTGACTATCCCCAGCTGCCCAAGCTAGATCTCCTATTCTTTGGAAACCAAACATTGAATAAAAAATATAAATTGGGATCATTTCGATATCGTGATTAGTATATGCAGTGGCAGCAGCAATCCATGAAGACATAGCACCTGCTTCATTGATACCTTCCTCTAAAACTTGACCACTTTTGTCTTCTCTATAAGAACTTAATTGAGCTGCATCCTCAGGTTCATATTTTTGTCCTTCATGCGCGTAAATCCCTATTTTTTGAAAAAATCCTTCCATGCCAAACGTTCTTGCTTCGTCAGGAATAATAGGAACCAGTCTAGGAGATATATTTTTATCCCTTAATAAATTTGTTAACATTCTTACTAAGGCCATAGTAGTAGACATTTCTTTTTCACCAGTTGATACTTTCATGAAATCGAAAATATCTTTTGAGGGTGCTTTGATTGGTTTAGCGAAAGTCGAACGTTCGGGTAAATATCCTCCTAATTTAATTCTTCTCTCTTTTATGTATTTTATTTCTGGAGATTTTTCGTCAGGCCTAAAGTATTCAATATTTCTCACCTGTTCATCTGTTAAGGGAACATCAAATCGATCTCTATAGTACATCAAGTCATCAACATCTAATTTTTTCGTTTGATGAGTAGTATTTACACTTTCTCCTGATTTTCCCATTCCATAACCTTTAATAGTTTTTGCAATTATCACCGTTGGGCTTCCTTGATGTTTAGTCGCTTTATCATATGCAGCAAAAACTTTGTGAGGATCGTGACCACCTCTATTAAGTCTCCAAATATCTGTATCTGACATGCTTGAAACTAATTCTAATGCTTCAGGAGATTTCCCAAAAAACTTTTCTCTAACATAAGCACCGTCTCTTGCTTTCATTGCTTGGTACTCACCATCTACTGTCTCGTTCATAATTTTTATTAAGTGACCAGTTTTATCATTAGCAAGCAATGAATCCCAATATGATCCCCAAATAACTTTAATTACATTCCAACCAGATCCTCTGAAACTTCCCTCAAGCTCTTGAATAATTTTTCCATTACCTCTAACGGGACCATCTAATCTTTGAAGATTACAATTTATTACAAATATTAAATTATCTAAATTTTCTCTAGCAGCTAATCCAATAGCTCCCATTGACTCAGGCTCATCCATCTCCCCATCGCCTAAAAAGGCCCATACTTTTCTTCCTTCATCTTTAATCAAGCCTCTATTGATTAAATATTTCATGTATCTAGCTTGATATATAGCAAGCATAGGACCTAACCCCATGGATACAGTGGGGAACTGCCAAAAATTTGGCATTAGCCATGGATGTGGATATGACGATAGACCCCCGGGTTTTACTTCCTGTCTAAAACTATCTAATTGTTTTTCATCTAATCTACCTTCTAAGAAAGCTCTTGCATACATTCCTGGAGCACTATGTCCTTGAAAATAAATTAAATCTCCACCAAATTTGTTATTTTTTGCTCTCCAAAAATGATTCATCCCAACATCATATAATGTTGCAGCAGATGCAAATGTACCAATGTGTCCACCAAGCTCGGGATATTTTTTATTTGCTCGAACTACCATTGCTGCTGCATTCCATCTAATCAACGATCTTATTCTTCTTTCGATATTTTGATCACCACTAGATTTTACTTCAGCCTCAGGAGGTATTGTATTAATGTATGGTGTATTTTGAGTATAAGGAATATTTGCTCCTTCACGATAAGCTTTATTAATTAATTCTTTTATTAAGAAATGGGCTCTGTGGTTTCCATCTTTGGAAATTACCGCAGATAAAGACTCCAACCAATCTTGAGTTTCAAGTGGATCAATATCAGAACCATTAACAACTTGAATTGTAGATTGTTTTTTCTCAATTATTTGTTCAGTAGTAGTTTCTTTTTCCTCTTTTTTTTCAGCCATTGCCTCTTCAGCTTGTTTAATTATATTTTCTGTATCTTTAGGTAGAGTACTTTCTGATGATGTTTTTGATGATGATATAAGATTAAGCAATAAATCACCCTTGGAAACTTTATCACCAACTTTAACTGCTACACTATCTATTTTTCCACTAACTGTAGAAGGAATTTCAACGCTTGATTTATCACTTTCAATAGTGACTACTGGATCATTTTCTTTAATTTGATCACCTGCTTTTACAAGTATCTCTATAACCTCAACATTTTCAAAGTCACCAATGTCAGGTACAAGTAATTTTTCGCTCATTTTTAAAATGTTTTATATACCCAAAAAAACATTATTGGATTTTATTTTATCACATTAATAAGGTTTTTTCGTTAATCTTATATTTTTATTATACAAAAAATAAAAAAATAAATGAAATTTAGGCTTTTTAGCTCCTCTCAATACACATGGCTATTCCCATGCCACCACCTATACAGAGTGCCGCACAACCTTTTTTTTTATCTTGTTTAATCATTTCATAGATAAGTGTAACCAAAATTCTTGCACCAGAAGCTCCAATCGGATGACCTAAGGCAATTGCTCCTCCATTGACATTCACTTTTTTCTCAGGAATTTTTAATTCTTTAATTACTGCAATACTTTGTGCTGCAAATGCTTCATTAATTTCAAATAAGTCAACTTCATCTATTTTCCAATTTGCTTTAGATAAAGCCTCTTGAATTGAAGGTATGGGTCCAAGTCCCATTAACGAAGGTTCAACACCACAAGTAGCCCAAGATACAATTTTAACTAATGGCTCTAAGGATTTTTTTTCTGCTTGTTTTCTTAACATCAAAACTAAGGCTGCTGCACCATCATTTATACCTGAGGAATTTCCAGGTGTTACAGTCCCATTCTCTTTGAATACTGTTTTTAATTTTTTTAAATCTTCAATATTTAAATTGTTTCTAGGATGTTCATCTTTTTCAAAAATAAATTTTTTTTCACCATCTTTAATTTGCAATTTTATCAATTCGTCTTTAAATTTATTTTCAATATAAGCTTTTTCTGTTTTTTTCTGAGAATTTAAAGAAAAATTATCTTGTTCATCTCTTGAAATTTTATATTTCTCTGCAACGTTCTCAGCTGTAACACCCATATGATAATCATTAAAGTAGTCTAATAGACCATCTTTTATCATTGTATCTACTAAATTTTTTTCAGAAAATTTTTTATCTTCTCTATAATAAATTGCATGAGTTGCTCTAGACATATTTTCTTGACCACCTGCAACAACTATTTGATTTTCTCCTAAACTGATTGATTGATACCCAGAAACAATAGATCTTAATCCGGACCCACAAACCTGATTGACAATATGAGCGGGTTTTGAAACTGGTAATCCAGCTCCAATCGAGGCTTGTCTAGCAGGATTTTGACCAAGTCCAGAAGTTAAAACATGCCCCATTATTACTTCATCAATCTCCTCAACGTCTAATTTTGATTTATAAATTACCTCTTTAATTACTATTGATCCTAATTTTGATGCACTAAGATTTTTTAATGAACCTTTATATGTTCCTATTGGAGTTCTTAGCGCAGACGTAATAACAACATCATTAGAGTTTTTGCTCATAAAGTAATTAACTTAGTATTTTATAAGTTAAATTACATCAAAAACTTTGATATATGGAATATATTATTTTAATGGACCGCTGGCCAAATTGGATAAGGCGCTCGGCTACGAACCGGGAGATTCCAGATTCGAGTTCTGGGCGGTCCACCAACAAGGAAATGGAAATGTTTAATTGGCTTTTAAAAGCATCATTACAAAAATCAGTAATTTATTTTTTTATAATTATTTTTATTATTTTATTAATTTTAACTTTTGTATTATAAAAAATTATGAGCAAAGAATTTGAGCAAATAAGTATTAAACCTGGATTTATGAAACACAATGGGGGTGTTTTATTTAGAACTATTTCAGAGACTGAATACGAATTTAAATCTATAATTAGTGAAAACCATTTAAATGCCGCAGGAATAACTCACGGAGGCTATTTATCTGCATTAATAGATGCAGGAGCAGGGACAGCTGCACATAGAACCGCTGGAAATGCTCCATGTGTAACTATCTCTTTAGATATAAAATTTATAGGTGCTTCAAAAGTTGGAGATGAAATTATTGGACATACAAAAATTTTAAAAAAAACAAATACTCTTGTCTTTTTATTTTGCGAGCTAAAGTCTAATGATAAAATAATTACTTCTGCATCTGGAGTATGGAAAATTATTAAAATAAAGCCTTCCAATTTAGGACCTGGTGGGTAATTTTACTCTTTTCTTTTTAAGTTAAAGTAGCCAAATACTACTAACAATAATATTGCTATAGGATAAACAATATTTTTTGATGGTCTATCAGAATTTTCAATTTTAAATTCACTTATATAGTCTCCCATTTCAAAACCATTTCTTTTTGCTTGTCCATTCCATTTCAAATTATCAACAACAACTTTGTCATTTTGTTTCAATAATGTAATTCCATAGTCCTCTAAAGTAAATTTATCCTCAAAAGTATTTTTTGATATCACAAATAACTTGTATCTTTCACCATATAAACTGGGCCTTGTTATTTTAATTTGAATTTCTTTTGTTGAGTCTAATTTTATTAAATTAATTTTAGTAATATCTTCATAATTATATTTTGGGTAAAATTTGTTTAAAGCAAAATCAGGTGACAATAAAGAAATAGAGATAACTAAAAAAATAATTATTTCATACCATTTAAGTTTATTAAAAAACCAGCCTTGAGTAGCTGAAGTAAAAACTAAAATCCCAATTAAAGAAGTAATAATTACAATCAACCCATGCCAAATGTTTTCAATGCCAATAAGTAAAAGTTCATGGTTAAATAAAAATACAATTGGTAAAATTCCTGTTCTTAAACTATACCAAAAAGCCTGCACCCCTGTTCTTAAAGGATCTCCACCAGATATCCCTGCGGCTGCATAAGAGGCAAGTCCGACAGGTGGTGTTACATCAGCCATTAAACCAAAATAAAAAACAAATAAATGAACTGCAATTAACGGAAAAATAAAGCCTGAAGCATTTCCAACATCTACTAAAACAGTCGCCATTAAAGAAGCAACAACAACATAATTTGCAGTTGTTGGTAAACCCATTCCTAAAAGTAAACATAGAATGATTGTTAAAAACAATAAAATAGTAACGTTATCCTTAGCTATAGACTCTATAACTATTATTAAATTAGTACTCAAACCAGTAGATCCAACCGCTCCAACTATAATACCTGCAGTTGCGATTGCTATACCAACAGCAACCATATTTAGTGCACCTTTTTCAAAACCTACAATTGTTTGATTAAACCATTCTTTAAGAGTATCTTTTTTAAATTCGTTTTTTATTAACAAATTTATTAAATTTACTAAAACTAAAGTAATTGTTGCATAAAAAATTGAATAGGACGCTGTAAACCTTAAATAAACCAAAGTATAAATTAATACAAAAATTGGTATTAAAAAATGTACCCCAGATAAAAAAGTTTTTTTTAAATGAGGAACATCTGCATCATCCATTCCCTTAAGATTTAATTTTAAAGCTTCTAAATGTGAAATATAGAATAATGCTATATAAGAAATAATAGCTGGTAAGAAAGCATGTTTAACTATTTCAAAATAAGTTACGCCAATAAAACTTGCCATTACGAATGCTGCCGCCCCCATGACAGGTGGCATGATCTGACCATTGACTGATGAGGAAACCTCAATAGCACCAGCTTTTTCTTTTGAAAAACCAGTTTTTTTCATAATTGGAATTGTAAATGTTCCAGTAGTAACTGTGTTTGCAATTGAAGATCCTGAAATTAATCCAGTCATACCTGAACCTAATATTGCTGCCTTCGCTGGTCCCCCTCTCATTTTTCCAACCATAGCAAAAGCAAGATCTAAAAAATATTTTCCACCACCAGCAGTTTCAAGCAAAGCACCAAATAAAACAAATAAGAAAATAAAATCTACTGATACCCCAATCGGAATTCCAAAAATTGCTTCTTGATCAAGCCACTGGAAGCCTACAAGTCTATTTAAAGATAAACCACCATGCGATATTATTTCAGGCGCATACCTTCCAAAGTATGAAAACAATAAAAAACAACTAGCAATAATTACCAAAGGTAAACCAATTGCTCTTCTGGTAGCCTCTAAAAGAATCAAAATTCCACATCCTCCTAAAATCAATTCTAATGGAAAATTTAATGTTTCTGATATTCTAAGATTTAAAAGAACACCCCCTCTTTCAACCAACTGATCATAAAAAAAATAAATATAAAGGCACGATATCGCTCCCATAAAACTGATCAAAACATCAAAAAACGAAATTTTCTTACCCTTTGATATTGGGTAAATTAAGAAGGCTAAAGTTAAAGCAAAACCTAAATGAATTGCCCTTGCTGGCAATCCCTTAAACATTCCAAAATTTAACATAAATGGAAATGGTGAAGCGTACCAAAGTTGAAATAATGACCAAATAATTGCTATTGCTGAAACAATTTTCAAATGAAAACCAGTAATATTTCTAGTTGGTGATAAGTCTTCGCTTATTTTATTTTTAATTTTACTGCTGATTGAGTCGCTCATTCAAATTATTCATACCATAAAAAAAAGGCCCGGTAAAAATTACCAGGCCTTTTTAATTAATAAAAATTGGATTACATTAACCCAGCTTCTTTATAATATTTTATTGCTCCTGGATGTAGTGGAGCAGATAAACCATCTTTAATCATGTTTTTCTTTTCCAAGAATCCAAATGCTGGATGTTGTTTTTTGAAATCATCAAAATTTTCCATCACAGCTTTTGTAACTAAATAAACAAGCTCTTCAGATACATCTGCAGAAGTAACAACAGTAGCTTTTACACCAAAAGTTGTAGCATCTTTTTTCTGACCTGTGTAAGTTCCTTTAGGTATTACTGCCTGTGCATAATAATCTGCACCATTAATTAAACCTTGAACCTCAGAACCTGTTAAATTAATTGGAGATGCTTTAGCTGCACAAGTTGCTGCTTGTTCCATAGCACCATTTGGAAATCCAACTGAATAACCAAATGCATCTATTTTTCCGTCACATAGCGCTTTAACTTGTTCAGAAGAAGTAAGTTCAGTTGTTGATTTAAAGAAACTATTATCAACACCCATCGCTTTCATCAGTTCTTCCATAGTTCCTCTTTGACCTGAACCAGGATTACCGATGTTAACTACTTTTCCTTTTAATCCAGCAAAATCTTTAATTTTTGCTTTTTTTCTAGCCCAAATTTGAAAAGGCTCATTGTGAACTGAGAAAACTGCTCTTAAATTACTAAATTGTTTTCCTTCCCATTTACTAGATCCATTAACAGCATGATACTGCCAGTCTGATTGCGCTACACCAAATTGGAATTCTCCAGCTGCTATCTGACCAATATTGTAGTTAGATCCACCAGTGGATGGAGCAGTACATCTATAAGCTTTAGCTGTACCTTTTTTTCTACCATGTTCAGCACTAATCGCTGATTTGTGAAGCATTTTACATATAGCGTTCCCTGTTTGGAAATATACTCCTGTAGGTCCGCCTGTTCCTATCGTGAAGAACTCAGCTGATTTAGCAACAGTTGTCAAAGACAATGATGCAAATAAAATCAGTAAAGCGCTTGATAGAGATGTGATTATTTTTTTCATTGTTTACCCCTCTATTTTTATGTCGTTATTTTTATAAGTTTATTCTAACAAAAAATAATCGTAGGTGTACAGAGTGATTTTATAAGTTTTCTGACCAATTCTTTAGTTTATTTACACCTTCTACTACTTTTGGCGCAAACTTTTTTATAAGATTTTCATCAATTTTTTTTGTTTCATCAATATTATTCATAAACTCTTGTCCATCAAAATCTGTAAAACTTAACCTTGCTAACATTTTATCTGGATTAAACCCAAAATCAGAACCTGGTAATAAAGCAACTCCAGTATTATTTAATATATTCTTACACATATCTGATGAAGTTTTAAATTTGTTATTTAAAAATTCTGGCATTAAATAAAATCCTCCATGAGGTTCATTAATCAACACCTTGTTAGATTTTAAGTTTGAAAAAACATATTTACCAACTGCACTTAAAATATTTACTGATTTTGTAATATAATTTGAATGATCATTTTCATAAGCTTTGATTGCTGCATACTGAATAGGTGCGCTAACAGCAGAAAAAGTTTCACTAGCTAATACATTGATCATGTTTTTTATATTACTTAAATCATCTGGAATTATAAAATAACCAAGTCTCCATCCTCCTGCACCACACCATTTACTAAGTCCAGTACTAATAATAGTTTTTTCAGGACAATAACTTGATATAGATTTAAAATTTTTTGAAAATGTTAATTCTGAATATATTTCATCTGATAAAATTATAAGATTATACTTTTTGGCAATTTCTGAGATTTCTTCTAGTTTGTTACAAACCTGTCCGGAAGGATTGTTTGGTGAATTTAAAAATAATAAATAATTTTTATTTTTATCTTTTGACATGATTTTTTCAATTTGTGCTCCAGTAGGAAACCAGTTGTTTTCTCTTTCTGTTTGGAGAATTTGAATTTTATTTCTCCCTAAAATAGCTTGCGGTGCATATGAAACCCAACTGGGTGCTGGCAAAATAATTTCACCATCAAAAATTACATGCAATAAAAACATTAATTCTTTAGATCCTGGTCCAATTATTACATTGTTTGCTTTGTAGTTATAATTTTTCTTTTTAGATGAATATTTCGCTACAGCTTTCCTTAATTCCTCAAGGCCCTGCATGGGTAGATATTTGTTTTGATAGGCATTACTTTTTAATTCTTCAACAACATCTTCAGGTACTTTAAATGGTGATTGTCCAAAACCAAATTTAAAGATTTTTTTTCCTTGTCGTTCTAGTTGTTTTGAAGTTTCGTTAATTGCAAGAGTAGATGATGGCTTTAGGTCTTTGACAAGATTTTTTAACATTTAATTGCTCAATTCTTTTAAATTATTAAATTGTTCTAGAGCTTCTGGATTTGCTAAAGCTTCAATGTTTTTAATTTGACTTCCTTCTATCTTACTTTTAACTGCAAGTTCAACTATTTTACCACTTTTTGTTCGAGGTATATCTTTTACAACAATAATTTTACTTGGAACATGTCTAGGAGATGCATTTTTTTTTATTTTTAATTTAATTTTGTTAATTAATTCTGCTGTTAATGAATAATTTTTGCTCATTACAATAAATAAAACTATTCTAACATCATTATCCCATGATTGTCCTACAACGATAGACTCTTTTATTTCTTTAAATTTTTCAACTTCTGAATATATCTCTGCTGTTCCAAGTCTTACACCACCTGGATTTAAGGTAGTATCTGATCTTCCATGAATTATATACCCGCCACTATTTTTTATCTCTGCGTAATCTCCATGGTGCCATATATTTTTAAATTTATTAAAATAAGCACTCTTAAACTTAATATCATTTTTATCATTCCAAAACTTTAAAGGCATTGATGGAAAAGGATTTTTACAGACAAGTTCTCCTTTACTATTTTTTAAAGACTTACCTTTATCACTTAGTACGTCTACATCTAAAGCCAAACCATTGTTTTGTATTTCTCCTATGTTTACTGGCTGATATAAATTTCCTAACACAAAGCATGAGACAATGTCAGTACCACCAGAAATAGATGACAAGTGTACATTTTTTTTAATATGTTTATAAACATATTTAAAACTCTCCTCTGAAAGAGGTGACCCAGTTGAACAAATTGTTCTTAATTTATTTAGTTTGAATTTATATTTTAATTTTGGTTTAAATTTTCTTAAAGCATCTACATACTTCGCACTTATTCCAAATAAAGTTATTTCTTCTGTTTGTGCTATTTTCAAAAGCAAATCTGCTGATTTAAACATTGGCGATCCATCAAATAGAACAATAGATGCCTTAGAAGCTAATGAACTAACTAACCAATTCCACATCATCCATCCACAAGTAGTAAAATAAAAAACATTATCATTTTCTTTAATATTACAATGTAATTGATGTTCCTTCATATGCTGGATTAAAACACCACCAGATCTATGACAAATACATTTGGGTTTTCCAGTAGTTCCACTTGAATACAATATTGCTAACTTTGTTTCAAAATCAAACCTTTTATAATTAATTTTTTCATCATTAGTTTGCATTAATTCATTCCAGTTAAAAAAATTAATTTTTTTAAATTTAAATTTTTTTTTAATAAATTTTTTTCCAGGGTAATTACTAATTACAACATTTTTAATTGATGGGATTAATTTTAAAATCTCTGGAAGTCTATTTAAAACATCTATTTTTTTTCCATTATAAAAATACTGATCAGTGATGAATAAAACTTTTGGATTAATTTGAGAAAATCTTTCTATAACACCTTTAGAACCAAAATCAGGACTACAAGAAGACCAAATACCCCCCAAGGAAGTTGTAGCAATGAATGCTTCAACCGTTTGAATAGTATTTGGCATATAGGCTGCTACTCTGTCTCCTTTTTTAATATTTATTTTTTTCAGAAATTTTGAAATTTTATTAGTATTTAAATTTAATTGTCTCCATGATCTTTCTTCTCTAAATCCATTTTCACTAATAAAAGTTATTGCTTTTTCTTTATTATTTTTTGATAATAAATTTTCACCAAAATTTAGTTTGCTACCTGGTAAAAATAAATTTTTGTAAAAAGTTTTTGATTTTCTAAATTTTTTTTTACTTTTAGTTCCTTTTATTTTGCTAAAATCCCAAAATTTACTCCAAAACTCAGGTGAGTTTTTAATGCTCCAATTTAATAATTTTTTATAATTTCTATTGAATTTTATTTTTAATTTTTTTGAAATATAATTTTCAAAAGCAAATAAATTTGAATTTTTTTTTTCAATTAAAGAGGGTTGCCAAAGTTTTTTACTCATTTTATTAGTTCAAATTACTATTATAGAATTAATCTTATTTATGATAATCTCACTAACATTTAAAAGAAAATGAGAACTTTTTACCCTCCGATTCGGTCATGTTTTAGTCTATTTTTGTTCTTTAGCAGTAACAATATCTGGTAGGTAAAAATAAAGAAGCACAAAAGATAGAAATGACTAAAAATAAAATTACAGCTGTTCTCGGTCCTACTAATACAGGCAAAACCCATCTTGCTATCGAAACCATGCTTTCTTTTGAAAATGGTATGATTGGATTTCCACTTAGATTACTTGCAAGAGAAGTATATGACAAAGTAATCAAGAAAATAAGTTTAGATAAAGTTGCACTTATAACTGGAGAAGAAAAAATAATCCCACCTAATGCTAAATATTTTTTATGCACAGTTGAGTCTATGCCAATTGACAAACATTTAGAGTTTGTTGGCGTAGACGAGATTCAAATGTGCTCTGATCATGAAAGAGGTCATATTTTTACTGATAGACTCTTAAATATGAGGGGAGAAAAACTTACAATGTTAATGGGTTCAAGCACCATTAAAAATATTATTTCAAAATTAGATGCAGATATTGAATTTATAAATAGAGAACGGCTATCTAAACTTACCTACGCTGGTCATAAAAAAATATCAAGAATTGAAAGAAAAACAGCAATCATTGCGTTTTCAGCAGAGGAGGTTTATGCAATTGCTGAGTTAATAAGAAGACAAAAGGGTGGTGCTGCTATTGTAATGGGATCACTAAGTCCAAAAACAAGAAATGCCCAAGTTGAATTATATCAATCCGGGGATGTCGATTTCTTAGTTGCAACAGATGCAGTTGGAATGGGAATTAATATGGATTTAGATTTTGTTTATTTTTCAAATGTTAAGAAATTTGATGGAAAAAAATTAAGAAGATTAAATCTATCTGAAATAGGTCAAATAGCTGGTAGAGCTGGTAGATACCTTAACGATGGAGGTTTTGGTATTACTGGTGACTGCAAAGAAATATCTCCGGAAGAGGTAGAATTATTAGAAAATCATAAATTTGAAGAAATTATAACTTTGTTTTGGAGAAATTCAAATCTTAATTTCAATAACCCAATTAGTTTAATTAAAAGTTTAGAGGAAAAACCTCAGGTGGAATGGCTAAGAAAAATTCATGAATGTGAGGATGAAAAAGCACTTAAATATTTTTTAAAAGATCAAAAAATTTTAAATAGAGGGTTTGATAATAAAACTTTAATGCTCTTATGGGAATGTTGCCAAATACCTGATTTTGTTAAAAAAACTTATGGAAATCATTTTGAGGTGATTGGAAATGTATTTAAATTTTTAACTAGTAAAAAAGGACTAATTTCTGAAGATTATATGAGATTACAGCTCATGAAACTAGATAAATTAGATGGAAATGTAGATTCTTTATCAAATAGAATTGCAAATGTCAGAACTTGGTCATATGTTTCGAATAAAAATAATTGGGTACAAAATCAAAGTTATTGGATTGAAAAAACTAAACACTTAGAAGATAGACTTTCAGACAGATTACATGAAGAACTTACTAAAACTTTTATTGACAAAAGAGCAAGTGTGCTCGCTAGAGGTTTAAAACAAGATATGGAATTTAAAACTGAAATTTTAGAAAACAATGATGTTAAAATTGACGATCAATTCATCGGAAAGATAAAAGGACTAAAATTAGAACTAGATCTAAAAAAAGGTGCTTTGGAAACTGATATTAAATCTTTAAAAAAAGCTGCTAGGCAAACTATTGGTCCAGAATTAGAAAAACGTGTTCAATCAATAATTGATACAGGATTAATTAGTTTGAATGAAGATTTTAAAATTTATTGGAATGATTTCCCAATTGCCAAATTAACAACAGGTAATGATTATTTAAACCCTAATTTTGATTTAATTGTTGATGATGTTATTGAAAAAAACACTAAACAAAAATTGAATGACTATATTAATAAATGGATACATTCAAAAATAAATAACGTTCTTAAAAGTTTAATTGATTTAAAAAATATAAAAGAAAATAATTCATCAATTAAAGCACTGGCATACCAACTCTATGAAAATAATGGGGTATTAAAGCGAGATCAAGTTTCTGAATACCTAAAAAACTTAGAACAAAATGAAAGAAAAATTCTTAGAGACTTAGGGGTAAAGTTTGGGAGATATCATGTTTTCCTTTATCAATTAATTAAACCAGAAGCCGTATCTTTGCGAACATTGTTGTGGAAAAATTTTTATCAAAAATTTCATAATTTAAAACCACCTACCTTTGGTTTGAATTTTTTAGACGATAAAGAAATAAAAAATAAGAACTTTATGCTTTTGTGTGGATTTGAAAGATTTGATAATTTTTTTGTAAGAATTGATATTTTGGAAAGATTATTTGTATTAATAATAAATTCTAGTTCAAAGGAAAATTCTGAAATAAAATTAGTTCCAGAAATGTTAAACCTTTTGGGATGTAGTAAAGATAATTTCAAAAAATTGCTTCAAAAAATGAATTATAAAATATTAGAAAAAGAAAATGAAACATTTTTTAAATATAGTCCTAATAAGAAATTTAAAAAAATTACCACAAAGAAGATCTCAAACGAAAATCCATTTAAAATATTAAAAAATTTAAATTTAAATTAAAATGTTTTTTAAAAAAGAAGAAATAAAAAATAATAATTTTCTCACAAAAATTTGTGCTTTATTAATTCATGCTGCTAAAATAGATGAGAATTATACAGATGTAGAGGAAGAAATTATAAAAAAAACACTCAATGAGCTAGGTATAAAAGATGAAAATATTTCTAAAACAATTGATGAAGCAAAAATAATTGAAGAAAATTCAAATCAAATTTTAGATTTTACTCGAGAAGTAAAAGGGTTACCTGAGCAAGATAAAATAAAAATTATTGAGGCTTTGTGGTCAATAATCTATTCAAACAAAGATGCTGATATATATGAAACCAATTTAATGAGACGACTTGCGGGTTTACTTTACATTGACAATAAAACCATGGGCGATATTAAAGAAAAAATTAAAAAAAATTTAGGATGACATATATCGTTAATGACAATTGTATTAAGTGCAAGCTAACAGACTGTGTTGATGTCTGCCCAGTTGATTGTTTTTACGAAGGCAAAAATATGCTTGTAATTAAACCTGATGAGTGTATAGATTGTGGCGTTTGCGAACCAGAATGTCCTGTCGATGCCATAAAAGCAGATACTGAGCCTGGGAGTGAAAAGTGGTTGGAGATCAATAAGAAATATTCAGAAATCTGGCCAAACATAAATGAGAAAAAGGATCCCCCTGCGGATCATGAGAAATTTAAAAATGAGCAAAATAAATACGAAAAATATTTTAAAGAAAATCTTTAAAGGCAAAACAAATAGAAAAGTAAAAAAAAAAGTTTCTAAAAAGAAAGTAATAAAACCCAAAAAAATAGTAAAAGCTAAAAAAGTTAAAAAAATAATTTCAAAAAAAGCTAAGAAAGTTGATAAAAAAATCTTAACCAAAACAACTAAAATAAAAAAAAATATAAAAGTTACAGAAACAAAATCAGAACCAAAATTAGATAATTTAAGAATTTCGAAAACAAATGAAGTTAAGCCTGAAATAAAAAAAGTTAAAAAACAAGAAACTGAAAAAAGAGAGTATAAAATTAAAGATCATGTTGTTTATCCAAAACACGGGGTAGGCCAAATTACTGAATTTAAAAAAATTAACATTGGTGGAATTGATGTAGAAACATATGTTATTAAATTTGAAAAAGATAAAGCTAATGGAATGGTGCCTGTAAACAAGCAGTCTCACTTAAGACCTTTAGCAACTATTAACCAGGTAAATAAGTGTATTTCAATATTAAAAAGTAAACCAAAAATAAAAAGATCTATGTGGAGTAGAAGAGCACAAGAATATGAAGCCAAAATCTCATCTGGTAAAATATACGAACTTGCTGAAGTTGTTAGAGATTTAAATAAAGGAGATGATCTTATGGTTGATCAATCTTACAGTGAAAGACAATTGTTTGAAAAAGCTTATGAGAGAATTTTGTCTGAATTTCAGATTGTTTTAAATGTTTCTTTAGAGGATACTCAGAAAAAATTAGATAAAGCGCTTAAAAGAAATTTAGATGGACAACCTAAGCCAGTGGTAGCTGCAAAAGCTACTAGTAATGAATTACCTGTAGAAGAGCCAATTTCTGATAACGATGAACCAATTGATGAATAAAAAAAACGCCTCTCACACAAACTGTAATGAGAAGCGTTTTTTGTAAAGAATACTAAGTTACTATTTTCTTCTTCTTTTTTTTGCTTTTTTCTTAGCTTTTTTCTTAGCTTTTTTCTTAGTTTTCTTTGCCGCTTTTTTTCTTTTCTTAGGCATCTTTAGCTCCCTTTTTTAGTTAAACGAATCAAATTGATTCGCTGTTAACATATTTTTATTTTTTTCTATAAGTTATGTCAATTCTTTAATTAAAAGTTAAATTTTATAAAAATTAATTTTAATTTTTTATTTTTTGTAAAACTTTTTTTTATTAATTTAGTTAATGTTTATGCGGCTAATAAACAATTTTATTTAATTAATTTAATAAAGATTTTCTAGCTGATTTTTATATTTTTCAGTAACTTTTTTTCTTTTTACTTTCATTGTCGGTGTCATTAAACCATTTTCAATAGAAAAATTTTCATCTATTAATTGAATTCTTTTTATCTTTTCTAATAAAGTTAATTTTGCGTTTATTTTTTCAATTACTTTATTTATTTTTTCTTTTTCGTTTAAAAAATCTTTATTAGGCACAATTAAAGCAACTAAATAATTTTTTTTATCACCATAAACCATGCATTGATCTATCTCAGGCTCATTTGTAATCATATTTTCAATTTTGGCTGGTGAAATATTATCTCCTCCAGCACTTACTATAATATCTTTTTTTCTATCAGTAATTTTTAAATAACCATCATCCGGATCTATTTCTCCAATATCACCAGTATGAAGCCATCCATTTATAATTACTTTCTCAGTTTCATCTTTTTTATTCCAATATCCTAACATTACATTTTCGCCTTTAACTAAAATTTCTCCGTCTTCTGCAATTTTAACTTCATTTCCTTTAAATGGAGGTCCTACAGTTTCCACTTTAATTTTATGTATTGGATTGCAACTTACTACTGGTGATGTTTCTGTTAAGCCGTATCCTTGAAGTGTCGGTAATCCTATAGCATTTAAAAATTCACCTATTTCTTTATCTAAAGCACCGCCACCTGAAACGAAAGCTTTTAAATTTCCACCAAACTGTTTTTTTATTTTCTTTCTAACTAATTTATCAACTATAAAATCCACCAATTTTTCATAAAAAGTCATTTTTTGATTTAATAGTTTTTTTCTTCCCAGACGAAGAGTTGCTTGAATTAATTTTGCTTTAAAACCCGTTTGTTTTTTTAAATTCATGTTTATTTTGTTGTAAAGGTTTTGGTAAAACCTAGGGACAGCTGCCATAATTGTAGGCTTCGCTTCAGATATATTTTCTAAAAGTTTTTCAATTTTTTCAGCATAGAATACTCTAGCTCCTACTGCTATCTGTACAAATTGAAGACAGTGCTCATAAGAATGAGAAAGCGGAAGCCAAGTTAAAAATACTGGTCTTGAATTAAATAATGGTTTTGTAATTTCACACGATCCAACAACATTATTTAAAATTCCACCGTGACTTAAAATTACACCCTTAGGATTTCCTCCGGTTCCTGAAGTATAAATTATACATGCTGGAGACTTTCTATTTAATTTATTATTTTCGATTTTATCTTCCTCTGATAAATTATTCTTTAAAATAGAATTATAATCTAAATATTTTTCTTTGTTATTTAAACTTAAATTATTTGTTACCTTAGTTATTTCATCTAAAGTTATAACTTTTTTAATAAAGTTTTTTTTATTAATTATATTATTTAATTTTTGTAGCATTTCATTATTTGAAACAATAACTAAGCTAGGTTCACAATCTTCTATTAAATACTTATAATCATCTTCAATATAAGTTGTATATGCTGGAACTGTAATCCCACCAGCTAACATTATAGCTAAATCAGAAACAAACCACTCAGGTCTATTCTCCGAAACTAAAAGACATCTATCGCCTTCTTCTATATTTTCTTTAATAACTTTTGATAATTTTAAAATATTCTTTTCAGTTTGTTCCCATGTGTATTTTTTTTTATTAGTTGGGTTTAACCATTCTATAAAAATATCTCTTTTATTTTGTTTATTTGCTTGATTTGCAAATAATTCGATCAAATTATTTAAATTATCTAAATTCATAGTTTCTTGGTGGGCGAAGAGAGAATCGAACTCTCACTTCTTGCGAAACACGATTTTGAGTCGTGCGCGTCTACCAGTTCCGCCATTCGCCCTTGGTATTCAATTAAATTATATTTAATAGTATAAGAACTAAATTTATATTAAAACCAAAAAATGTTTCAGACACTTTACAAAAAATGTTTAGAATTAGCTGCGCATAAAAGTTCGAATTTTTATTTAGGGCTTGTATCTTTTATAGAAAGTTCTTTTTTTCCTATACCTCCAGATGCAATGATAATTCCAATGGTTATTGCTAAAAAAAAGAAATATTTGAAAATATTTTTAATAGCATCCATATTTTCAGTCCTTGGTGGAATTTTTGGGTATTTAATTGGGTATCTATTTTTTGATTTAGCAATGTATGTAATCGAATTTTATGGATATCAAGATAAAGTTGAAAATTTAAAATTCAGCATGTCCCAAGGTGGTGGGTTCCTCGCATGGCTGAGTATTCTTTTTTTAGCTGGGTTTACACCATTACCTTATAAAGCCTTTACGATTTCAAGTGGTTTAATTGCTTTTAATCTTCCTGTCTTTATAATTGTTAGCTTGATTTCAAGAAGCCTGAGATTTTTTATAGTTGCCTTTTTATCTTATAAATTTGGAGAATTATTTACAGAGTACATGGAAAAACATGGATCAAAATGGTTCACCATCATTGGAATTATTATAGTTATAATATTTATTATTATTTATTTATTTTTTAAATTTAATGGTTGAGATTAACAAAACAATTACCTTAAAATTAATTTTTTTAATCAGCATTATTGCTTTATCCTCGGCATTTTTTATTGAATATGTTTTAGGTCATCAACCTTGTAACTTATGTATTTTAGAGAGAATTCCATACTTAATGGCTACAATAATTATTGTACTAAATTATAAATTTATTCATCTTGAAAAATATTTTATACTTTTGCTTATCTTAGTTTTTTTATCTGCTACAATTTTATCTTTATATCATCTAGGTATTGAGCAAGGTTTCATTGAGGAATCATTAGTTTGTGATTTAAAAAAAGGGTCAGATTTAATATCTAAAGAGGACATATTGAAACAATTACAAGAAAATAATACTAGCTGCAAAGATGTGACATTTAAAATTATGGGATTATCACTTACAAGTTATAATATTTTAATTTCTTTGCTAATAACTATAAGTAGTGCAAGGATTTATTTAAACTATGACAAAAATTAATAAAAAAAGAGTTGAAGAATTCATAAGAGTTGACCACGCAGGTGAACGTGGGGCTGTTAAGATTTACGAAGGGCAATTGCTAGCTTTAAATACTTTTGTAAAAGATGAAAATCTAAAAAAAACTATTGAGGAAATGAAAGTTCATGAAAAAGAACACTGTGAATTTTTTGAGAATGAAATTAAAAAAAGAAATATACAACCAACTAAATTTTTACCTTTGTGGGATTTATTAGGTGTTGGACTAGGATTTGGATCAACTTTACTTGGAAAAAAAGCCGCAATGTTATGTACTGCCTCTGTTGAAGAAGTTATAGATGAACATTACTTAAATCAAATTAACCAGCTGGATAAGAGTGAGAAAGATTTAAAAAAAAAGATTTCAAAATTTAGACAAGATGAAATAGACCACAAGGATATTGCATATGATGAAGGTGCAACAAAAAAAGGGCCCTATTTATTGCTAGATAAAATTATTAAAACTGGCTCTAGAATTGCAATAAATATCTCTGAGAAAATTTAAGCCTCTAACTCTACATCCCAATATAGATAATCCATCCAGCTTTTATGTAAGAAATTTGGTGGAAAATTTTTACCATTTTTATGTAGATCCTCTGTAGAAGGTCGATAAGGGTACTGATATAATTTCATACCTGAATGTTTTAATAATTTTCCTCCCTTTTTTACATTACATGCAGAACAAGCTGTTACGACATTATCCCAATTAGTTTCGCCCCCCTTTGATCTAGGCAATAAATGATCAAAAGTTAACTCCTCATTACTTCCACAATATTGACAGGAAAATTTATCTCTTAGAAACACGTTAAATCTAGTAAAACTTGGCTTGCTTTGAGGAACAATATAATCTTTTAATGCAATGACACTTGGCAATTTCATATTAAAAGATGGACTTCTTATAATTCTATCATAATTACTGACAATAATAACTCGATCAAGAAAAACTGATTTAACTGTATCTTGCCATGACCATAAAGATAAAGGGTAATAACTCAAAGGTCTGTAGTCAGCATTAAGTACTAATGCTGGACACTTTTCTAATGAAACATTTTGTTCAATAAAGTTATTCATTGACCTAATTTTAACTTAGTTAAACAAATTTATCAATAATAAGAGATGTTAAATTTTTTTAAGATAAAATTTAAAGCTGTACTTGATGCTTCAATAGGAATATGATGATCGCAATTTTTTATTAATAATGTATCAACTTTAACATTATTTCTAATTAAAAAATCCTTTGCTTCTAGTAAATGTGTTGATGAGACAATTTGATCTGCTTCACCATGTATGAGTAATGTTTCAGTATTATTTTTGATTCTTTTTTTCAAATCTTTTTGATTAATTATTTTTCCAGAAAAACCAACTATACATAAAAATTTTTCTTCAGATGTAAGACCAACATTTAAAGACATCATACAGCCCTGACTAAATCCTGATAAACAGATTTGATTATTTGATAACTTAAACTCTTGTTTTATTTCATTAATAAATTTTTTTATAACTTCTTCAGCTTTAATTGATTGCTCTAATATATAATCAGAGTCCTCTTTAGTTAAATCAAACCACTGGTAACCTGAAGGATTTATAGCGCAAGGTTCGTGACCATTAGGACAAATAAAGATTGTATTAGGCATATGTCTTTTCCAGTTTAAGGAAAGCATGCTTATATCCTTTCCATCACCTCCATAACCATGAAGCAAAATAACTGCATTTTTGATTTCAGTACCATTTTCAGGTTTAATAATTATTGAATCTAGGCAAAATGTCATAGTAGATAAATTATGTTTTTTATGTCAAAACACAATCTATAATAAAAAAATGATTTCAGGAATATTAGTAAAAGTTTTATCAATTGCTCTTCTGATAGCTGTTGGAGTAGTTTTAATCTTAGGTATAGGGACTCTTTTTAAGGGAGGAGAGACAAGTAAGAAATATTCAAATAAATTAATGCAGTTAAGAGTTATTTTACAGTTTATTGCTATTATTGCTTTAGTTGGCTTCGCTTATTTCTTTAAAAATTAGTTATATTTTTTTATCCAACTAACAAAATTTTTATCCTCAAAATCAATTGAACCTATTATCCTAGCAAATTCTTGACCCTCTTTATTTAAAAGAATTGATGTAGGGATACCTCTTAAAGAAAACATTTTTGCTAATGTAGTAGGTGGATCAAAATAAGGTTCGAAATTTTTGATATTAAAATCTTTAAAAAATTTATTAACTTTGTCTGAATTTTCTTTACCAATATTGATTGCAAAAATTTTAATTTTATCCAATTCTGGATTAGCTTGAAGTTTGTCTAACAATGGCATTTCTTCTTTACAAGGTTCACACCAAGTTGCCCAAAAGTTTAATACCAATAAGTTGCCTCTATATTCATTGATATTAATTTTTTGATCTTTTTTGTCTAAAAAAATAACATTATCATATGTTTTTGGTGCTTTATGGATAACAATATTTTTAATTCCAGGTAGTTCTTCAGCTACAACATTTGTTATCAAAAAAATAAATATTATTAAAAATCTCATGTTAAATAGGTATAATTAAATATCATGACAAAAAATAAAAACAACCAAGCAATATGGAACACAAGGATAAAAAAAAATGTGTCAAGTTTGTTTCAAAAAGTTGGTAATTCAATAGATATTGATAAAAGACTTTATAAAGAAGATATTCAGGGATCAATTGCTCATGTTGAAATGCTTTTTAAACAAAAAATAATTTCATTTAAAATAAAAAATAAAATTGTTTATGGACTAGCAAAAATTGATAAGGAAATCACAAACAATAAATTTGAGTTTAATAAAAAATATGAAGATATTCATATGAATATAGAAAAGAGACTTTTTCAAATTATAGGTGAAGAAGCTGGATATGTTCACACTGGAAGATCAAGAAATGATCAAGTAATTACTGATTTTAAAATTTGGATGAAAAATTCAACTAACGAAATAAATAATAATATTAATAAAGTTATTATGAGCACAATCAAATTAGCTGAAAAAAATATTGAGACTATTATGCCTGGATTTACACATCTCAAAAATGCCCAGGCTATCTCTTTTGCACATTATTTAATGTCTTATGTAGAAATGTTTAATAGAGATAAAAAAAGATTTTCAAATAATTTAAACAGTTTAAACGAAAATCCGTTGGGTGTTGCGGCATTAGCAGGAACATCATTTAATATAGATAGAAATTATACAACCAGAAAACTTGGTTTTAAAATACCCACAAATAATTCTATTGATACAGTTTCGGATAGAGATTTTGTATTGGATTTTTTATACGCTTCATCTGTGTGTGCTATGCATATTTCTAGAATCGCTGAAGATTTAATTATTTGGAATTCTGATGGTTTTAACTTGATCAATTTATCTGACAAAGTTGTTACTGGATCCTCAATAATGCCACAAAAAAAGAATCCTGATCTTCTTGAGTACTTGCGAGGAAAAACAGGAAGCGCTTATGGAAATTTGTTATCGATGCTAACAATTTTAAAAGGCTTGCCATTGTCTTATTTTAAAGATTTGCAAGACGACAAAGAGATTGTTTTTAAATCTAATGACAATTTAAATAATTGTTTAAAAATTTTTGATGAAATACTAAAAAATTGTAACCCAAATAAGAGTAAAATGTTAGAACTTGCTAATTCTGGATACACAACAGCAACTGATTTAGCTGACTATCTTGTAAAAAATCACTCAATGTCTTTTAGAAAAGCATATCAAAAAACTGCAGCTGTAGTTAATTTTGCTGAAAAAAGAAACAAAAAATTAAATGAGTTGACTTTAGAGGAATTAAGAAAAATTGAACCTAAACTTAAAGAGGACGTATTAAAAGTATTTAATTTAAAAAATTCAATTAATTCAAAAAAATCTTATGGCGGAACTTCTTTTGATAATATTAAAAAAATGATAATGAAATATAAAAAAAAAAATGATTAAAAAATTTATTATAATTATATTGTTATTTTGTGCTGTTATTTCTTGCGGAAAGAAAGGTGATCCTAAATACGTAGATCCAGATAAAAAAGCAGAAATAAAAGAAGTTTCAGTTATCTTGGCTTAATGAAATACATAAACAAAAAATTAACAATAGAAAAAATTAATCTTAAAAAAATTGCCAATAAATTTGGAACTCCATTTTATTCTTACTCCTATTCTAAATTAAAAGAAAATATTAATAATTTTAAAAAAAACTTCAGATCTTTTTCACCACTTATCTGCTTTGCAGTTAAATCCAATACAAATGTTAATATAATAAAAGAAATTAAAAAATTTGGGTTAGGTGCTGATGTAGTTTCAGTAGGAGAATTGATGATGGCACTAAAAGCAGGAATTAATCCAAGCAAAATAGTATTTTCTGGTGTTGGTAAAACAACGAGTGAAATCAGCTTTGCTATTGATAAAAAAATTTTACTTATTAATGCTGAGTCTTTAAGTGAAATAAAAGAAATAAATCAAATAGCAAAATCAAAAAATAAAAGAATAAAAATTGGTGTAAGACTAAACCCCAACACAGATGCAAAAACATTAAGTCAAATATCCACTGGGAAAAAAGAAAATAAATTTGGTGTAAACAAAAATACATTCTATGAAATTATAAATTATTGCAAAAATTCAAAAAATATTGATTTAAAATGTCTAAGCGTTCATATAGGCAGTCAAATTTTAGACCATAGACCTTATGAAAAAATGCTTAAAGCGGTGAGTCAAATACTCAATAAAACAAATCATAAATTTGAATTTATAGATTTAGGTGGAGGTATGGGCATTACTTACACTGATAAAAATAAAAAACTTAATTATAAAAAATATAACACAGCCATACTTAAATTTTTAAAAAAACATAAAGTTAAAATTATATTTGAGCCAGGTAGATCAATTATTGGCGATACCGGTACATTAGTGTCAAAGATAATCTATATAAAAGATAGCGGGAGTAAAAAATTCATCATTTTAGATGCTGCAATGAACGATTTAATGAGACCTGCATTGTATGGTGCATTTCATAAAACCTTACCTGTTATAAAATCTAACAAAACATCTAAAAAACCATATGAATTTGTAGGTCCTATTTGTGAAAGTACAGATAAATTTGTTACATTAAAAAAGTTTCAAGTTTTAAAAGAAAAAGATTTAATAGCAATATGTGATGTGGGAGCTTATGGAATGTCACTTAGCTCAAATTATAATTTAAGACCAAAACCAATAGAATTATTAATAAAAGGATCAAAAATTAAAGTAATAAGAAAAAGACAAAAGCATAAAGATATAATTTAGCTTTTGACAAAAATGATAAGAAATTTTTTATTTTCAATATTGTTTTTCACTGGAATCATCTTTATATCGATAATTTTTTTACCATCATTTTTTTTGCCTAAACAGGTTGTTTTGATGGGGGGTAAATTAATGGGCCATTGGGCCAGTTTTTGTTTAAGGTTTGTTCTTTCAATAAAAATTTTAATCAAAGGAAGAGAAAATATTATCGATAATGAAAAATTTTTTATAGCAGCATCTCATCAATCAATGTTTGAAACTTTTTATTTACAAACAATCTTTAACTCACCTATATTTATTCTAAAAAAAGAATTATTGTTAATTCCAATTTTTGGTTGGTACCTAAAAAAAATAGGATCAATTTCAATAAAAAGAAACAAAGTTACAAAAGATAACTTGGGTTTTTTTGATGATATTTCAAAAATGATGGCTAAATCTAATAGACCTTTAATTATTTTTCCTCAAGGAACTAGGGTTCTTCCAAATGAAAGACCACCTTTCAAAAAAGGTGCTTCTAGAATCTATGAGGAGTTAAATGTTACTTGTCAGCCAGTTGCAATTAATTCTGGATATGTGTGGCCTAAAAAAGGGGGAAAGAAATCAAATAAAACGATTACAATCTCTATTCTAAAACCAATTCCCTCTGGGTTAACAAAAGAAAATTTTATTCAAATTCTTGAAAAAAATATTTATTCAGAGTTAGACTTAATTAATTAGCCCTTCATAGGCATAACAACAAAAATACTATCAAAATCACCTGGATCTTTTATTAGTGCTGGTGAACCAGTATCATTAAAGAAAATTTCAACTTTGTCTCCATCTAGTTGTGAGGCAACATCAATCAAATATCTAGAGTTGAAACTTATCTCTAATTCATGATCAAAGTTAACATTTAAAGTTTCTTTACCATCACCACTGTTGGTATTATTTACCGAAAGATCTAGAGTGTCTTTAGATAAATTAAATTTCACACCATCTTTTTTATCTAATGAAACAGATGCTACTCTATCAACAGAATTTAAAAATAATTTTAATTCTATTTCTAATTTTTTTTGATTGTTTTTAGGTATAACTTGAATGTAATTAGGAAATTTTCCATCAATAAGTTTTGAAATTAAAATACTATTATTTAATTCAAATTTTATTTTTGATTTCACATTTGAAACTTTTACATCTCCGTCATAACTATCTAATAAAGAACAAAGTTGAAAAATTGTTTTTTTAGGTAAAATTATTGGATCAAAATCAATTTTTTCCTCTAATCTAATTTTTGAAATAGACATTCTATGACTATCAGTTGCAACTGCGGTTAAATAATTTTTATCTTCGACTTCTGTTTGATGAAAATAAATTCCACTTAGGTAATGCCTTGTTTCATCATTAGAAACTGAAAATTTACACTTATTTAATAATTTCAATAATTGTTTTGATTTAATTATAAATTCATTTTGATTAAAATTTTCATCTGTCAGTGGAAACTCGGTTGCACTTATACAATTCAAATTAAAAACTGATTTTTCAGACTCTACTTGTAATTTACTTATATCTGTTAGAGAAAGATTTATTTTCTTTCCAGAGTTAAACTTTCTTATAATATCATACATAATTGAGGATGTTGTGGTAGTTTTGCCCTCCTCAAGAATTTCTACATTGTTTAATTGATGTATAAATATTAAATCTAAATCAGTTGCAGTGATAGTAAGTTTTGAATTACTTGCATCTAACAAAATATTTGAAAGTATTGGTAATGTACTTCTTTTTTCGATAACTCCCTGGCAATAATTTAATGCTTGCTGAAGGTCTTGTTGGTTAACGTTAAATTTCATTATCTTTATTATAATATAAAATCTGATTTTTTAATTTATTTATATTATCAACCATCTCAGAATCTTTTTCTTTTATCTTTTCAATAGTTTTTACTGAGTGAATTATTGTTGTATGGTCTCTGTTAGAAAATTCTCTTCCAATTTCAGGTAATGATTTAGAAGTCAAAATTTTAGTTAAATAAATTGCTGTTTGCCTAGGCCTTACTAAATATCTTGATCTTCTAGATGATAACATTTCATTTTTGCTGATTTTGAAAAACTTACAAACAATTGTCTGAATTAGATCAATTGTAACCTTATTTTCTGCTAAATTTAATAAGTCCTTTAAAACTACTTTTGTTTCAGCAAGATTTGGGGCTTTGTTATAAATTCTTGAAAATGAAACAACTCTATTTATTGCACCAACTAGTTCCCTTACACTTCCAGTTATTTCATTGCTTATAAAATTTTGAATTTCTCTAGAAACTTGTAATTGTTCAGAATACAATGCATTTAATTCTTCAGTTTTTTTTTCAACTATTTTTTTTCTTAGCTCAAGGTCTGGCTTTTGAATATCAACAACTAATCCACCAGAAAATCTCGATTTAATTCTCTCTTGAATCCTTGATAATTTGTTTGGTGATCTATCAGCTGATACAATTATTTGAGATCCCTTATCAAGTAATGCATTAAATGTATGAAAGAACTCCTCCTGCATAGCCTCTTTTCCACTTATAAACTGAATATCATCAATTAATAAAATATCTGTATTTCTAAAATATTCTTTAAACCTCACCATGTCGTTTGATTTAATTGATTTTACAAACTGATACATGAAACGTTCAGCAGAAATAAACATTACTTTGTTATTTTTTTTAATCTCTAAACCTATTGAATTTAACAAGTGTGTTTTTCCCATTCCAACACCACCGTAAATATAAAGTGGATTATAATGAGATATGTTTTCTGAAACTTTCAAGGAGGCTTCGTAAGCTAATTTATTACTTGAACCTGTTATGAAATTATCAAATCTTTTATTTGGATCAATTCTATTATACTGAAGATAAGAGTCTTTTATAAATGAAACTTTTTCATTAGTATTGTTCTCTTTAATATTGCCTTCCTTTAAATTGGATTCTTGAGTTTTTTCAACTATTTTGAACTCAATTCTAATAATATCCTTTTTATAAACTTTAGTTATTTTTAATATTTGGTCTAAATATCTTGATGTAATCCAATCTCTAATAAATCTTGTTGGAACTGATAATAACAAATAATTATTAAATTCCTCTACAAAAGAAATTTTTTTTAACCAGCTCTCATAAACTTCTAAGCCCAGTTTGTTTTTCATTTCATTCTGCACTTGCTTCCATTCAAAGCATTCAGAAGAAAAATTGTTAATATTTTTTGTATTTGTTATTTTGTTCATAACTTAAGGGGAAATCTCAGTTAGAACTATTTAAAAAAATTTGCAACAAGTTAATAAAGAAAATTAAAAAAAAATAAAATCTATGATTGTGATTTATATTTTCAAAGTTAATTCTAAATTAAAATTAAATTAAAATTATAAATTGAATCAAATATAGATTGAATCAATTAATTGATTTTATTTAAATTGAATCAAATATAGATTGAATGACTAAAATCCAAATATTTACTAAATCTAAATGTAGTAACTTAATGAAAAGCTTAAATATATAATGTAGATATCAGGAGTTGTTTAAAAAATTAAATTAACGTTTAGATTGCAGCAATTTTTTTGGTAATTCTAGAAACATTTCTAGAAGCATTTTGTTTTTTTATTATTCCTGTTTTTGCAATTTTCATCAACTCAGAGTTTAACTTTGGTAAAAATTTAAGGGCTTCATCTTTCTTTTTACCATCAATTAGAAGATTCATTTTCTTAATAGCGTTTCTAAACCTACTCTTTCTAGCTTTATTTACCGCTGTTTGTTTAGAAATTCTTCTAATTCTCTTAATTGCTGATTTTGTGTTTGCCATCTGCGCAGGGGTATAGCTTGAGAATTTATAGTGGTCAACTAAATATTTAACTATTTTTGACAAGAAACACAAAAAAAAGTCGACCTATTTGATGTTATCTTTTTTTTAATAATACCTTTGCACTTCGTACGCTTACAATCAACTCCCTCTTGCTGATAGACTTTAAACTCCTTTTGAAAAGTACCTTTGTTACCTGAAATATCTTTAAAATTTCTTATACTTGAACCTCCCTTATTAATTGCCTGTTGAAGTATTTTCTTAGAATTTAAAATAATATTTAAACATTCATTTTTATTAAGTCTTTTTGCCTTTTTAAATGGATTTATTTTACTAGCGAAAAGAATTTCACTTGCATAAATATTACCTATTCCAGAAACAAATCTCTGATCAAGTAAGAAACTTTTTATATCCTTATTTTTATTCTTAAAATAATTAACTAAATAATTTAAGTTAAATTTATCACTAAATGGTTCAGGTCCCATTGATTTAAATCTTCTCTGTAAATCTTGATAATTTTTAATTATTTCAAAAAATCCAAAACGTCTTGGATCATTATAAATTACTTTCAAGCTATCAAATACAAACTCTGCATGATTGTGTTTTTTAGGTAAAAAAGGTGAATGATAAAAACTAGTATTCGTAAATTTTAGAGGCTTTTTCTTATCAAGAATATGAATTGTTCCTGACATTCCTAAATGGATTAAAAAATAATCTTCATTTTGAAAATGGATAATCAAATATTTAGAAAATCTACTAACTTCAATTATTTTTTTATTTTTAAGAAAACTTTCAAAATCACTTGGTATTTTAAACCTTAAATTCCTGTTTCTAATTATTACTTTTTTTATGCTTTTTTTTTTGATCTTTTTATGAAGGGATTGTCTAACAATTTCTACTTCTGGTAATTCTGGCATTTGATACTATATTCAATATATATTTTTTTATGCAACAAAATCTTCAAAATAAAAAAGGACTTGTAGAAAATGTATTTAATCAGGTCTACAATAAATATGACCTGATGAATGACTTTATGTCAATGGGTGTACATAGATATTGGAAAAAAAGTTTAATCAATATGATGAATCCGAGGGTTAATAGAAAATTAATAGATGTTGCGTGTGGGACGGGGGATGTTGGAAAGTTATTTTTAGATAGCACAAATAAAGAGGCTGAAATTACTTGTGTAGACCCTAATAAAGGAATGATTAGTCAAGGAAAGCAAAAATTATCTAATTACAAAAATGTAAAGTGGGTTATTTCTCCAGCAGAAAAATTACCAATAACAGACAATTCATTTGATTATTACACTATAAGCTTTGGGCTAAGAAATACAAAAAATTTAAATAAAGCACTTTCAGAGGCCCATAGAGTTCTAAAGCCTGGTGGACGCTACCTATGTCTGGAATTTTCTAAGATTCAAAATTCAAATCTTGATTTTGTATATAAAAATTACTCAAAACTCATTCCTATTATTGGTCAGTTTGTAGTTGGAGAAAAAGAACCTTACGAATATTTAATCAAAAGTATTGAACATTTTATTAATCAAGATGAATTAATAGAGTTAATGGAAAAAAATAATTTTCATAAATGTTCTTATAGAAATCTTTCTGGTGGTATTGTTTCAATTCATAGTGGTTGGAAAATTTAATGATTAAAAAACTTATTACTTTATTTAAATTAGCAAGAAAAATTGCAAAATCAGATATTTTAATAATTGCATCAAAATTTAAAAAACCTCCTTTAGCCGTAACAATATTATTCAAAATTTTATCTATTTCATTTGAAAAAAAAGAACAAAATAATTTAATTGAGGATGATGGTGAAAGACTATCTAGGTCATTAGAATCTATGGGTACAACTTTCATCAAACTTGGGCAATTTCTTGCTACTAGACCAGATATAATCGGAGAAGAATTATCTTTAAAGCTTGAAAAACTTCAAGATCGATTACCACCTTTTTCAATTCATGAAGCAAAAGAAATTATTAAAGAAGATCTTGGAGTTGATGCATTTAATTCAATAATTGATTTAAGTGAACCAGTTGCTGCTGCATCAATTGCACAAGTTCATAAAGCAAAAATAAATGACAATGGAACAATTAAAGATGTAGCAATAAAAATCTTAAGACCAAATATAAAAAAAATATTCAATGAAGAAATAGATGCAATGATGTTATTTGCATTTATTATTGAGTCATTTGTAAAAAAAACAAAAAGATTAAAACTTGTTGAAGTTGTTTTTTTACTTAAAGAAATAACTAATCTTGAAATGGATTTAAGATTCGAAGCTGCTGCGGCTAATGAATATGCTGAAAACACTAAAAATGATGCTGGATTTAAAGTTCCTGAAATTTATTGGAATTTTACTAGTGAAAATGTAATGACTTTGGATTGGATAGATGGAATTTCAATAAGAGAAGCTGAGGAGCTAAAGAAAAGAAATTTAGATACTAATAAAATAGCTGAAGATATTATCCAACATTTTTTAAGACATGCTGTAAGAGATGGTTTTTTTCATGCAGATATGCATCAAGGAAATATTTTTGTTGATAATAGTGGCCAAATTGTACCTATAGATTTTGGAATTATGGGCAGGTTAGACAAACTTAGTAAAAGGTTTTTAGCAGAAATTTTATTTGGATTTATTCAAAGAGATTATCGTAAAGTAGCTGAAGTTCACTTAGTGGCCGGATTAGTTCCAAAAGAAGTACCAATCGATGATCTAGCTCAAGCTTTGAGATCAATTGGTGAGCCTATATTTGGTCAAGAAGTAAAAGATATTTCAGGAGGTAAATTACTCAAACAATTGTTTGATGTAACAGAAAAGTTTAATATGCAAACTCAACCTCAATTATTAATGTTGCAAAAAACTATGGTTGTTGTTGAAGGTGTAGCAAGAAAATTAAATCCAAACACAAATATTTGGACAACTTCAAAGCCTGTGCTAGAAAATTGGCTTAAAGAAACAAAAGATCCAATTAATAATTTTAATGAAACTTTAAAAAATACATCTGAAGTGATCAAACGTTTACCAGAATTTCCTGAGATTATGGATAAAGCAAATCAAGCATTAACGTTTTTAGCTAGTGGTCAAATTCCACAAAATTCAAATTCTTACACCGCTCTGAATAATAAGAAATCGGAAATGATAACATTTAGAAATCAATCTATTATTGGTTTATTACTTCTTGTAATTTTTGGCCTTATAGTATTTTAATTCTGCAAATGAAAAATTTGTTAAATAAAAAAATATTATTTATTATCTGTGGAGGAATATCTGCATATAAAAGTCTTGAAACAATTAGGCTTTTTAAAAAGAATGGTGCAGATATAAAGACAATTCTTACAACAAGTGCAAAAGAGTTTGTAACTCCACTTTCAATAACATCACTTTCTCAAGGGAAAGTTTATAGTGATTTATTTAGTTTAGAAAATGAGGCTGAAATGGATCATATTTCACTTTCAAGATGGGCAGATATAATTGTAATTGCACCTGCAACGGCAAATACAATTTCAAAACTGGCTCAAGGAACAACTGATGATTTAGCATCCACTGTTGTTTTGGCTTCAGATAAAGACATTATTTTAGCACCAGCAATGAATGTAAGAATGTGGGAGCATCCAACTACTCAAACAAATATAAAAAAATTGAAAGGTTTTGGATATAAACTAATAGGTCCAGAGATTGGTGATATGGCATGTGGTGAATATGGAGAGGGTAAAATGTCAGACCCATCAGTAATTGCTGAAGAAGTTGATAAATATTTCTTAACTCAAAAAAATAACAAAAAATTTAAAGCATTAGTTACAGCAGGTCCAACTAATGAGTACATAGATCCAGTTCGTTTTATTACAAATAAATCAAGTGGCAAACAAGGATATGAATTAGCAAAATCATTATCCAAAAGAGGTTTTGATACAACATTAATATCAGGTCCAACTAATCTTGAAATAACTAAAGATATTAATCTTATAAAAGTCGAAACAGCAGATGAAATGTTAGTTGCTACTCAAGAAAATTTACCTGTTGATGTAGCAATTTTTTCTGCTGCGGTAGCTGATTTTAAAATTAACAAAAAGTATGAAAATAAAATTAAAAAACAAGAGAACTTAAACTTAAATTTAGAAAAGAATGTAGACATACTTCATTATGTGTCTAACCATAACTCTATGAGACCTGAACTTGTCATTGGATTTGCAGCAGAAACTAATGAGATTGATAAAAATGCAAAGGAAAAATTAAATAAGAAAAGTTGTGACTGGATGATTTCTAATGATGTATCAAATAAAGATATAGGATTTAATTCCGATTATAATGAAGTAACAATTCATTATAAAAACAAAGACGTTAAAAAAGAAAAACTTTCTTACAAAAAAAAATCTGGAATTTCTGATGAAATAGTTGATAGAATAATTGATCAATTAAATTAATGGCAAAAGTTCTTATCAAAAAGTTAGACCCTGCGGTTGAATTACCCGCTTACAAAACAGAAGGTGCATCAGGTATGGATTTGATGGCATTAGTAAAAGAACCTATTAATCTTAAACCAAACTCATCTTGCTTAGTACCAACAGGGCTTGCTGTTGCATTTTCAAGTGATTTCGAAATCCAAATAAGACCAAGATCTGGTTTAGCTGCAAAAAACAACATTAGTGTTTTAAATACACCTGGAACTATTGATAGTGATTACAGGGGAGAAATAAAAGTAATTCTTTTTAATCACGGAAAAAGTGATTTTTTTATAAATAATAAAGATAGAATAGCACAAATGATTTTAACTCCTGTAATTAAAATGGATCTTGAGGAAACTGATGATCTACCAGAAACAATTAGAGGAGAGGGTGGTTTTGGCTCTACTGGAAAATGAGCAAAAATTTAAGCAAAAAAGAAATAAATAAATTTTCTAGACAAATAATTTTAAAAAACATAGGTCCATTAGGACAAAAAAAAATTTTAGACTCAAAGGTTTTAATAATTGGAATGGGTGGTCTAGGATGTCCAGCGGCTGATTTTTTAACCCGATCTGGCATTGGGAAACTAGGAATTGTTGATCATGACATCATTAGCCTATCGAATATTCATAGACAAAGTTTATATGATGAAAAAGATTTAAATCACTCAAAAGTTATAATTGCCAAAAAAAAACTAAATAGAATAAACCCCAAAACAAAAATAAATATTTATAATTTTAAAATGGATAGAATAAAATTTGAAAAAATAATAAAAAATTACGACTTCATTATTGATGGTACTGACAATTTCGAAAGTAAATTTTTAATTAATGATTTAAGTTATAAATATAAAAAATATCTTGTGACTGGAGCAATTAGTAAATTTGATGGTCATATTTTTACTTTTGATTTTGTAAATAAAAATACTCCTTCCTTACGAGACTTCTATCAAGAGGAAGTTATTACTGATGAAATATTAAACTGTGAATATGAAGGAATATTGGGACCGGTAGCAGGAACAATTGGGACAATGCTAGCTAATGAAGTTTTAAAAAAAATATTAAAAGTTGGCCAAAATTTAAATGGATTTATTCTTATTATAGATTTATTAAATTTAAGTTTTAGAAAAGTTAAATTAAATAAAACAAAAAAAAGTGAAAATAAAAAATTCAATAAATAATATTTTTATATTCTCTCTTTTAATATTCTTTATTACCTCAAGTAATGCAGGAGAAATATTCGTTTCTCTAAAAAAAAGTAAGGTGAACGTACGCTATGGGCCAAGTTTTGAATCTGACATTAAGTATGTTTACAAAAAAATAAATTTACCTTTAAAACAAATTGATAAAAAAGAAAATTTTAGACGAATTATTGATTTTAAAAATAACAGCGGATGGATTCATATTTCACAATTAAAAAAAAGTAATTCAGTAATAGCCACGAAAGATAAAGTTTTATTTAAGAAACCTACATCTTTTGCTCAACCAGTTGCTCAGATAAAAGAAGGAAGATTATTAATTTTAGAAAAATGTGAACAAAATTGGTGCAGAATTACATCACAAGAATTTGAAGGTTGGATTAAAACAGATAATATTTGGGGGCTAAATTAACTAAAATCAGCAGATAAAGAGGCTATATTTTCTTTAGATAATTTTGTGCTATGAGAATATTCTTTGTGATCTATACCAAGATCTATTTCTGAACTATTAGATTTGAATTTTTCTATTTGATCATCAGTTAAATTAAAATGAATAAACTGTACTGAAGAAGCTTTTCCTTCAGTAGAAGTTCTATCTACATCTTCTTCTGGAACCGCTTTAATTTTCTCACCATTTATTTTCATAAATACTGTTTCCTCTATTCCACCAACTTTTCCTAGAAACGCCGCTCTTGAAATTGGATTATCTATTTCAAACATTAAAGTTGCTGTAAGCTCTTTTCCGTTCGGTATTAGAGGATTATAAGCAGAAAGCTCATCATGAAGTTGTTCATCACCGCCCTTTTCAATGTATAGCATTTCTTGAACTTGAGCTAACATTGTTTCATAGCTTTCAAAATAAAAAGTAGCATAAGGACCTAAAGCAACTCTTCTATTTTTTTTATAATCAACAATACTTTTTCTTAGTTCACGTCTCTTTCCTATATAGACATCTAGAGGCATGATGTCTTCTTTTTGGATTTCTCTTTTTTCTCTAGGCATAATTATAAGTTATAACTTTTTGCCATTAATTCGATAGGATGTAGTGCCTCATCATTAGATATGTTTGTATCAGCTTCTAACTGTTTTAAATGTTTACCAGCTAAAGGACAATCCGAAGCCATATACTTATTATTTTTATTTTTAATTTGTCTAGCTGTAGGTCTTCCAACTTTATTTGCTAAATCATGAGTTTCTTTCATTACTCCAAAAGTTCCTCCATGGCCTGCGCACCTTTCAACGACATCAATTTTAACATTTGGTATTAATTTTAGCATATCTCTTGCTTTGATACCCATGTTCTGTGCTCTTGCATGACACGCATGATGCACAGTTACTCCCCCGTCAATCTCATTTAATCCTTCTGCTAATCCCTCATTGTTTGCTATGTCAACTACATACTCATCAATATCCATAACATTTGTAGATAATTTTTTAATTTTTTCATCATTTGGTAATAACAAAGGCCACTCGAATTTTAACATTAATCCACAACTTGCTGTTAAAGTTACTACTTTATAACCTTTATCAATCCATTCTATTAGATCTTTTGAAACTTTCTTTGCTTGTTCGACAACTTTTGGAAGATCTGCTTGCTCTAGAAATGGCATCCCACAACAACCAGGATAAGCCTCCTGAACCTCTACCCCATTTTTTTTCAAAACTTTTAAAGCAGCAACACCTGTGTTTTTTTTATTATAATTTACAAAACAAGTTGAATAAATAACAACTTTTCTGTCTTTTAAAGTTGTCTCATAATTTATTTTATCTTTATTTTTTTTAAAAAAGTTTGAAAAAGTTTCTGTGTTATATTTTGGCAGCTGAACTCTTTTATCTATTCGAGCAACAAGTTCTAAGATTTTTCTAATTAATTTATTTTTAATATTTGATGCCCAGTTAACTATCTTAGAAAACATGACGCCAATTTTAGCATTTCTGTCTATTTGGGCTAATTGTTTTGGTACAATTGGTAATTTACCTAATTTTTTTTGAGCTGTTCTATATCGCAGCATTAAATGTGGAAAATCTAAATCAAAATCATGAGGTGGAACATATGGGCATTTAGTCATAAAACACATATCACACAAAGTACATGCATCAACAACAGGGGCAAATTGATCGCTTGATAAGCTTTCAACATCCTCATTTTTAGATTCATCAATCATGTCGAATAACTTCGGAAATGAGTCACAAAGATTAAAACATCTCCGACATCCATGACAAATATCAAACACTCTTCTCATTTCAGTGTCTAACTTTTCAGGATTTAAGAAGTCAGGATGCTCAAAATCTATAGGATGTCTTATAGGTGCACCTAAACTTCCTTCTTTACTCATAAAATTAAGCTATTTGAAATTCGAATTGTTTTTAGTGGGCGTTATTCGCCCACTAAGAAATTTAATTAGCTAATAGACTCTAAAGTTTTTTGGAATTTACCTGCGTGTGATTTTTCAGCTTTTGCTAAAGTTTCAAACCAGTCAGCAATTTCCTCAAAGCCTTCTTCTCTAGCTGTTTTAGCCATACCAGGGTACATATCAGTGTACTCATGAGTTTCACCTTGCACTGCAGAGGCCAGGTTAGCTTTTGTTTCGCCAATTGGCATACCTGTTCCTGGATCACCAACTTCTTCTAGATACTCCAAATGACCATGTGCGTGACCAGTTTCACCTTCGGCTGTTGATCTAAAAACAGCAGCTACATCGTTGTATCCTTCTATGTCAGCTTTTTGTGCAAAATAAAGATATCTTCTGTTTGCTTGACTTTCACCAGCAAACGCTTCTTTTAAATTTTCTTCTGTTTTACTTCCTTTTAAAGACATTTTTTCTCCTTTTTAATGAATATCAAATCATATAATGCATCATGACAGTATGTCAATAGTTTAGAATTATTATAATGTAGTTTTTAAGTGTATGATTTAATTCAATTATTTTTGATTTTGATTATCACTCGCAACCTTAATCAAAACTTCTACTGAATTTATTTTTTTTCCTGTAATATTTTTTCTAATATTTATTTTATCTATATCACTATCATCACAATCGATTAGCTCATTTGTATCTTCATCGAAAAAATGGTGATGTGCTGATGTGTTTGTATCAAAATAACTTTTGTGACTATCGATTGAAATTTCTTTTAAATATCCTTTTTTTTCAAATGCATGAACTGTGTTATAAACTGTGGCTAGAGATATCTTTTGATTCATTTTCTCAGATATCAATTTAACCAAATCTCTAATTGTGAAATGGAAAGTTTTTTCTCTATTAAACAAAACTTCGCACATATTTAATCTTTGCTTGGTAGGTCTAAGTCCCACTTCTCTCAATTTTTCAATAAAATTGCAGTTTTTTGTCATTGTTATTTATAATAATTCTAAAGTATGAATAAAAATATACTGTTTTCTTATATTATATTAAGATTAAATCAAGTATTAAGGGATCTCAAAATTATGAAAAAAAACTCATACTCCTATGATGATCTAATAACTTGTGGAAATGGTGAACTTTTTGGTCCTGGTAATGCTAAATTACCTCTCCCACCAATGCTAATGTTTGACAGAATAACCGAAATCAATGAAAATAATGGTGCTTTTAATAAAGGCTCATTAAAAGCTGAATTAGATATTAAAGATGATCTTTGGTTTTTTGATTGTCATTTTAAAAAAGATCCAGTTATGCCAGGGTGCTTAGGTTTGGATGCTATGTGGCAACTGGTGGGGTTTTTTCTAGGTTGGCTAGGAAATCCTGGGAAAGGAAGAGCTTTAGGAGTGGGCACGGTGAAATTTACAGGTGAAGTTTTGCAGAGTGTAAAAAATGTAAGATATGAAATAGATATGAAAAAAATTATGTCTCCTGGTGGAACAACCGTAGGACTTGCAAATGGAGTTGTTCTTGCAGATAATAAAAAAATATATTCTGCAGAAAGTTTAAAAGTGGGGTTATTTAAATAATGAGAAGAGTAGTTATTACAGGTTTGGGAGTAGTTTCTTGCTTAGGAAATAATCAAGAAGAAGTTCGTCAATCTTTATTAAATTCCAAATCTGGAATTTCTTTTGCTGAAGACTATAAAGAACATAATTTAAAAAGCCATGTTCATGGTAAACCAAATATTAAACTTGAAGATCACATAGATAGAAAAACAATTAGATTTATGGGTTCGGGCTCAGCTTACAATTATATTGCCATGAAAGAAGCAATTGAAGACTCGGGCTTAGAAGAAAGTGAAGTAAGTAATTTTAAAACTGGAATTGTGATGGGTTCAGGGGGACCTTCTATTGAAAATGTAATTTTAGCTGCAGACAAAACTAGAGCGAAGACACCAAAATTAATGGGACCTTTTATTGTTCCAAGAACTATGGCTAGCACTGCTTCTGCAACACTTGCAGTGCCATTTAAAATTAAAGGAACTAATTACACAATGAGCTCTGCTTGTGCAACTAGTGGACACTGTATTGGGAACTCAATGGAATTAATTCAAATGGGTAAGCAAGATATTGTGTTTGCTGGAGGTAGTGAAGAAATTCACTGGGCAATGACTGCAATGTTTGATGCAATGACTGCATTGTCCTCAAAATATAATGATACACCTGAATCAGCCTCAAGAGCTTACGACAAAACTAGAGATGGGTTTGTGATCGCAGGTGGCGCTGGAGTATTAGTGCTTGAGGAATACGAACATGCCAAAGCAAGGGGGGCTAAAATATACGCAGAATTAACTGGTTATGGAGCAACTTCAGATGGTTACGATATGGTAGCACCATCTGGTGAGGGTGCAGTTAGATGTATGAAAATGGCAATGGCAACTACTAAAAACAAAATTGATTATATAAATACTCATGGAACATCTACTCCAGTAGGGGATATAACTGAACTTAATGCAATTAAAGAAACTTTTGGAGACAATGTTCCTAAAATAAGTTCAACAAAATCTTTATCCGGTCACCCTTTGGGGGCGGCTTCTGTTCATGAAGCAATTTATTGTTTAATAATGATGAAAAATAATTTCATAACAGGCTCCGCAAATATTACTGAGATGGACGATGATGCTAAAAAATTCCCCATTGTGGCAAAAACTGAAATTGAAGCTACATTAAATACAGTAATGTCAAATAGTTTTGGATTTGGAGGAACCAACGCAGCTTTAATTTTTGAAAAGGTTTAATTATGAATTTGATGAAAGGTAAAAAGGGATTAATTATGGGTGTAGCCAATGAAAGATCTATTGCCTGGGGTATTTCTCAAAAACTTGCTGAGGCTGGAGCAGAACTAGCATTTACATATTTGGGTGATGCTCTTAAAAAAAGAGTTGTTCCTTTAGCAGAAAAATTAAATTCAAATGTTACATTTAGTTGTGATGTTGAAAAAAAAGAGGAAGTAGTAAAATTATTTGAAGATATCAAATCTCAATGGAGTGAAATTGATTTTATTGTTCATGCAGTTGCTTTTTCTGATAAGTCAGAATTGTCAGGTGAATATTTAAATACTACTAGAGAAAACTTTTTAAGAAGTATGTTAATTTCATGTTTTTCATTTACTGAGGTTGCCAAAGAAGCCTCTAAAGTAATGAAAGAAGGTGGTAGTATGCTTACTTTAACTTACGAATCCACAAAAGCTATTCCAAATTACAATGTAATGGGTGTTTGTAAATCAGCATTAGAAGCAAGTGTAAAATATTTAGCTAGAGACTTAGGAGCTAAAGGTATTAGAGTTAATGCTATCAGTGCTGGACCTATTAAAACACTGGCGGCTTCTGCAATTGGAGATGCTAAATTCCTATATAAGTGGAATGAAGACCATTCTTTTCTTAAGAGAAATGTAGATATTCACGATGTTGGAAACGCAGCATTATATTTATTAAGTAACCTCGCAAACGGAGTTACTGGCGAAATACACTATGTAGACGCTGGATATAACAAAGTTGGGATGCCAGATCCTAAGAATATTAGTTAAATTAAATCGAAATATGGAAATTTTAATATTTTTGTTGTGCCTTATATTTGTGATTTATTATTTGTTTAGACCCACCTCTAAAAAAGAAAAGGACCAATTTGATGATAAAAACAATTGGCGAGGTGGGTTTTAATTTTATTCAGTAGCTTGTTTCATAGAAAGTTTAACTTTACCTCTATCGAAACCAATCACTTTAACTTTTACCTCGTCACCTTCTTTTACAACATCGGTTACTTTAGCTACTCTTTTATCTGCAAGTTCTGAAATATGAACAAGTCCATCTTGTTTTCCTAAGAAATTAACAAATGCACCAAACTCCATAATCTTCATTACTTTACCTGAATAAACTTTATTTAATTCAGCTTTGGCAGTAATGTCTTTAATCATTTGCAAAGCAATGTTTCTAGACTCTTCATCTGGAGCAGCTACTGTTACCACACCTTCATCATTTACATCTACTTTCGCACCCGATTTTTCAACTATCTCTCTGATCGTTGCACCACCTTTTCCAATCACAGCAGCAATGTCTTTTTTATCAACATTAACTTGTTCCATTTTTGGAGTATGTTTTCCAACATCAGATCTTGAGGCTGATAATGCTTTATTCATTTCTCCTAGGATATGAACTCTTCCATCTTTGGCTTGGCTTAATGCCTGCTCCATAATTTCAAATGTAATACCTGTAATTTTAATATCCATTTGAAGAGAAGTAATTCCATCTTTAGTTCCTGCAACTTTGAAGTCCATATCACCTAGATGATCTTCATCACCTAAGATATCTGATAGGACACTAAAATCTTCACCTTCTTTAATTAGTCCCATCGCAATACCTGCAACTGGTTCTTTAATAGGCACTCCAGCATCCATTAATGCTAAAGAGGTTCCACAAACAGTAGCCATTGATGAAGAACCATTAGATTCTGTAATCTCTGAAACTACTCTAAAAGTATACGGAAATGCTTCTTTTGTTGGTAATGAAGAATTGATTGCTCTCCAGGCTAATTTGCCATGGCCAATTTCTCTTCTACCTGTACCAATTCTGCCAGTTTCACCAACTGAAAAAGGAGGAAAATTATAGTGCAGCATAAACCGTTCTCTTTGCAATCCATCTAAGCTCTCAATTCTTTGCTCATCATCAGAAGTTCCTAAAGTTGCAACAACAATCGCTTGTGTTTCACCTCTAGTAAATAATGCAGAACCATGAGCTCTTGGTAAAACACCAACTTCACACGAAATTGGTCTAACATCTGACAATCCTCGGCCATCAATTCTATTTTTATTTTTTAAAATGTCTGTTCTAACAATTGATTTCTCTAAATTTTTAAGCTGCGAGTTAACATCTATATCAGTGTAATTTTCATCTTCCTCATAAAGTTTTTTAGCTTTATCAGTGATTTCTGAAATTTGATTTGATCTATCTTGTTTATCTCTTGTAGCAAAAGCTTTTTTAAGATCTTCTGTAAAAGTTTCTTCAAGTTTCTTCTTGACTTCAGACAGATCTTTCTTTTCAACGGTCCACTCAGGTTTTCTACATTCTTTTGCAAGTTCCTCAATCATATCAATTACAGGAACAAATCCCTCATGACCAAATTTGACTGCATTTAACATCTCTTCTTCAGTCAAACCACTTGTTTCAGACTCAACCATTAGCACAGCATCCTTCGTACCTGCTACTACTAAATCTAATTTTGATTTTTCTAACTCTGATTTAGATGGATTTAAAACATATTTACCATCGATAAACCCAACCCTTGAAGCTCCTACAGGACCCATAAATGGCATTCCTGATATGGCTAATGCAGCTGATGATGCTGTGATTGATAAAATATCTGGCTCGTTTTCTTTATCATAAGAAATTACAGTTGGTAATAACTGAACTTCGTTTTTAAATTCATCAGGAAATAAAGGTCTGATTGGTCTATCAATTAATCTCGAGATTAGTGTTTCACTCTCAGTTGGCCTTGCTTCTCTTTTAAAATATCCCCCCGGAATTTTTCCAGCTGCATAATATTTTTCTTGGTAATTTACAGATAATGGAAAATAATCCATATCAGGATTTACTTTTTTTGCTCCTACAACTGTTGCTAGTACGACTGTCTCACCACATGTTGCGATTATTGCACCGTCTGCTTGTCTTGCTACTTTACCTGTTTCTAAACTTATTTTCTTTCCTGCTACTTCAATTTCCTTCTTATATACTTTAAACATTTCATTTCCATTTCGTTTCGTTCGTTTCTTTCCATTCAGTTCTATCTATCTTGATTTTTATTTTCTTAAATTCAATTTCGACAGTACATTTTTGTAAGAATCCATTTTGTTTTTCTTTAGGTATTCTAACAATTTCTTTCTTCTATTTACCGCTCTCAACAACCCAACAGATGAATGTTTATCTTTTTTGAATTGTTTAATATGTTTAGAGAGAGTTTCAATTTTCTCAGTTAGCAAAGCAATCTGTATCTCAGATGACCCGGTGTCTTTATCGTGCATTGCTAACTCTTGCGCTTTTTTATTCATGCCTCTTTCTTTCTATTTATTTGTTTGTTTTATTAAGTTTTCTATTTTTTCCGCATACTCAAAAGACTCGTCTTTTCTAAAAAGTAATTTTGGTAAAAATTTCATAACCACTTTTTGAGATAAAATTTTTCTTATTAAAAATGAATATTCCTTTAAAACATTAATTGTTTCGTCTGCATCCTTTCCTCCTAATGGAAGCACATATGCTTTAGCAATTTTTAAATCGGGACTCATTCTTACCTCAGTAACTGTTATTGTGTTTGTTTCTAAGTTCGGCACCTTAGCCTCATTTCTGATGAAAATCATGCTTAAAGACTGCTTAATCATTTCACCCACTCTTAACTGTCTTTGTGAAACAGGTTTTCCTATTCTATCTGCCATTAAATTGACCTCTCAGTAGATGTAACACTAAAAGCTTCTATTGTATCATTTTTTTGAAAATCCATATAATCTTTAACCGTTATTCCACATTCTTGACCGCCACTTACCTGTTTTACTTGATTTTTCTCTCTATATATTGTGGAAACTTTTCCTGTATAAATAATTGCACCATCTCTTATAATTCTTACATCTGATGTGCTGTTAATTTCACCATCTGTTACTTTTGAACCAGCAACTTTTCCAGCGCCTGAAACTTTAAATATTTCTAAAATCTGCGCAGTACCAGTAATTCTTTCTTGCACATCAGGTGCCAACAATCCTGACATTCTTTGCTTAATGTAATCTAAAACTTCATAAATAATATTATATGAAGAAATTTTAATTTTTTCATTTTCAGCAAGTTTTTTTGCCTCCTTACTTGGTTTAACATTAAAAGCTATTAACACCGCATTTGACGCTTTAGCTAATGAAACATCTGTCTCAGTTACCATACCTATATCTGCTAAAATTATTTTAGGTTTAACTTCGTCATGCTTTATTTGGCTAATTGCATTTTTAATTGCCTCTGATGATCCATGTACATCTGATTTAATAATTAAATTTAATTCCTCTGTAGATTTGTCTGAAAAGGCAGAGTCCTGGGTTGCAAATGTTAGTGGATTTTTTCCATCCCTACTTTCTTGTGCTCTGTTTTCACTTAAGTTTTTTGCTTCTTTTTCTGTATTCAGAACGATAAAATCATCTCCAGCTTTTGCTGCACCATTTATTCCTAAAATCTCAACAGGGGTTGAAGGTGGAGCCTCATTAATATTTTGACCTTTATCATTAATTATTGCTCTTACTTTTCCCCATTTTAAACCACTTACAAAAAAATCGCCTCTCTTGAGTGTTCCTGTAGTAACAATAATATTTGCAACTGGACCTCTACCAACATCAATTTTTGACTCTAAAACGATACCAGTAGCTTTAGATTCATAATCTGTCTTAAGATCTAAAATCTCTGCTTGAAGTATTATAGCCTCTACTAATTTATCTAAGTTTTGTTTTGTCTTAGTTGACACTTCAACCATTAAAGTATCGCCAGACAAATCTTCAGCAATTAGTTCATGCTCTAACAATTGGTTTTTTATTTTCTGAGGGTCTGCCTCAGGTAAATCACATTTATTAATTGCAACAACAATTGGAACATTTGCGGCCTTAGCATGTTTAATAGACTCAACAGTTTGAGGTTTTACTCCATCATCTGCGGCAACAACCAATACAACCACATCAGTTAATTTTGATCCCCTCGCCCTCATTTCTGTAAATGCAGCGTGGCCTGGAGTATCAATAAAAGTTAATTTATTATCTTGGCTTTCAATTTGATATGCACCAATATGTTGGGTTATTCCTCCAAATTCACCTGAAACTACATTTGCACTTCTAAGAACATCAAGAACTGATGTTTTCCCGTGGTCAACATGACCCATAACTGTAACTATAGGTGGCCTATTTATTAAATTTTCAGTTCTTGAAGCTTTAATTTTTTGAATTATTTCTTCTGCTTTTTCCTCTCGGATTGGATTGTGCCCAAATTCTTTTACTAAATATTCTGCAGTATCAGCCGCTAATGTCTGATTAATGGTTACTGAAACACCCATTCCAAATAAATGTTTAATAACATTGCTTGATTGTTCGGCCATTCTATTAGCAAGTTCTCTCACTGTAATTGCTTCTGGAATATTAATGTTTCTTTTAATTGGTTTTAGATTGTCTTGAGGGTCGACTTTTGTAGCGTTTTTAATTTCTTTTTGTCTTGCTCTTTTAACTGACGCTAAACTTCTTTGTTTTGCATCAATCTCATCACTCAATGCCCTAGATACTGTTAATTTAAGTTCTCTTTTCTTTGTCCCTGTTTTTGAAGTCTTTCTATCTTTGTTTTCAATATCTGCTTTAAGTCTTTTAGTAGCTCTTTGCTCTGCTAATTTTCTCTTTTCAAAATCATTCGTTACAGGAGGTGATTTAGAATTAAATGATGGTTTAAATGTAACACCTTTATTGAATATTGAAGGTGTCCTAGGTTTATTTGCAGCAGATCTAAATGAACCACCTCTACTAGAAAATTTTCCAGTTTGCTTTTCAATTACTACAGAGTTTTTACCTTGAGTTTTTGCAATCTCTATATTCTTAATGGATTTTTTGGCTTTGCCTGAAATTGTTAATTTTGTTTTTTTCTCCATACCTCATCACTCAATCTTTATAAACTATATTTCTTGCAGACATAATTAGTTCATCCGCCTCTTCTTTAGATAAAGCAAAATCCTCAAGATAACCTTGAATTTTAACTCTCTCCCCTTTAATAACGTCGTAACCACCTGTTAATTCATCAGATGCTAAATCCGCAAAATCCTCTAAAGTTAAAATTTTTTGCTCACCAAGAGTTACTAACATACCTGGGGTTAAACCTTTTAAATTAATCAAAGAGTCCTCAAGACCCAGCTCTTTTATTCTCTGAGAGATATCTTCTTGATCTTTCTCATGAAATTCTTTAGCCCTTTCTATCAAGGCCTTTGCTGTATCGTCTTCAATTCCCTCAATTTTAATCAAATTTTCAGCAGAGCTATCTTTTATATCATCAATAGTTGAAAAGCCTTCTGCAACAAGTAACTGACCCAATGTCTCATCTAGCTCCAAATTTTTTACAAAGTTTTCTGTTTTTTCTTTGAATTCTAGCTGTCTTCTTTCAGAATCTTCTGCGTCTGTCATTATATTAATTTCAAAATTTAATAGTTTTGTTGCTAGCCTTACATTTTGTCCTCTTCTTCCAATCGCTTTACTTAAATTTTCCTCTGTAAGAATTACATCTAGTTTTTTTCTTTCATTATCAACATTTACTCTTTGAACTTCTGCGGGTGACAATGCATTTGATACTAATATTGCAGGATCCTCTGACCAATTAACAATATCAATTTTTTCACCTTGAAGTTCATTTACAACAGCCTGGACTCTTGATCCTCTCATACCAACACATGCTCCTACAGGATCCAAGGATGTATCAACCGCTTTAACACAGATTTTTGCTCTACTTCCTGGGTCTCTTGAAGAAGATTTAATTTCAATTAATCCGTCATAAATTTCAGGAACTTCTTGAACAAATAGCTTTTCCATAAATTTAGAATGCGCTCTTGATAAAAATATTTGTTGTCCTCGAGGCTCTCTTCTAACATCATAGCAAAAAGCCTTTATACGGTCACCAGCTTTAATATTTTCACGAGGAATTAATTCATTTTTTTGAATTATGGCCTCAGTTCTACCTAGGTCGACAATCACATTTCCAAATTCTAATCTTTTTACTATACCGCTGAGAATTGAATCTTTCTTATCAATAAAATCGTTAAATTGTCTTTCTCTTTCAGCTTCTCTTACATTAAAACTTATAACTTGTTTTGCGGTTTGAGCAGCTATTCTTCCAAAATCAAATGATGGAAGTGGTTGCAAAACCTCGTCGCCAATTTCCTTATCTTTATTTGTTTCATTTAAACTTATTGCATCCTTTAAGTTGATTTCTGTATTTGCATTTTCAGGATTTTCCTTAATTACCAATTTCCTAAATAACTCAATGTCTCCATTATCTCTGTTTATAGAAACCTTAATTTCATTTTCCTGACCAAACTTAGATTTTGCAGCTTTAGCAATTCCAGTTTCCATAGAACTAATAATAAGTTCTTTATCAATAGATTTTTCTAAAGCCACGGCTTCAGCTATCCTTAATAGTTCAAGTTTATCCGCTCTTTTATTTAGCATAATTTTGTTTGCTCCAAAAAAAAATGGGCTTAAGCCCATTTTGTAAAATTCAATAATGTAAGGGAAATATAGTAAACTTTTTTTTTAATTCAACATAAACTATTTAGAAAAAATGTTAGATTTATCTGTTTTTTCCCATGAAAATGAGCCATTTTCCTCTGGTACTCTTCCAAAATGACCATAAGCAGATGTTTTTTCGTATATTGGTTTGTTTAAATTTAACATTTCTCTAATACCTCTTGGACTCAAATCAAAATTTTCCTTAATCTTTTTTACAACAAATCTATTTTTATCATGATCATTATCAAACAAATCAACATATATAGACAAAGGTTTTGATACGCCAATTGCATAAGCTAACTGAATTAAACATTTCTCGGCAATCTTGGAATTAACTACATTTTTAGCTATATATCTTGCAGCATAAGCTGCAGATCTATCAACTTTTGTAGGATCTTTTCCTGAGAAAGCACCACCACCATGAGGAGCTGCTCCGCCATATGTATCTACTATAATTTTTCTTCCTGTTAAACCACAATCTCCATCGGGACCACCGATTACAAAATTTCCTGTTGGATTTACATATAACTCATCCTCATTAAAACCATCAAGAAAATTTTCAGGAATAGACTTTAACATATAGGGTCTAAGTAAATCTCTGACTTGTGATTGATTAACATCTGGTGAATGCTGTGAAGAGATAACTACAGATTTTACTTTTGAAGGTTTACCATCGACATATTCAAATGTAACTTGGCTTTTTGAATCTGGCTCAATATTTTTTAATTTTCCAGATTTTCTATCCTCAGCCATTAATCTCAAAATTTTATGTGAATAATGAATTGGTGCAGGCATCAAAACATCTGTTTCATTACATGCATAACCAAACATAATACCTTGGTCGCCTGCTCCTTCATCTTTATTGCCAGATGAGTCTACACCCATAGCAATATCAGCTGATTGGGAATGTAAATGACTTTCAATTTTTGTAGCTTCTTTCCAGGTAAAACCCT